>JBIOYL010000337.1:0-25457 GCA_044870185.1 Actinomycetes bacterium | reverse complement strand
GGCGCCGCTCGCGTCATCGTGGCAGTGCCGGTGTCCCCGCGCGAGGCCGTCGAGGCACTCGCCCACGAGGTCGACACGGTCGTGTGCCTGCAGACCCCGCCCCTGATCCTGGCCGTGGACGAATGGTACGAGGACTTCCCCGAGGTCTCAGACACCGACGTGACCGTGCTGCTGTCGCAGGCAGCCGGCGGGCCGAGCAGCGGCAGGCGCCGCTGACTGGCACCGTCGCGGCGTCACTCTCCGACCTTGACGCGCTCGAGCACGCGTTCGAGCACGGTCGCGTTGATGTCGCCGGGTGCCGTCGCTGCCGCCTCCTCGGTCCACAACCGCCAAAGGTCGTCGTCGGTGTCGTACGCCTCGACCGCTTCGAGCTCGAGGTGCTCGCGGACGATCCCGATCGCCTCGTCGCGCTGCAGCGTCGGGTGGCCCTGGTCGTCGCGAGGGTGCCCGGCCAGCATGCGTACCTGCCGCTCCACACTCAGCCCCTTCATGTCCGCCTCCCTTGCCGGCCTGGGGGGTGCTGCAGGACCAGCCTGGCCCATGGCGAGCTCCTCGACCAGGGACGGACAGCCCCCGCGCGAGGGGGACCTCCGGCGACCCCGCGGCAGGCCGGCACGCGGCTTCTCGGCGGGCGGCTGCCAGAGGCAAGGGTCCCGTGGCACCGAGGCCGTTCGTCCGCGACGGCTTCCCGGTGGACGGGCTTGGATTCGCAGCGAGCGTGGGCAGACCGGGCGGTTCGCGCCAGGCCCTCCAGGGCTGTCCGTCGCCCCGGCGACGGGACTGATGGTTCTACTACCAGAGCCTGCCTGGCCATAGGCTGAACCTGGAGGCGATCATCGAGCGCCGAGGAGGATCACGAGATGGCGCTGATTCGTAGAGGGCCGCAGGTGCTGCACCGGGATCCGTTTGGCGGCTGGCTGTTCGAGTGGCCAGAGCCCTTCCGGACCTTCGAGCCCTTCCTGGCCGACCAGCTCCGTGTCGAGGAGTTCGTCGACGACGGAACCCTGGTGATGCGCGTCGAGCTGCCGGGCATCGACCCTGACAAGGACGTCGAGCTCACCGTAAGCGAGGGCGCCCTGCACATCCGTGCCGAGCGGCGGCAGGAGAAGACGGTCGAGGAGAAGCAGGAGTACCGTTCCGAGCTCCGCTACGGCGCGTTCTCCCGGATTCTGCCCCTGCCGGTCGGGACCACCGAGAAGGACATCACGGCGACCTACGCCGGTGGGATGCTTGAGATCCGGGTGCCGTTCGACCAGAAGAAGGCCAAGGCAACCAAGATTCCGGTCACCACGTAGCGTTCCGCCGGCACCAGACAACGCCCCCGGCGAAGTCTTCGCCGGGGGCGTTGTCTCCTCCAGGCGGCTCGGCACAACTTCGGCCGCCTCACGCGGCAGCGCATCAGCTGCCCGGTGAGCCACCGCCGCGGGATGGGCAGCCGTCGTGAGCGAGGCCGACGCGGACCGGGCCGGACCATCTGCAGCCTGGTCTGGTGCAGCGCTGACCTTGGCCGACCGATGCGTGCCGGGCCGGGCCCTGAGCGTCTCCGATCCCCGGCCTCGCGGCCGACAGCGCTGCTCCGGTACTTCTGCCTGCGCGCTGGTGTCAAGCCGCACGGGGCCCGGGCGTGGAGTCCAACCGGCTGGATCGCTCCTCGGGCTGCTTCTTGGACGGCGTGGGAGGCGCTGCGTGCGACCACGGCAGCCGCACCCGGAGCATGACCAGGGTGACGGCAAGCAGCACGGCGCCAGCCAGCAGGATCAGCACCGGGACCCCGACCGTGCCGGCGAAGAAGTGCGTCACCGTCGCGGGCAGGAACAACAACACGCCCACGATCCCAACACCCGCCACCACCGATCGGCGACCGGTCGTCCCAGCCACCAGCAAGCCGAGCGCGCTGGCCAGACCAAACACCAGGCCGGCGCCTTGCCAGCGGGCCGCGATCGCCTGCGCCCCAACCAGCACGACGATCGCGCCGAACGCCAGAGCGACCACGGGTGGCGGCAGGAGCCTGCGCCAGCCGAGCAGAACCCACCCCACCCCCACCGCCCAGACGCTCAGCCCGACCGCCGCCTGGTCCCCGCCGACCACAGCCACACCGCCACCGGTCGCCGCCACGACCCCGACCAGGCAGGCAAGCTGCTGCAGCGGGCGCGGCCGAAGCCCCCACAACGCCCCGGCATACAGCGCGGTCGCCAGCCCCGCCAGCAAGGCCACCGCCTCGCCGCCCAGATCCAGGACGTCCGCGCCGAGCAGGCCGGCGAACACGGCGACCGCAGCCGATGACAGCAACCACAGCACCCCGCGCAGCCGTCCCAGCGCCGGGTCGGCCCGCTCGTGGACCGCCGCGCCAGCACCCCACAGCGCCACCGCGACCAGCCCGAGCAGCGTCAGCCGGGTCCAGCTTGGCAGGTCCTGCCAGAACCGGGCGGCGAGCAGGACGGCGCCGACGGTGGCGAGGGCGCCACCAAGGTAGCCGAGCAGTTCCACCATTGCTGTGACTCGCCGCGCCGGGAGTGGGGTCTGCCGTGGAACCCGGGCACGCTCGGCCGCAAGGATGGCGGTGGCCTGCTCCTTGGTGAGCAGCCCATCGGTCGTCCACCGCTGCAGCTGCACCTGAAGCGGGTCGACGATCCCGGCCGACTGGAGTGAACGGCCGTGGTGTCTTGCTCTGGGCGCCAGCACCACCAGCAGGATGACGAGCAACGCGACCATCAGCACCACGATCATCGGATGCTCCCTGCTGTCGGTACGGCCTCACCCTCAGGATGGGGCTGATCGGGGGGCGGTGGTAGGGCTGAACGGCCCCCTGCCGCCATGCCGGTTCGCGGTCACGCCTGGCGATCTGCCACTGCTTCGGCACAGGCAAGTGTGAACCCCTTGTCCGCCAGGAGCCGGGCAGCCGCCAACTCCTCCCGGCACCGATCAAGGCCAGTCCGGTCGGTCACGCGACGGCTCGCCCTTCGGCTCGGGCCCGGATCTCGTCCATTCTCCGAAGCTCGTCCCAGGGCGAGTCGACCCGGGCAAGGACCACAAGGAGGTCGATGTCCGACTCGGGGTGGGCGTCCCCGCGAGCCCATGAGCCAAAGAGAAGGATGCGACGCATGCGCACGCCATACAGTGCCCGGAGGATGGCACACTCTGCAGCACCCAAGCGGCCGCTCGCCTTTCGAGTCCCGCCCCGCACTCTGGAGCACCTCAAGCGTCGTGCCCGTGAGGCCGGCCAGCCGCAAACAGTCCTCGCCGAACGCTACCTCGAAGAGGGCCTGCGGATGGACGAGCATCCCCTGATCCACTTCCGCGATGGCGCCAGTGGCCGACGCCCAGCCCTGCTCGGCACCCGACTCGACGTGGCCGACGTCATCGAGACGATCCGACAGAACGACAGCTCGGTCGAGCGAGCAGCCGCCTACCTCGAACTACCGGTCGACCGGATCGAGGCATGCCTGCGCTACTACGCCGACTACGGCGACGAGATGACGCGTGGATCGAACGGGCGCACGCGATCACCGAGCGTGAGGAGGCGCGCTGGCAGCGGCGCGGCGAGGCGCTGGCGTGAAGCTGCTCCTGGATGAGCACTACTCACCCGAGATCGCCCGGCAGCTCCGCACCAGAGGCCATGACGTCGTCGCGGTCGCCGAGCGTGCCGATCTGGTTGGGCTCGGCGGCGACGAGCTCCTTCGGCGGATGGCGCGAGAACGGCGGGCGATCATGACCAACAACGTCAAGGATTTCCTGCCACTCGCCACCCGCGCGGCTGTGGCCGCCGACGACCACTACGGCCTGTTGCTCACCTCCGACAGGAGCATGCCGCGACGCAGCGATGCCATCGGCCGCTTCACCGAGGCGCTCGATGCCTTCCTCCAGCGTCACCAGGGCGAGGACGCCTATCGCAACCAGGTCCAATGGCTCGGCGTATCGAGCCCGGACGAAAGCCAGTGAAGGGCCGGGACTCGGGCCTGGAGGAGCCGGGGTTCGCTCGCAGGGCTGGCCAAGCCGGTCGGGCGCCCAGGGCGCCGCCTAGCAGATCCGAACTTGCGTCCGAGTAGTCCCAACTTGCCCCGGTCCAGTCGGCCAGCTCGTCCAGGCTGGAGCGGCGGGTGCCCTTGGTGAGCAGGTCCTCGCTGATGCCACGCGCGTCCAGGCAGCTCCCGCGGCAGCCTACTTCGGCGCTGTGGCGGGCCGCCGCGGTGATCATGAGGATCAACAGCGTCTTTACGCGCCTCACTCCTTCCCGACGGCGACCGGCAGGCCCGCCAGCCGCCACTCGGGCATGCCATCGACCAGCCGGCGGGCCGTGAAGCCCCTGGCGCGCAGCCGCTCGACCGCCTGGGGGGCGAGCACGCAGTAGGGGCCGCGGCAGTAGGCGACGATCCGGGCCCGCTTGGGCAGCCGCGACAGGGCGGCGTCGAGCTGGTCCAGGGGCACCGACAGCGCACCCGGGATGTGCCCGGCGGCGAACTCCTCGGCCGGGCGGACGTCGAGGATCACCACGTCGCCGCGGGCGGCGCGCTCCACCAGCTCGGTGCGGCTGACCGGCTCCAGGGCGTCGCGGGCCACGAAGTAGTCGGCCACCACCCGATCCACCTCGGCCAGGCGGGCCCGGGCCAGGTCCCGCAAGGCGGCGACGAAGCCGGCGACCTCATCACTCGCCAGCCGATAGTGCACCTTCGTGCCCTGCTTGCGCGTCTCGACCAGCCGAGCGTGGCGCAGCACCTGCAGGTGCGCCGAGGTGTTGGTCACCCCCATCCCGGTCGCGCCCGCCAGCGCCTCCACGGTGTGCTCACCCTGGGCGAGCAGCTCCAGCAGCTCGATCCGCTTGGGGCTGGCGACGGCCTTGGCGGTGCGGGCGAACTGCTCGTACAGCCGGTCCTTTGCCTCACGACCCTCCATACGCCGTCCCTCCCCGATTGTCCAATGATCTGTGGAACATGGTAGGAGGCCAGCCCGGTCCGCGAGCAGGGCCAGTCAGCCCAGCCGCCGTCGGCCAGCCAGCGCGCACTTCCGTTATTCTAAAGTTATCTGGAATACTGGTGCATTGGTTCGGGCTGGTATCCGGGTCCTGATGGCGGGAGGACGGATGACCGAGATCGTCACGCGCCGGGACAAGGGGCTGGGCAACGCCTCGTACCTGGTGGATCTGGGGGACGGCCGCGGGCTGGCGCTGGACCCCGCGCGCGACCCCGACCCCTACCTCACCGCCGCCGCACACCGCGGCCTGCGACTGGCCTACACCGCGGAGACGCACCTGCACGCCGACTTCGTCTCCGGCAGCCGCGAGCTGGCCACAAGCGGCGCCACCGTGGTCGCGCCGGCGGCCGCCCGGCTCCAGTTTCCCCATCGCGGTCTGGGCGACGGCGACGAGGTCGACCTGGGCGGCCTGTCGCTGCGGGCGCTGGCAACCCCCGGCCACACCCCAGAGCACCTGGCCTACCTGCTGGCCGACGGCGCACGGCCGCTGGCGCTGTTCTCCGGCGGGTCACTGCTGGTCGGCGCCGTGGCCCGCACCGACCTCATCAGCCCCGACCGCACCGAGGAGCTGGCCCGGGCGCTATGGCGCTCCCTGCACGAGCGAATCCTCACGCTGCCCGACGACCTGCCCGTCTACCCTACCCATGGGGCCGGGTCGTTCTGCTCGGCCCCCACCGGCGCCGAGCCGACCACGACCATCGGCCGGGAGAAGGCCACCAACCCGCTGCTGGCCGCGCCCGACGAGGACGCGTTCGTCAAGCTGCTGCTCGGCGGGCTCGGCTCCTATCCCCGCTACTTCCTGCGGCTGCGCGAGGTGAACCGGCGCGGTCCCCGTGTGTACGGCGCCACTCCGCCGCCGCTGGCCCCCCTGTCGCCGGACCAGGTGCGGCGCCTTGTCGCTGAGGGCGCCGAGGTGGTCGACGCGCGACCGATCGGCGCCTTCGCCGCCGGGCACGCCCCCGGCGCGCTGTCGATCCCGCTGCGCGGCGCGTTCGCCACCTGGCTGGGCTGGTTGGTGGCCGACGACCGGCCGCTGGTGATCGTCGCCGACCCCGACCAGGACCGCGGCGACCTGGTCCGCCAGGCGCTCAAGGTCGGCTACGAGCGGCTGGCTGGTGAGCTGGCCGGCGGGATGGCGGCCTGGGAGGCGGCCGGCCTGCCCGTGGCCCGCATCCCCCTTACCGGTCTGGACGGCGTCGAGGGCCGGCGGGTGCTCGACGTCCGCCAAGATGCCGAGTTCGCCGCCGGGCACATCCCCGGCGCGGCCCACGTCGAGCTCGGCGCCCTTACCGACCTGGCCGGGCTGCCCGACGGGCCGCTGGCGGTCGTCTGCGGGCACGGGGAGCGGGCCATGACCGCAGCGAGCCTGCTCGCACGCCGCGGCCGGCACGACATCTCGGTGGTGGACGGCGGCACCTCAGGCTGGGCCGATGCCGGCCGCCGCCTGGAGCCACAAGCATGACCGACGCCGACGGTGGGCGGCCGGTGCGGCTTGGCGTGCGCGCCAACCTCGCCCAGTTCTTGCTCCTGGTCGGGGTCAACGCGCTGGTCGGCGGGATGATCGGCCAGGAACGCACGGTACTGCCGCTGCTGGCCACCCAGATCTTCCACCTGCAGGCCTTCACCGCCGCGCTCACCTTCATCCTGGCGTTCGGCGCCGTGAAGGCGGCCACCAACTTCTTCGCCGGCACGCTGTCGGACCGCATCGGGCGCAAGCCGGTGCTGGTGGCCGGCTGGCTGGTCGGGTTGCCGGTGCCGCTGCTGCTGTTGTGGGCGCCAGCGTGGGGCTGGATCATCCCCGCCAACGTCCTGCTGGGCATCAACCAGGGACTGTGCTGGTCGACCACGGTCATCATGAAGATCGACCTGGCCGGCCCCCGCCGCCGCGGCCTGGCCATGGGCCTCAACGAGGCCGCCGGCTACGGCGCGGTCGCCGTCACCGCCCTGGCCACCGGGTTCATCGCCGCCCACGCGGGGCTGCGCCCGCAGCCGTTCTTCCTCGGCCTAGCCTACGCCGGCCTGGGCCTTGGCCTGTCCACGCTGCTGGTGCGCGAGACCCGCGCCTACGCCCAGCATGAGGCCACCACCCACGTGGACGCCTCGGCCGCGGCGCACCAGGACCTGTCCACCGGACAGGTGTTCCTGCTCACCAGCTTCAAGGAGAAGGCGCTGTCCGCGGCCAGCCAGGCCGGCATGGTCAACAACCTCAACGACGGCCTGGCCTGGGGCATCTTCCCCCTGTTCTTCGCCAACTACGGCCTGCCGGTCGGCCGCATCGGCATCCTGGCCGCCCTCTACCCCGCCGTCTGGGGAGCGGGGCAGCTGGTCACCGGTGCCCTGTCGGACCGGGTGGGGCGCAAGTGGCTGATCGCGGGCGGCATGTGGACCCAGGCGCTGGCGATCGGGCTGATCGCGGCGGTCCGCGGCTTTGGGCCGTGGGCCGCCGGGGCGCTGCTGCTGGGCGCCGGCACCGCTATGGTCTACCCCACCCTGCTGGCCGCCGTCGGCGACGTCGCCCACCCCCGCTGGCGAGCCTCCTCGGTCGGCGTGTACCGGCTGTGGCGCGACGGCGGCTTCGCCATCGGCGCCCTGCTGGCCGGCGTGGTCGCCGACCTGGCGGGCCTGGCCGCCGCCATCTGGACGGTCGCGGCCCTCACCGCCCTCTCTGGCGTGGTCGTCGCCATGCGCATGTACGAGACCCGTCGCCGCACCCCAGCCACCCGGGGCCGCCGAGCGGAGCGGGCCGAGACCGAACCGGCGAGGCGACCATGACCGTCAGGGACGAACTGCAGGCACGCGCCCTGTTCGACCAGCGCTATGGCGTCACCGTCTCGCCGGTCGCGTGTGCGATCGAGCGGCGGGTCATCGGCGGCGACTGGGGCTCATGCGGCTACACCACCATGGCCCAGGCCGACCAGCTCGCCACAGGCCTCGAGCTGTCGGCCGCCGACCGCCTGCTCGACCTCGGCACGGGGCGGGGCTGGCCAGGACTGTATCTGGCCGCCCGCACCGGCTGCCGGGTGGTCCTGGCCGACCTGCCAGTCGAGGGGCTGCGGGTGGCTGCCAGCCGCGCCCAAGCGGAGGGCCTCGCCGAGCGCACCAGCGTGCTGGTCGCCGCCGCCAGCGCGCTGCCGTTCCACGCCCACAGCTTCGACGCCATCATCCACACCGACGTGCTGTGTTGACTGCGCGCCAAGCTCTCCGTGCTGAGAGCCTGCAAGCGGCTGCTTCGCCGCGGCGGGCGCATGGGCTTTTCCACGATCTTCGAGACGCCGGACCTGCCACCCGCGGCGCGCCGACAGGCCCGCGCCGCCGGTCCCAGAGCCGTCGCCATGCGCAGCGACCACCATCGGCTGCTTGGATCCGCCGGGTTCTCGGACAGCACCGAACTCGACATCACGCCGTCCTTCCGCGCCACCGCCGCCGCCTGGCTGGCCGAATCCGAGGCCCACGCCGACGAGCTCGCCCGGCTGGAGCCGCCCGGCGCCTTCCAGCAGCGGCAAACAAGCGGTGCGCCATGCTGGCCGCCATCGACGCCGGGTTGCTGCGCCGCGCCCTGGTGCTTGTCCGACGACAATGAACCCAGGACTGACAAGTGGCTGGCCGAGTTCGCGCTCACCTGGGGCTGGACGCGGCGTGCTCCAAGCCGTGCACGGCAGGACCGATGCCGCAGCCGTCCCAGGGATCACCGGCCTGTCGATCACCATCCCGGTGGGTCAGGCTGTCCAGCCGCTGCCGGAGGGTGACCGGTACCTGGGCTTCCTGTTCGCCGAGGCTGCGACCTACCAGCAGGTGGAGGAGGCGCTCTGCGCTGCCCGCCGGCGGCTGCGCGTGGTCATCGGGTGAGCGGTTGGGCCGCGTGGATGACACCGTCGAGGGCCTGGCCGATCCGTTGGGCGGCCTGCTGGCGGTCGGGCTGGCCGGCGTCCAGCCACGCTATGACCGCCTCGACCGCCAACGTGGGCGCCAGCCGTGCCGCCCACTCCGCCCAGGAGCGATCGGAGATCATCGCGGCGAGCTCGGCGCGCGATGCTCACCATCGCGCTTGCGCCGCCGCCTGGACCTGGCCGCGTCCCTGGAAGGAGGCCGACCAGCGCCGACCGGATCGCGGTCATCGACCACGGCTGGCTGCTCGTCCAGGGCACCGCTCAACAACTCAAGGGCCGGGTCGGCGGCGCGTTGGTCGAGCTGCGCGTGCCAGCCGCCGATCGCAGCCGGATGCTGCAGGCGCTGCGGGACGGCGGTCAGCTGACAACCATCATCCATCCAGCAGGTCAGAGGAATGCCCATACCCACACGCGGCCAGCCCCCACACCGGCCCACCATCCCGTCTTCGCCCGCTGCTACGCGCGGGTCGGCCACCTCATGGACGCCGAGATGGCCGACCATCGCAGCAAGCTGCTCGCCGGCCTCACCGGCCGCATCGTCCGAGGTCGGCGCCGGCCACGGCCTGAACTTCCCCCACTACCCGACCACCGTCACCGAGGTTCTGGCCGTGGAGCCAGAGCCCTACCTGTGCCGCCTCGCAGCGGCCGCGGCCAGCCAGGCGCCGGTGCCGATCCGGGTGGTAGACGGCACCGCCGAGGCGCTGCCCGCCCCCGACGCCGCCTTCGACGCGGTGGTCGCCAGCCTGGTGCTGTGCACCGTCGCCGACCCGGTCCGGGCCCTGGCCGAGGCCCGTCGAGTGCTGCGCCCGGGGGGACGCTGCGCTTCTACGAGCACGTCCGCGCCGACGACCCGCGGCTGGCCCGCTGGCAGGACCGGCTCGAGCGCCCATGGGGCCGGCTTGCCGGCGACTGCCCCCCAACCGGGACACGGTGGCGGCCATCACCGCAGGGCTGTGTGTGGTGGCGCTGGACTGCTTCGGCTCCGCCGCTGTCACGGCCGTCATGGCCGATGGCCCCGCGCGGTATCAACGATCCGACCGCGATGCGTTGCTGCTTCGAGCTCGGCCCGCTCCAGCAACAGCAACCAGAACCTCAGGGGCAGCCAGGGCGTACGCTGCGGCGGTGATGCCTGATGGATCACCGCTACCCGCTGACTACCGACGAGGTCGAGGCGGTCACACGCCCCCTGCTCGGCCCCGCGGCCTCGGCCCGGCTGCTCGAAGCAAAGCACCGCAACCAGGTCTTCGCCGTGGACGAGGAGGCCATCTTCAAGGCCTACCTGCGCGACGGCACAGCCAGGCAGGCGCGCAAGGTCGCCGCGCTACGGTTCCTGGCCGGCCGTGGCCTGCCGGTGCCGCGGCTGCTCGGCCACGGCGTGCTGCCAAGCGGCATACCGTGGACCCTGGAGACCAGGATCGTCGCCGACCACGTCCGGCCGACCCGGGCCGAGCTGGACACCCCAGACGGTTGGGAGTTTCACCGCGCGCTGGGCCGCTGGCTGCCCACCCTGCACGCCCTCGGCGGGTTCCCCAGCTTTGGCGCCTGGGACGCCGCCGGGCCCGCCACGCTGGCCGCGCACGTGCTGCCCCGAGCCGGGGCCGTGCGGGCCCAGGCGGCCGGGCTCGACTGCGTCCCAGGTGCGCTGTTGCGTCGCGCCGACCGGGAGCTGGACCGGCTCGAGCCGGCCATCCGCGAGGCCGACTGGCTGCGCCCACGGCTGCTGCACGGCGACTACGGCAGCAGCAACGTCGCGGTCGGCCCCACCGCCGATGGCCATCTGGGAGTGGTGGCGGTGTTCGACTTCGAGTCGGCTGCCCCCGGCGATCCGGTGGAGGACTTCCTATGGACCGCCGACCACGGCCTGGACTCGCGGATCGTCCGGTCGTTTGTGGCCGGCTACCTGGAGCAGGGCCAGCTGGACGCCGACGCGCCCGAGCGGTTCGCCTTCTACCAGCTCGAGCACTGCCTGGACGTGCTCGGCTGGGCCTATGAAGCCGACCCGGAGTGGTTCGCGCAGGCGCAGTGGCTCATCGAGCAGGTGCTGGACGGGGCCCGCCTGCGACTGGCCTGACGCGGCGGCCGCCGCCACCATCGTGACCATCGTGGTGGACGAACGGCCGGGCGATGCAGCGTGGTGGCCGCTGCGCGTTTGCTTCCAGCTGCTCGACCGACTGCAGCCGGCGACCACGCAGCCCACGGCGGGGTGTTGCAGGCACCAGGCGATCGCCCACGCCGCCATCGCCACCCCCTCGGGCAGCTCGGTCCGCCGGGTCTGGTCCACCAGCTCCAGCTTGCGCTGGACCTCGACCGGGTCGTGCCCGGGAGCGCCAGTCGTCGCCGGCGGTGACCCAGGCGCCGGCCGATACTTGCCGCTCAAGTAGCCATTGGCCAGGGGCTCCCGGGCAACCACCCCGAGGTCCTGGTCCAGACAGGCCTGGAAGACGCCCTGCTCGGCGGTGCGGTCCAGGCGGTTGTAGCCGACCTGGACCACGCTGGCGCCGACCTCGGTGGCGCGCCAGGCCTGGTCGACGTCGCCGCCGCCCAACGACACCAAGGCGGCGGACCTTCCCCCTGGCGGCCGGTTGAGCGCCTCCCACAGGTCGTGCTGCACGGGCACGGACCGGAGTGAACCTCGAGTTCACCCACCCGACTGGCCGTCGGGGGGTTGGCGTGGACGCGCGGAGCTCGACCCAGCAGGCGCCGGGTCGGGGGCCTGAAGACCGCCTGGACGCGTCGGTCGCCAAGCCCGCGCGCAGCCCTCCAGCAGCGACCGGTTGATCGCGCAGACGACCTCTGGGGCTCGGCGCGCCAGGGTCTGAAACGGGCCGTTGCGCAGCCCGACGGTGTGCTGGTCGACCCGGTAGGGCTGGTGGCCGTGGGTCTCGGCCACCTCTGTGGCCAGGGTGAGCGTTGGCGCAGCAGCTTGTCGGTGAAGAACCCTTGCAGCAGGGGCGCGAGATCGCTCACTGGTGGCCTCCGAAGGCATGGTCGAGGCGGGCGGCGGCCAGCGCTGCCGGACCTGATCACCCTCTTGTGGATAGGCACGCTGTGCCTGATGCCGCGCTTGTCGCCCAGACCGCCCAGCTGCACGAGCTGCTCAAGCCGCGCAGCGCTGGCCAAGACAGCGGCTCGGCCACGTTCGATCCCGGCCCGCTCGCCCAGCCTGACGAGGGGCTGCGCCGTTGCGCCCAGGCTGGCTCGTTGCTACCCACCCTGGGCACCGTTGGCCTTTGCCTCGCGCTGAGCGCATGGGCATGGGTCACCGCACCACATCAGTCGACCGTGCCCAGCTCGATGCCGCGACCGGCCGGCACGTCGGCGAAGTCATGGCCGACCACCGTCTGGAACAGGATGCGGGCCCGCAACGTCTGTTCCTTCCCGTCGAGATCGAGTGCCGCTGGTGGGCGCCAGAGCAGAGCCTGTGACGGCGGCTGCCGGGGCATGGCCTCGTCACCGTGACCAGGGCCCACAGGAGGCCCCTCAGCGGACATCGAGCTCGGCGTGCATGCCGGCCGCGTAGTGGCCGGGCAGGTTGCACACCAGCTCGTAGCGGCCAGGCCTGAGGGTCAAGGTGACCCAGCCGGTCGCGCCGGCGCTGATGCCGTCCCCGGCCCCCGCGCCGCAGCTGCGGGACGCCTCGCCGAGGCTGCCGGTCTCATCGACCCGGCCGTCGGCGCCGACCGGCCGCGCCCCGGCAGCCTGCCCGGCCGGCAGGGGCAGCACGACCAGCTCATGGGTGCGCATGCCGCTGTTGACCACCCGCAGCGACACCATTCCCGCGGGGACCACGCCCGGGCTGACGAACACGCGCGAGGTGCCCCGCCACGCGCCGCCCATCATCGGGCCACCCATCATGCCTGCGCCCATGTCGGCCAGGGTCACGTCGACGACCACGCCGGCCAGCCTGGGTGGGATGCAGCCTGCCCCGATGGGCGACCGGCTGCGGAAGGCACCCGTGGCGGCGGCCAGCGCGACGGTCGACCCGACGCCCAGCACGACCGCGGCCAGCGTCCCCGCCACCACCAGGCGCAGGTTCGGCCGGCGCAGCGGGCTCATCGGCTTGCCCGCAGGAGCTGCCGCCGGCGCGTGTACTCGTCCTCGTCGATCTCGCCGCGGGCGAAGCGCTCGGCAAGGATCCGCGCGGGGTCGGCCACCTCAGGGCGCTCCCGGTCCGAGCGGCGGAACAGCGCCACGACCGCCCAGATCACCAGGCCCCAGAACGCGATCATCGAGAAGGTCATCAGCAGCCAGCCCCACCAGCTCCACGAACTGCCCCAATACATCATCTTCGACTCCTTGTCGTTCCTTGTCGTTCACCGACACGGACACGGTACGACCATCAGGTCAAGCCTCCAGCCCTGTGATGCTCAAGCTCTCCTCAAGCCAAGATGGCCGTGCACGGCGGCCGCCCCGGGCCGCCCTCGTCGCGGAAGCGCGGGGCACGGCCGGGGATGCTCCGGCAGGGCCGACCGCTTCGGCGCTCGTGTAGAACGGCGTCGTGGTGTAGTCTACGACGCCGTGTCATAAGATGGAGGTCGCGAGCTTGGCCGGGCGCAGCGCGTCCGCCGTCCCCCGGCTCCAGCACCGGGCCCGTCGGAACCGTGCCCGGGCTGGCTCCGGCCGGAAGCGGGGTGAGCCGACAATGAGCCCTCGGCGACTTGCGGTCCTGACCACCCTGGGGATGGCCCTGCTGTCGCTCGCGTTGGCAGTACCGGCTGCCGCCGGTTCGACGACCTACACGTTCACCCTGATGGGGCCGAACACCGCCCTGGCCCCGTCCGGCCCACACGCGGGGGACACCATCCGGGTGACCGGGTCTGGGACCTTCGAGCCCGCGGCGGGAACGATCGTGGCGAGCGGCTCGTTCACCCACGTCAACGCCGACGGGACGGTGCATGAGCGGGGGACCTGGCAGGCGAGCGGGCTCACCGGCTTCACCGGCTTCGGTGGGCCGAGCCCCGGCCGGCAGGGCGGCGTGCTGTGGCTGGTGGTGACCCACTTCCCCAACGGGGAAGCTCCCCATCCGGGGATTGCGATGAGGGTGACTTCGGCCATCAACGCCCCACCCGGGGTCGTCGAGGGGACGACCGTCGGGGGGTTCACGGTGAAGACCGGCGGGAAGGCGCGCTTCCACCTGACCTCGTAGCTCGCCCGAGGCCGAAGCCGAATCCACCGCTCGGAGCCGGTCCGTAGCGGCCACAGGCCGAACCCAGGGTGGGCCCCGATGGCCGGGCGGCCGCCGGCGCGCCTATCGTCGCCGCCAGTCGTCCGTCGCCACGCCCACCGCGCCGAGCCGTGACCAGCAGCGGCAGCACCCGCCGACTGGAGCGGGCGGGCCAGGGACGTGACGCCGCCTCGACCTCCGGCTAAACGGCCTCCCGGAAGGTCGAGCAGCCGAGGGGAGTCTCAGCCCCCCGCTAGATGGGGGGCCAGCCGGCCCGGGCGAACAGCCGCAGCAGCGGCGCGAACAGTTGCGTCCACCAGCCGGCGATCATGGCGAGCCCCATGGCCACCAGCAGGGCTCCCCCAGTGCGGGTGAGGGCGCGGTGGTGGCGCCGAAGCCAGCCGCCGCTCGCCCGGCCATGGGCTACGGTCCAGGCAAGCAGCAGGAACGGCAGGGCGAGGCCGGCCGCGTAGACGGCGAGCAGGCTCGCGCCGACGGCGGCGGTCTGGCTCGCGGCCGCCGCGGCCAGCAACCCGGCCAGCACCGGGCCGATGCAGGGGGTCCAGCCGAGCGCGAACGCCGCCCCAAGCGGCACGGCGAACGCCGGCCCCCTGGGCAGGCGGTGCAGTGCAACCAGCCGCCGCTCCCGGGCAAGCCCGGGCACGCCGGCCCCGAGCAGGGTGGCCAGGCCCATCCCGGCGACCACCACCCCGGCGGCCCGGACCAGCAGGAACCGGTTGCCCAGCAGGGCGGCGCCGAGCCAGGACGCGCTCGCCCCGAGCGCGGTGAACGTGGCACCGAACCCCAGGGTGAACAGCCCGGCCGCCACCATCGTCCGCCGGAGTTGCGGTGCGCTCGCCGTCCCGCTGACGTAGGCGACGTAGCCGGGAAGCAGCGGCAGGCAGCAGGGCGACGAGAAGCTGACCAGGCCGGCCAGGAAGGCGGCGGCGACCACGAACAAGGCGCTCACCCGGCCCACCGGCCCCCACGGGCCAGCAGCGCGTCGAGCCGGGCGGACAGGATCGGCACGGTGGTCTTGCCGGTGAGCTGGTAGGCGATCATCCCGTCGCGGTCGAGGATGAACGTCGTCGGCAAAGCGAACGGCTGCAGCTTGGCCGCGGTCAGCGCCGCGGGGTCGAACAATGACGGGTAGGGGACCTTGAACTCCTGCGTGTAGGTCCTTGCGGCGGCCTGGCTGTCCCGGAAATTGATGCCGAGGAACCGCACGCCGTTCGCACCGTAGGCGCGGGCTACGGCGGTCAGGCTCGGCTGTTCGGCCCGGCACGGCCCGCACCAGGAGGCCCAGTAGTTGACGACCAGGATCGAGCCGTGGGCCGAGGTCGACGACCAGGCCCGGCCGTCGGCGAGCAGGCTCCCGTCGAACTCGACGACCCGGTGGCGGACCTGGCTGTCGGTTGCCTGCTGGTTGGCGACGCTGAAGCTGCTCGCCCCGCCCTGGTGCACCCGCGAGGCGATGGCCCGCACGCCCGCCGCCGCAGCGGCGACGAGCAACGCCACAAGCACAAGGCGCGGGACCAGGCGCCGGGCGCCGTTGGAGGCAGCGGCCGGTGGCTCGGAGGCGTCCTGGAGGACGCGCCGCTCTGAGTCCGACATGATGTAGGAGGTATACTACGCCGTGTCATACGACCCTGTCCCGGGCCAGGTCAGCGGATCCCGGTCAGCGAGGCCGACCGTCAGGCGCATGCGCGCACGCACCGGCTGCGCGATGATGCGGCCGGGCGGCATCGACCGGTGGGAGGGCGGAGCCCGTGATCCGACGAGGCTTCGGCGAGCTGGAGCAGGCCGTCATGCGGGTCGTCTGGGCCAAGGACGGCCCGGTGACGGGCCGGCAGGTGGTCGACGAGCTGACGCAGACCCGCTCGGTGGCCTACACCACGGTGCTCACGGTCATGGACCGGCTGGCCCGCAAGGGGCTGCTGGTCAAGGAGCCGAGCGGCCGGGCGCATACCTATCGGGCCCGCCAATCCCAGGAGGCCTTTCTCGCGGTGCTCATGGCAAGGGTGCTGGGCGACGCCGACGACCATGCGGCGGTGCTGCTCCGCTTCATCGAGCAGCTCCCACCCGCCGACGCCGAGCGGCTCCGGGCCGCCCTCGAGCAGGGTCGTGGCCGTCCGTCCCGTGGTGAGGAGGGCGCGGGATGACCTCCCTGGCGGCCGTCGCGCTGTCCGGGATCGTGCTTGGCGCGGGCGCCCCGCTGCTGCTGGGATCTCTTGGCCGGCTGGAGCGCTGGCCGCGGCTGGTGGCCTGGCTGTGGCTGGCCGCGGCGGCCGGTGCGGTGGGCTCGCTGCTGCTTGCAGGGTTGCTGCTGCTGGTGCCGGCCGGCGAGCTCGGGGTCGATGTGGCGGCCCTGCTGCGGACCTGCGTGATGGCGCTTCGCCGCGCACTGGACGCGCCGGGCGGCGCGCCGGGCGCGCTGCTTGGGCTGGCGCTCGTGGCCGTCGCCGTGGGCGGTGTCGCGTTCGGCGGCTGGCGGGCCGGCAGCCACGCCCGGCGGGTCACCCGCGAGCATCGCGCGCTGCTCGATCTGGCCGGCCGCCGCCAGCCCGGACTGCCCGACGTCACCGTGCTCGACCATCCCGCGCCGCTGGCCTGGTGCCTGGCCGGCCGACCAGGCCCGGTGGTGGTGACCACGGCCGCCATGGCCCGCCTGGACCGGCCGCAGCTCGCCGCCGTCCTCGCCCACGAGCGCGCCCACCAGGCAGGCCACCACCATGGCCTGGTGCTGGCGGCCGAAGCGCTGCGGGCAGGGTTTCCGTGGCTGCCGGCGGCCAGGGCCGCCCGGATCGCGGTGGGCAGGCTGATCGAGCTGGCCGCCGACGACGCCGCCGCGCGCAGCCAGGGACCGGCGGTCGTCGCCGCGGCGCTGGCTCGGCTGGCAACCACCTTGCCGCCAGCGGCCGGTTGGGCGCCGGTGGGCCGGATGCCGCCGAGCGGATCGGCCGTCTGCTCGCACCGGCCGCTCCGGGCGGGGCGGGCGCCTTGCTGGCCGCCGTGGTGGTGGTGGCCGCGCCCCTCGCCTGGCAGCTGCTCGCCTTGGCCGGCCCGCTGGTCCGGGTCGCCGGCACGCCGGTCTGCCCACTCGGATGAGCACGGCCAGCCAGGTGCGCCGCCGCGGCCGGCCGTTGTTTCCTACGCTATGTAAGAGATAATCGGGTGGTCGTGGCGGACGTGCAGCGCCGCCATCGGCGACTGGGACGGAGGAGCAGTGCCAGCACGACCCTGCGGGTGCCGGCCGCTGCTGGTCGGCGTGGTGGGCTTGCTTGCCACCGGGTGGCTCCTGGCCGCCCCGCCGGCCGCCGCCCATGCGCTGGTCGTGGCCACCAACCCTGACGCTGGCGCGCGCCTGACCAGCGCGCCGACCGAGGTCCGGGTCGTCTTCTCCGAACCGGTGCGGCCGCTCGGGGCCGGGCTGTTCCTGCGCGGGCCGCGAGGCGAGGTGCGGCTGGGCCCGGCGCAGCGCCCGCCCGGGCATGCCAACGTCCTGGCCGCCGCGCTGCCCCACCTCGCCGCGGGCGCCTACACGACGAGCTGGCGAATCGTGTCGGTCGACGACGGCCACGTCGAGGCCGGCACGTTCGCCTTCGCGGTCGGCGCCGACGTGGCGGTGCCGACCGCCTCGGGCGCGGCGCCGCAGCTGCCACCACCCGGCCTGGTCACGGGCCGGTGGGTGGCAGCGGGCGGGGTGCTGGTGCTCGCCGGCGTGGTGATCGCGGCGCTCACCGTGTGGCGACGGCCTGGCCCGATCGCCCGGGACGAGCCGCCCTACCTCCGCCTCGTCCTGGTGGCGGCGGGCGTGGGTGCCGTCGGGGTGGCGCTGGAGGTGGGCGCCGCCGCGGGCACGGCGGCCGGCGGCACCCTGCTGCGGGGTCTTTCCCCTGGGGCGGTGCGGTCGTTCCTGGCCGCCTCCCCCGATGCCGCCTGGCGTGCTGCGCTGGAGCTGCTGGCGGTCGGCGGGACGGTCGTCGCCGTCCGCCGTGGTGCCGCCCGCGGCCGCCGGCCCGGTGTCCTGGCTCTGGTGCTCGCCGTCGCGGCGGTCGCCATGCTGGTGGCTGGCGCCCACGCGACCGGGCTGCGGCCGCGCTGGCTGTTTGTGACGTTGGAGACGGCGCACCTGCTCGCGGTCGCGGTCTGGGTCGGGGGCCTGGTCGCGCTCGCGGCCACCGGGCGGCGGACCAGCATGGCGGCCGTGCGCCGCTTCTCGGTGCTCGCCCTGCGGGCGGTCATGGTGATCGCGGTCACCGGGATCTGGCAGGCGCTCGCCGAGGTTCCCAACAGGGCCGCCCTGACCGGCACCGACTACGGCCGGGTCCTGGTCGTCAAGGGCGCCGTCGTGCTGGCCGTGGTGGGCCTGGGGGCGGCCGCGCGCTTCTGGCTGGTGCCGCGGACGAGCGGCGACGCGTCGCCGCCGAGCCTGCGGCGCCTGCTCGGGGTCGAGGCGGGCGGGGCGCTGGCCGTGGTGCTGGTGGCCGCGCTGCTCGGCAACACCGTGCCGGCCGCCGAGGTGGCCGACGCTCGCGCCGCGGTGCGCGTTCCTGGCGGCCCCCAAGGCCGGCAGCTGGTGGCTGGGCCGCTCCGGCTCGACCTGGCGTTGGAGCCCGGCACGGTCGGGCCGAACACCCTCTCCGTTCACGTGCGCGACCGGCGGGGGCGACCGCTCGACGGCCTGGCCCGCATCGGGCTGGTGCTGAGCGACAGCGCCGGCCGCAGCGCACCCGTCCCGCTCCAGGCCAGCCGGGTCGCCCCGGCCACCTATCGGGCCACCGGCGCGTTCGCGGTCCCTGGCCGCTGGCAGGTCGGGGTGGCGGTGCCCGGTGCCACCCCTGAGCTCGCGGTCGCCTTCGGGATCGCGGCGGGGGCGATGACCGCCGGCCAGCCGCCACCCGACCCGGCCGACGCGCTGGCCCTCGGCGGACGGGCGGGGGGCGCGCTGGTCGGGCTCGCCGCGTTCGCGGCCGGGTCCGCCCTGGTCGTGCGGGTTCGGGGTGGCATCGGCAGCCCTGCCGCCGTCGTCCCCCGCCTGCGGCTGGCCGGACCCGGCGGGCGGACGCTCACCGCGCCGCTGCAGCGCTGCGGGGATGGCTGCCTGGAGGCGTTCCTGGCCGCGCCACCCCGCGGGTTCACCACCGTGCTGGCGACCCTGCCCGCAGGCACGGCCCGGTTCGACGTGCCGCTCCCGCTGCCCGGCTCGGGGGCGGCACGGCTGCGCGCGGCCGACCGGACCCTCGCCGCCGCCGGCTCCTACCGCATCCACGAGGTCCTCTCCAGCGGACTCGGCGCCGTCTACCGCACCGACTACACGCTCGAGGCGCCCGATCGGGCCCGCTGGCACCTCGACACGGGCTCCGAGACGGCCGACACGGTCTGGATTGGTGAGGACCGCTACACCCGTGAGGGCACGGGGCCCTGGAAGCACGAGCGCACCGCCGGCGTGACGATCGCCTTCCCCGCCCGCAACTGGAGCGACCGGGAGGCCAACGTGGCCGACTTCGGCCCGAGTACCTGGCACGGGCAGCCTGCCAGGCTGCTGGCCTTCGTCGACCCGGCCAACGGCGCCTACCACAAGCTGTGGGTCGACCCCGCCAGTCGGATCCTGCACGAGCGGATGGACGCCCCCGGCCACTTCATGGACCGCGACTACAGCGCCTACCGGGTTCCGGTGACGATCCGCCCACCACGCTGAGCGCCGCGCCAGCACGCATCCCAAACGGCCGCGCCGGCGGCCCCGTGTCGCTGGCCGGCGTGGTCGTGGACGGCTGCCCGGTCCGGGTGATGTGGCCGCCGTCACGGCCGGGATCGAGCGACGGCGTGTTCGACCCGGTCGAAGGGCACGTGCATCTCGAGCGACACCTGGCGGAAGCGGATCTGGCCACTGCGGTCGATGAGCCAGAACGAGTGGGTCGAGAACGGTCCCATGCTGCCGGGCAGGTCGTAGATGCCAAACGACCTGGCTACCTGGGTCGAGGTGTCGGCCAGGATGGGAACGTCGACGCCGAGCCGCTCGGCCATCTCCCGGGAGGTCGCAAGGTCTTGCACCGACGCGGCGAACACCTCGGTGCCCTCGGCCTCGAACCGTGCCCTG
This sequence comes from Actinomycetes bacterium, assembly GCA_044870185.1. Lineage (GTDB taxonomy): Bacteria > Actinomycetota > CALGFH01 > CALGFH01 > CALGFH01 > JBIOYL01. The sequence continues at coordinate 5,338 of JBIOYL010000337.1, read as the reverse complement.
GCCCGCTGCAGCTCGACCAGCTGCGCCTCACACGGGCTTCACCCGGCGTGCTCGTAGAAGTAGAGCAGGACGTTGCGCTTGCCACGGAAGCTGGCAAGGTCGACCGTCCGACCGCTGGTGGCGGGCAGGACCACCGGTGGGGCCAGGGTCCCCTCGGCGCGCACCCCGCCGCCACCCGTTGTCTGCTCCAGCGAGCGGTCGCTCAACAACAGGGCCACGACGCCGAGCCCCGCGGCGGCGACGGCGGCCGCCGCAAGCAGCCAGCGCGTCCGGCCCCGCGGCCGACCCGGCCGTGCGGGCGGACGCCTGGTTCCTGGTGCGCGGGTGCGGGCCTTCCTGTTGGTCATCGCAACGCCGGTCCTTGTCCATCGCAGGTCACCGGTCGCGGGTCCTCCGACCGCGACCGCCGAACTATACTACACAACGTAAGAGACGGCGGAAGGAGCCCGAATGGACCGCGTACTTGCCCTGCTGCCGCTGGCCGCATGCGCTGGCGGCATGGCGCTGTGCATGTGGCTGATGACCCGAGGCACCCACCATGGCCCCAGCGACGCCTCCCCGACCGGGCAACAGGCCTCGGCAAGGGAGGCCGCGATGCGACAGGAGCTTATCGAGCTGCGCGAGCAGGTCCAGCACCTCCAGGCCGAACGGCAGCACCCCAGCGACGACCGGTCGCCATAGGTGATCCTCGCCCACGTGGCGCAGGTCGCCGGCCACGGCAGCGCCGCCCAGGCACTGCGGCTCGGGCCACTCCTTGGCTTGCTGTTCGTCGGTGTCTGGGCGCTGGCCATGCGCCGCGGCGGGCACCCCAACCCACGGGGGACCGCTGGCGCGGTCGCGTTGGCTGTGGCCGGCACGGTGCATCTGGCTCTCATCGGCCAGCACACTGCCGAGAGCGCCGCCGCCGGTGTCGTCTTCGCCGCCGCCGGCGTGCTCGAGCTCGTGGTGGCCGTATGGCTGTGGCGCGATCCCGCCGCCCGGCGGACCGCCGTGCTCGCCGTGGCCGTGACCGGTGGGCTGGTCGCCGTGTATGCGGCCGCGCGGCTCTGGTCGCTGCCGCTGGCGGGTGGGCGGGAGCCCGTCGACTCCTTGGGGTTGGTGACCAAGGCGCTGGAGGTCACCGGCGCCCTGCTTGCGGTCGCGGCGGCTACCGGCTGGCGCTTGCCGCAGCCCATACCAGCCGACGTGGTGGTCGGCGGCACCGCGGTCGCGCTGGCGGTCGGCGCCCGGCCGATCTTCGGCCTCGGCCCGACGGCGCTGCAGGTGGCGGCGGCCGTGCTCGGCGCGCTGGCCGGCGCCGCACTGGGCGGCCCCCGTAGACGGCCTCGGGTGGCCGCGGTGGTTACCGACGGGGCGGTCGTGGCGCTCCTGCTCCGCGCCGCCGGGCCGGTCCCATATCTCCTGGGCGGGTTGGTGGCCGGCCTGCTGCGGCCGCTGGCCCGCCGGTGGGCCCCGGTGAGGTTCGCCCCGGCGGCCTGGGCGGCGTTGGCCGTCCTGGCCCTGCCGCCGCTGAACGCACGCATGGAGATCCTGCATGTCAGCCACCCCGGCGACGCCACCGCGACCCTGGTCGTGCTGGTTGCCGCCACCACGCTCGCCGCGGCGGCCTGGTGGACGGGTCGCCTGCCCGCCGTGGTCGGCTTCTTCGCCGCGCACCTGGCGGTCCAGGCGCTTCGCGTCGCGGTGGGCGCCACCAGCGTCGAAGCGGTCGAGATCCCGGCTGCCTCGCTCGGCCTGTTCGTCGTCGCGTCGATCGTTCTGGCCGATCCTGAGCTCATGCCGAGGGGTCGGCCGGCCGTGGCGATCGGCGTCCTCGCCGGGCTGCTGGACGGCGCCTTGCACGCAGCCAGCATGCCCTATTCGCCGCTTATAGCCATTGCAGTCAGCATCGCCGTGGGCGCCGCCCTGCCGCGGCCTGCGCCGGCCGATCACGTGGAGGAGCGCAGCTCCGTGGAACCCTGGGAGGCGACATGACCGGATCCTGCGCGAGCGGTCGACGCTCCGAGCGGGTAGCCTTCTTCGCCGGAGTGCGCCGGTGAGCCCCGTACCGAGGCAAGTCAGCGCCAAGCGGACGGAGCGGCTGCGCCGTTACTGGGACAAGCACGCCCCCTCCTACGACCGACAGATGGCCTTCTTCGAGCGGGTGCTGTTCGGCGACGGCCGCGCCTGGGTCTGCTCCCAAGCCAGCGGCGACGTCCTCGAGGTCGCCATCGGCACCGGCCGCAACCTCCCCTTCTACCCGCAGAGCATCCGCCTGACCGGGATCGAGTTCAGCCCCGCCATGCTGGAACTCGCCAGGCGCCGTGCCCAGGAGCTCGGCCGTGAGATCGATCTACGCCTCGGCGACGCGCAGGCGCTCGACCTGCCGGATGCCTCGTTCGACACCGTGGTCTGTACCTTGTCGCTGTGCGCCATCCCCGACGAGCGACGCGCCATCGCCGAGATGCGGCGGGTGCTGCGCCCCGGCGGCCGGTTGCTGCTCCTGGACCACGTGGTCGGCTCGCCCCGGTGGGTGCGGGCCATCCAGTGGCTGCTGGAGCTGGTCACCAGGCCACTCGGCGAAGAGCACCTGCGGCGCCGCCCCCTGCTGCAGTTACAGGCAGCAGGGTTTGAGATCGAGCGGCGCGAGCGCTACAAGCTCGGCATCGTGGAGCGGCTGGCCGCACGCAAGCCGTCGACGCCCACGACGCGGCCGTAAGAGGGTAGATCGCTTGCCCACAGCCCGGTTGGGTGCACCCGGTCGGGTGTACGGTGGCGACCTGGCTACGACACCACGTCGGACCTATGGCGGAGGTCGAGCAGGCCGGACGCTCAGCCAGCGGCTGGGCCAGGCCGGCGTACGCGACGACCTGCCGGCGGGGAGGAGGGAGCGCCATGGAGCCCAAGCCCAAGGAGCGCAGCACGGCCGTGCTGGACGTCCGCGGCCTCAACTGGGCAAGCGAGAAGGCGGTGGTGGAGGCGGTGCTCGGCCGCCGCCCAGGCGTGCAGCGGGTCGAGGCGAACCCGGTCGCCCAGACCGCGACCGTGACCTACGACCCCCGCGTGACCTCACTGGCCGACCTGCGCCGCTGGGTGACCGAGTGTGGCTACCACTGCGCCGGCCAGTCGGTGCCCGAGCACATCTGCGACCCGCTGCTGGAGCCCGACCCCGCCGCCGGGCACGACGGTCACGTCGCCGTGGCCACAGCGCCCGCCCCGCCCGCGCACGCCGAGCATGCCGTCCACGCCACGGCCCCCGAGGCGGCGGTGCGGGCGCCGCAGGAGGTCATGGGCCACGGCGGCCACGGGGCGATGTCGATGGACGCCATGGTCGCCGACATGCGCAACCGCTTCCTGGTCGCCGCGATCTTCTCCATCCCGATCCTCTTGTGGTCCCCGATCGGCCGCGACGTGCTCGGCTTCACGGTGGCCGCACCGTTCGGGCTGCGCGACGACGTCTGGTCGCTGCTGCTCAGCCTGCCGGTGATCTTCTACTCCTGCTGGATCTTCTTCGACGGCGCGGTGCGGGCGCTGCGGGCCCGCACCCTGGACATGATGGTGCTGGTCGCGGTCGCGGTCGGCGCCGGCTGGCTGTACTCGGTGTTCATCACCCTGACCGGCGGCGGCGACGTGTTCTACGAGGCGGCCACCGTGCTGGCCGCGTTCGTGCTGCTGGGCCACTGGTTCGAGATGCGCGCCCGCGGCGGCGCCAACGACGCCATCCGCAGCCTGCTGGACCTCGCCCCGCCCAAGGCGCTGGTGCTGCGCGACGGCGAGCCGGTCGAGCTGCCCACCGCCGAGGTGGTGGTCGGTGACCTGCTGCTGGTGCGCCCCGGGGCCAAGATCGCCGTGGACGGGGTGGTCGAGGACGGCGACAGCGAGGTCGACGAGTCGGTGGTGACCGGCGAGAGCCTGCCGGTCCACAAGGAACCCGGGTCGCCGGTGATCGGCGCCACCATCAACAAGAACGGCACGCTGCGCGTGCGGGCCACCAAGGTCGGCGCCGACACGGCGCTGGCCCAGATCGTCAGGCTGGTGCAGGAGGCACAGAACTCCAAGGCCCCAGGGCAGCGGCTGGCCGACCGGGCCGCCTTCTGGCTGGTGCTGGTCGCCCTGGTCGGCGGCGCGCTGACCCTGGTGGCCTGGCTGCTGGTCGGCCGGCCGTTCAGCACCGCGATCCTGTTCGCCATCACGGTGGTGGTGATCACCTGCCCGGACGCGCTCGGCCTGGCGACCCCGACCGCGATCATGGTCGGCACCGGGCTGGGCGCCAAGCGCGGGGTGCTGTTCAAGAACGCCGTCGCGCTGGAGACCTCAGCCCGCATCGACACGGTGGTGCTGGACAAGACCGGCACGCTGACCAAGGGCGAGCCGGAGGTCACCGACGTGGTCACCGCGGATGGGGTCGACCAGGCCGAGCTGCTGCGGCTGGTCGCGGCGGTGGAGCGCTCCTCCGAGCATCCGCTGGCCGAGGCGATCGTGCGCCGCGCCGACGACGACGGGCTGCCTGCGGCGGCGGCTGACGGATTCCGGAACGTGCCCGGGCACGGCGCCCTGGCCAGCGTCGACGGCCGGCAGGTCGCGGTTGGCAACCAGCGGCTCATGGAGCGCGAGCGGGTCGATCTTGGCGCCATGGCCGCCCGTCGCGAGGAGCTCGCCGCCGGAGGCCGGACGGTGGTGGTGGCGGCCGTCGACGGCCGGGCGGCCGGGCTGGTCGCCATCGCCGACGCGCCCCGGCCGACCGCCAAGCAGGCGATCGACGCCCTGCACGAGCTGGGTGTCCAGGTGGTGATGCTGACCGGCGACAACCGGGCTACCGCCACCCGCATCGCCGCCGAGCTCGGCATCGACACCGTCATCGCCGAGGTGCTGCCCGGCGACAAGGCCGCCAAGGTGGCCGAGCTGCAGCGCAGCGGGCGGAAGGTGGCCATGGTCGGCGACGGGGTCAACGACGCGCCGGCGCTGGCCCAGGCCGACCTCGGCATCGCCATCGGGGCCGGCACCGACGTGGCGATCGAGACCGCCGACGTGGTGTTGATGCGCTCCGACCCGCTGGACGTCCCGATTGCGCTGCGCATCGGCCGGGGCACGCTGCGCAAGATGCGCCAGAACCTCGGCTGGGCGGTCGGCTACAACGCGATCGCCCTGCCGATCGCCGCTGGCGTGTTCGAGCCCGCCTTCGGGCTGGTCCTGCGCCCCGAGATCGCCGCCCTGTCGATGTCCGGGTCCAGCTTCATCGTCGCCGTCAACGCGCTCGCCCTGAAGCGGCTGAGCCTGCCGGCCCCGCCCCCGGGCGCCGGGCAGGCGCACCCGTCTGGGCGCACTGTGCCGGAGCCGGTCCGGTGATTGAGGCTGGCGC
>JBIOYL010000336.1:0-2189 GCA_044870185.1 Actinomycetes bacterium | reverse complement strand
GAGCGCCACGTGCTGTCCAAGCGCACCCTGCTGGGCCCGCGCGCCGCGCTGCTTTCCGAGCTGCCCGAGGCGGCCCGCCTGGTCGAGCTGGAGACCTTCCTGCTCACTCCCGACGGCGTCGAGCGGCTCCTGCAGGCGACCGGCCTGCCCCGCGACGAGGCGGGACAGGCCGGTCCACCCGCCGAGCCGCTCGCCTTCGGCGCCCGCGTGCTGGATGCCACCTGGCCGGTGGACGAGGGCCCGGCCGGGCTCCGGGCAGCCTGCCGGCGGCTCGGCGGCGAGGCCGAGGCGGCCGTCCGGGCCGGCGCCGGGCTGGTGATCCTGAGCGACGAGGCTGCGGGAGCCGGCCGGGCGCCGGTGCCCGCGCTGCTGGCGGCCGGGGCGGTCCAGCACCACCTCGTGCGCGCGGGACTGGCCACGCTGGCCAGCGTCGCGGTGGACACCGGGGAGCCGGTCTACTCGCACCTGGCCGCCGCGCTGCTCGGCTACGGCGCCGGCGTCATCTGCCCCCGCCTGGCGCTGGCCACGGCCGCGGCGCTGGGCGTGGAGGCGGGCGGCCAGGAGGGCGCCGCGGTGGCCGCCCAGGAGCGCTACCTGCACGCGCTCGAGGAGGGCGTGTTCAAGATCATGGCCAAGATGGGCATCTCGACGCTCGACTCCTACCGGGGCGCCCAGATCTTCGAGGCGGTCGGGCTCGGCGCCGAGGTGGTCGACACCTGCTTCGCCGGCACCTCCTCCCCGATCGGCGGGGTCGGGTTCGCCGAGCTCGGCGCCGACGTGCTCGCCCGGCACGCGGCGGCCACCGCCCAGGCCGTCCGGCTCGACCACCCGGGCTGGTTCAAGTACCGCCCGCGGGCCGAGTACCACGCCACCAACCCGGAGGTTATGCAGGCCCTGCACTGGTTGGTGCGCGACGACGGGGCCGAGATGAAGGGCTCCAAGCGCGGCGCCCACCTGCTCCAGCAGGCGGTCAAGGGCGGCGGCTACGAACGCTACGAGCACTTCGCCAAGCTGGTCGCCGAGCGGCCCCCGGCCGCCCTGCGCGACCTGCTGGAGCTCGTCCCGGCCGGCCCGCCCGTCCCGCTCGACGAGGTCACCCCGGCCGCCGACATCCTGCGCCGCTTCTCGACCGCGGCCATGAGCCACGGGGCGCTGTCCGCCGAGGCCCACGAGACCCTGTCGGTGGCGTTGAACCGGATCGGCGGGCGGGCCAACTCCGGGGAGGGCGGCGAGGACCCCGGCCGCTTCGGCAGCGAGCGCAACTCGGCCATCAAGCAGGTCGCCTCCGGCCGCTTCGGCGTCACCCCCGCCTACCTGGCCAGCGCGACCGAGCTGCAGATCAAGATCGCCCAGGGCTCCAAGCCGGGGGAGGGCGGCCAGCTGCCCGGCCACAAGGCCACGGCCGAGATCGCCCGGCTGCGCCACACCCAGCCGGGCGTGGCCCTGATCTCCCCGCCGCCCCACCACGACATCTACTCGATCGAGGACCTGGCCCAGCTCGTGTTCGACCTGAAGCAGGTCAACCCCGACGCCGAGGTGAGCGTCAAGCTGGTCGCCGAGGCCGGCGTGGGCACGGTCGCCGCCGGGGTGGTCAAGTCGCTGGCCGACGTGGTGTCGGTGTCGGGCGCCGACGGCGGCACCGGCGCGAGCCCGCTGTCGTCGATCAAGCACGCCGGCGGGCCGTGGGAGCTGGGGCTGGCCGAGACCCAGCAGGCGCTGCGCGCCAACGGCCTGCGCTCGCGGGTGCGGGTGCGGGTCGACGGCGGCCTCAAGACCGGCCGGGACGTGCTGCTGGCCGCCCTGCTCGGCGCGGACGAGTACGGCTTCGGCACGGCCGTGCTGCTCGCCGAGGGGTGCCTGATGGTCCGCACCTGCCATCAGGACAACTGCCCGGTCGGGATCGCCACCCAGCGCCCGGACCTGCGGGCCAAGTTCTCCGGCACGCCCGACATGGTCGTCCGCTACCTGGAATTCGTGGCCGAGGAGGTGCGCCGCCTGCTCGCCGGGATCGGCCTGCGCTCGCTCGACGAGGCGATCGGCCGGGTCGACCTGCTGCGCCAGCGGCGCACCGGCAGCCCCCGGGCCGACGCGCTCGACCTGGCGCCGCTGCTCGACCCGGCCGATCGCCTCGTCGAGCGAGCGCAGGCCGATCCCGGCGAGCAGGCGGCGCACCTCCTCGGCCACGAATT
>JBIOYL010000335.1:0-8347 GCA_044870185.1 Actinomycetes bacterium | reverse complement strand
CGGCGGCGGGTGAAGGCGACGACGTCCTGCCAGCGTTCGAAGCCGGGGGCCGGGTCGGTCTGCCAGTCCTGCCGGTCGACGGCCAGGCCGAGCGCGCGCAGGGCGGCGACGGCGTCGTCGGCCGTCGGGCCCTGCGGCCGCTCCAGCCCGTGGAAGTGACGCCACAACGGGGCGAGGTCGGCGAGCGGATGGGTGGCGGTCAGCTCGACCACCACCCGGCGGCGGGCGTGGCCGGTCAGCGCCTGCGCGAACGGGGCCAGGTCGGGGACGTTGTAGAGCACGTGATGGCAGACGACCAGGTCGGCTGGCTCGACCCGCCCGGCCACCTCGGGCCAGGCACCGAGCACGGTTCGGGCCGGCACGCCGGCCGCCGCGGCCGCGGCCCGGAACGCCGCCAGCATGGCGGCCGAGCTGTCGACCGCGTCGATCCGGCCGGCCCGGCGGGCCAGCGGCAGGCTGGCGGCACCGGCGCCCGCGCCGACGTCGAGCACGCTGCCGCCCGGCGGCAGCCAGGCCAGCGCCTGACCGGTCGAGGGGGTCGGCTCGGCGTCCAGCGCCGCCGACGCCCTGGCCGCAAACAGCCCGACCGGGAAGCCCCACGGCGACTCCGGGGCGGCGGCCAGGATCTCGGCTGGGATCGCCCACGCCGCGAGCTGGCAACGCCAGGCGGCGAGCGGGTCGGCGGGGCGACCGGACGGCTGCCCGCTCAGACGGCTCCTCTCTTTCCTTTGGCAGCACCTTCCTGCGCACAACAGCAGCCGACACCATAGAGGAGCCGAGGGCCCACCTGCACCTCGCGGCGCCGCCGGGGGCTGTGGAGCCTGCGCACGCGCAGCGTGCGGCGAGCATCCGCAGGATGGCCGATGGCAGCTCCCAGCCGCGTTGTCTAGTATCCCGGTCGACAAGCTGTAGTCCGCCGGCGGTCGAGGGGAGGTCGCGCTCGTGCAGATCGACCCCGCCATCGCGCTGGCCGGGCTCGTGGTCGGCTTCACGGTCGGCCTGACCGGGATGGGCGGCGGGGCGCTCATGACCCCCATCCTGGTGCTGCTGTTCAGGGTCCAGCCGCTGGCCGCGGTGTCCAGCGACCTGGTCGCTGCCGTGATCATGAAACCGGTCGGCGGCGGCGTGCACCTGCGCCGCGGGACCGTGCACACCACCCTGGTCAGGTGGCTCGTGGTCGGCTCGGTGCCGTCGGCGTTCGCCGGCGTGCTGGTGCTGCGCCAGCTCGGCAACGGCGCCGAGGTGCAGAGCCGGATCAAGCTCGCGCTCGGCGCCGCGCTGCTGCTCGCGGCCGGGTCGATCGCCGGCAAGGGGCTGCTTGGGGCCCGCCGGGCCGCCGGCACGCCGGGCCAGGCCGGCGACCGGCCGGCCGAGCGCGGACCCTTCCGCGTCAAGGTGGCCCCCACCATCCTGGTGGGCGTGGTCGGCGGCCTGGTGGTCGGCATGACCTCGGTCGGCTCCGGCTCGCTGATGATCGTGCTGCTCCTGTTGCTGTACCCGATGCTGAGCTCGGCCGAGCTGGTCGGCACCGACCTGGTCCAAGCGATCCCGCTGGTGGCCTCCGCCGCGCTGGGGCATCTGCTGTTCGGCGACTTCCGGCTCGACCTCACCGCCTCCCTGCTCGCCGGCAGCGTCCCGGGCGTCTACGTCGGCGCCCGGATCTCCTCGCGGGCCCCCGACGCCGTCATCCGACCGGCGCTCGGCCTGGTGCTGCTCGCCTCCGGGCTCAAGCTCCTGGGCCTTGGCACCGCGCAGCTCGGCCTGGTGCTGCTCGCCGTCGTCCTGCTGGCCGCCCCGATGCTCGTCTATATCGGCATGGTCCGCCGCCAGCCGGCCGGCGCCACGGCGCCGTCGACGCCGCGGCGCTGACGCCACGGTGCCGACGCCCGGCGCTTACCTCGGCGCTTACCTCGGCGCTGGCCCGGGCGCTGAGGCCCGCCCCGCGGCCGGGCCGTCCCGCGCGCCGTGGAGCATGGGACCGACCGCTGCGAGGTAGACTGGTGGTGCCGCCGGTGCCCGCTTGCCGCTGCGAGGCAACGCGCCAACAGCCGCACGCTCGCGGCGCCCCGGGCAGGGTCGCCCGGGGCGTGGGAGCCCGCGGCGGGAGGCAGCAGTGGGCCGGATCGGTCTGGTACTGGGGGCTGGCGGGCTGGTCGGCCACTCGTTCCATGCCGGTGTGCTGCAGGCGCTCCACGAGGCCACCGGATGGGACCCACGCTCGGCCGAGGTGCTCGTCGGGACCTCGGCCGGCGCCGACGTGGGCGCGCTGCTGCGGGGCGGGTTCAGCGCCACCGACGTGGCCGCCCGAGCCTCCGGCGACCCGCTGTCGCCCGAGGGTGCCCGGCTGCTGCGCCATCTGGGCCCGTCCGGCGCCATGCTCGCGCCCCGCACCCGCACGCTCGGCATGGCCGCCCCCTCGCTCGTGCTCCGCAGCGTCGTGCGGCCCTGGGGCACCCGCGTCGGCACCTTGACCGCGGCCGCCCTCCCCGAGGGCCGGGTGTCACTGGAGCCGTTCGCCGTCCGCTTCCGCTGGCTGCTCGGCCCGGCCTGGCCGGAGCAGGCGCTCTGGCTGTGCGCGGTGCGGCTGAGCGACGGCCGGCGGGTGGTGTTCGGCCGGCCGGGGTCGCCCAGAACCGACGTCGGCACGGCCGTGGCCGCCTCCTGTGCCATCCCCGCCTGGTTCGCCCCGGTCACGGTCGACGGCGTGCGCTACGTCGACGGCGGCGTCCACTCCCCCACCAACCTCGACGTGCTGGCCGGGCTCGGCCTGGACCTCGTCGTCGTGTCCTCGCCCATGTCGGTGGCCAAGGGGGTATGGCGAGCGGCCGTCGACCTCCCGGCCAGGGTCTCGTTCCGGCTGCGGCTGAGCGAGGAGGCGCGCCGGGTCCGCCGGCAGGGCACGGCGGTCGTCGCCTTCCAGCCCACCGCAGCAGACCTCGACGCGATGGGCTTGAACTCCATGACCACCTACCGGGGCCGGACGGTGGTGCAGCGTGCCTACGAGTCGACGCTCCGCCGGCTCGAGCGGCCCGACTGCAAGCAGCGCCTCGCCTCCCTCACCGCCGCCTGACGGGGTCAAGCGGGCCTGGCCTAGGTACGCGCCGGTCAGGGCCGGGCGCCCGCCACGGGGTCTGCACGGTCAGGGCCGGCGGGGCGGCCGGCGGCGCGGCCGGCCCGCCGCCGAGCGCCTGGCGCTCGTGCGCACCGGCACGGCCGTGGGCGACTCGGTCACCTTGACCAGCTCGGCCAGGCCGCTCTCGATCCCGCGGCACAGCACGTCGACGTCCGGCACGGTGTCGTAGTCGGCGGTGACCCCGAAGGTGAGCCGGCCGTCATAGGAAAAGGCCGCCACCCCGACCCGCATGGGGCTCATGATCGGCACGTACGGGCAGGACTCGACCAGCCGGCGCCCGAGCGCATACAAGGGATGCTGGGGTCCGGGCACGTTGGTCGTGACCGTGTGCAGCGGCGTCCGCCCGAAGCCGCGCACGGCCCGGGTGGCCAGCCGGGTTCCCAGCGCGAGCAGCAGCGGCGGCGCGAAGCCGGACAGCGAGGTCAGCGTGTCGGCCGCCACCGCCTGCCTGGACTCCTTGAGCCCCTGCAGCTGGGCGCGGATCCAGGCCAGGCGCTCGGCCGGATCTTCGATCCCGACCGGCAGCTCGGCGAGCATGCCCGACACGCGGTTGTTGTAGCTGCCCCGCTCATCGGCCCGGCGGACCGAGACGGGCACCAGGGTGCGCACCACCCGGCCCTCGACCGGCTCGCCATGGACGAGCATGAGGTCCCGGAAGCCGCGGGTGACGGCGGCCAGCACGACGTCGTTGACCGTCCCGCCCAGCCCGGCCCGCACCGTGCGCACGTCCTCCAATGTGGCCCGGGCCCACGCCCAGCGCCGGTGCGGCCCGATCGGGCCGACCAGGAAGGAGGCGGGTGCGGGACGCACGACCCCCCGGAGGGTGGCCAGGCCGCGCACGGTGTCGAGCGCGAGCCGCACGACCTGCAGCGGCACGCTGGCCGCCGCCCGCGCCGCCCGCCACTGCTCGTAGGGGCTGACCAGGTAGTCGATGGCCGCCTCGCCGGCCAGGCGCAGACCCGACGGCTCGGGCGCCGGACGCCAGGTGTCGGGCACCGGACCCGACGGCTCGGGGCTGTCGTCCAGGACGACCGTGAGCAGGTCGGTCCCGGCGATGCCGTCGACCAGGCAGTGGTGGACCTTCGACACCAGCGCCCAGTGGCCCTCCTCCAGGCCCTCCACCAGCCACAGCTCCCACAGCGGCTTGGCCCGGTCGAGCTGCTGGGACATGAGCCGCCCGACCAGGTTGTGGAGCTGCGCGCCGCCGCCCGGTGGGGGCAGGGCGGTGTGGCGCAGGTGATAGCCGAGGTTGAAGTGGGTGTCGTCGGTCCAGACCGGCCGGCCAAGGTCGAACGGCACGTACCGGACGCGCTGGCGGTAGCGGGGCACGAGCGGCAGCTTGCCGGCCACCATGGCGGAGAAGTCGGCCTCCGAGGGCGGCGGCCCCTCGAAGATCGACACCGAGCCGATGTGCATGTGGTTGACGTCGTCCTCGATGTGCAGGAAGAACGCGTCCAGCGGGCTCAGACGATCCACGGTGCCCCTCCTCGCGACTCGCGCCGCCCGGGCGTGCCTGGACGCGGAGCATCATCGTCACGCGCGGCGCCCGCCGCCCACAGCGGGCCTGCCCCCGTGTTCGGCGTCGCTGCGGCCACCGTCCCCGTGCGTGGGGTCGCCGCGGCGGCCGCGGCCGCGCCGGGCCCGTCCAGCCACTGCGCGATCAGCTCGACGACCCGGTCGGGGGCCTCGAGCTGGGGGACGTGGCCGACGCCGGCCAGGACCCGGAAGCTCCAGTCGGGGCGGGAGAAGGCGACGTGCGCGGTCGAGCCGAGCGGCACGAGCCGGTCGGCGCTGCCCTGCAAGAGCAGCGTGGGTGCGCGCACGGCCGTGACGGTGCGCGCGTACGCCGCCGGGCGCACCAGGATGCGCAGCATCGACCGGGCCGCCTGGAGGAAGGCGGCGTCCGCCCACGGCATGTCCATGCGCTCACGCACCAGCTCGATGTGGGCGTCGACCACCTCGGGCGGGATCCGGTCCGGGCGGGCGCAGCACACCTCGAGCGTCTGGCGGACCAGCGCCTCGGGCCCGAAGCGGCTGCGGCGGGCGGCGAGCATGCGCTCGCCGAGCCCCCGGATCGCGTAGGCGGCGAACACGGCGACTACCAGCCGGTCCAGGCGCACCCCGCGCGGCCGGGGCACCGCCGGGTCGACCAGGATCAGGCCGGCCACCCGCTCGGGATGGCTGGCCGCCACGCGCAGCGCCACGAGCGCGCCCATCGAGTTGCCCAGCAGGATGGCCGGCGCGTCGGCCACCTGGTCGATGAACCGCCCGACGAGCTCGACGCCCGCCTGCACGCCGGCCGAGCGCCCGGCCAGCGGCGTGCGGCCGTGACCGGCCAGGTCCGGGGCCAGCACGCGGGCGCGCGTGGCCAGGGCCGGGCCGACGGCCAGCCAGTTCGCGCTGGACCCGCCGAGCCCGTGGACACACACGATCACCGGGCCGGTGCCGCCGTAGTCGGCATACCAGACCGGCCCGTCGAGGTCTACTGTGCGCAGCTCCGTGGCCACTTCCTTGCTCCCGACGGCGGTCTTGCCCCCGACGGCGGTCCGCCGCTTGCACTGTAAGGTTTAGCAGAACCGGCAGGCGGCCCGCGAGGAGGCAGGCGATGGTCGAGCTCGGGATGACGGCCGAGGACCGGGAGCAGCGGGCGCGGGTGCGTGCCTTCATGGACGCCCACGTCCTGCCCAGCGAGGCCACCTTGGAGCGGGAGGACGCCGACGCCGAGGCGCTGGTCAAGCACCTGCAGGGCAAGGTCAAGGCGGCCGGCATGTGGGCGCCGTTCATCGGGCCCGAGGCGGGCGGGACCGGGCGTGGCTTCCTGCCCTACGCCTACCTGAACGAGATCATCGGGCGCAGCCTGTGGGCGCCGCTGGTCTTCGGCTGCCAGGCCCCCGACAGCGGCAACGCCGAGATCCTGCACCTGTTCGGCACGCCCGAACAGAAAGCGCGCTGGCTGCGGCCGCTGGTGGCCGGCGAGCTGCGCTCGTTCTTCTCGATGACCGAGCCGGAGGTCGCCGGCTCGGACCCGACCTTGCTGCGCACCCGGGCGGTGCGCGACGGCGACGACTGGGTGCTCGACGGGCACAAGTGGTTCTCGACCGGCGCCGAGGGCGCCGCCTTCGGGATCGTGATGGCCGTCACCGACCCCGACGCCGCCCCGCACCGGCGGGCCAGCCAGCTCATCGTCCCGGCCGATCTGCCCGGGGTCGAGATCGTCCGGGCCGTTCCGACCATGGGCCACCGCGGCCGGGGCTGGAGCAGCCACTGCGAGGTGCGCTACACCGGCGTGCGGGTGCCGGTGGCCAACACCATCGGCCGGCCGGGCGACGGCTTCCGCATCGCCCAGCAGCGCCTCGGGCCGGGCCGGATCCACCACGTCATGCGCTGGCTCGGCCAGATGCAGCGGGCCTTCGAGCTGCTGTGCGCCTACGCGCTGCGCCGGCAGGCGTTCGGCGGTCCGCTGGCCGACAAGCAGACGGTGCAGAACTGGATCGCCGACTCGGCGGCCGGGATCCAGGCCTGCCGGCTGCTCACCTTGGACGCGGCGGCCCGCATCGACGCCAGCGACGAGGCCCGGGTGGCGATCAGCCTGATCAAGTTCCACGCCGCCGGGGTGCTCCACGACGTGATCGACCGGGCCATCCAGGTGCACGGCGCGCTCGGCCTGACCGACGCCACGCCGCTGGCCCGCATGTACCGGGAGGCGCGGGCGGCACGCATCTACGACGGCCCCGACGAGGTGCACCGCATGGTCGTCAGCCGGCGCATCCTGCGGGCGTTCGCCGACGGTGGCTCCTGGGACTTCGCCGAGGGCGCCCCGGCGGCCGGCTGAGCGGCCGTGCTGCCACGCCGAGTGGCCGGCCGGGCGGCTACCATGCCCATATGGACCAGCCAGCACGTGGCGCATGGCACAAGCGGCTGCGCTCGCGCCCGCAGCGACCGTGGCCGGGGGTGCTCATGGCGGTCGGCGTGGCGCTCGTGGCCGCCACCGCCGTCGCCGTCCTGGCCGTCACCCGCTCCGGCCCGGCCGGCCGGGCCGGGCCGTCCCCGGCCGGCCCGGCGACGGCGGGCGCGGGGCGCCGGCCGTCCGCGACCACCCGGCCGGTCGACGCCATCCGGCTGGCGGTGACGCCGGCCAGCGGCGCCCGCGGTGTCGCCCTGGACGCCGTCGTGCGGGTCGCGGCCAGCGCCGGGCGGATCCGCGCCGTCACCGTGCGGGCGCCGGGCACCGCCCGGCTCGCCGGCGTGCTCGGCCCCGGCGGACGCACCTGGACGAGCACGTCGCCGGTGCTCGCACCGGGCGCCCGCTACCGCGTGGACGTCGACCTGGCCGATGACGCCGGCGGCACGGCGCGCCGCACCGCCGCCTTCACCACGCTCACCCCCCGGCATGTGCTGGGCGCCCGCATCATGCCGCTCGACGGCGAGACCGTCGGGGTCGGCCTGCCGATCGGCATCTGGTTCACCTACCCGGTCGGCGACCGGGCGGCCGTCGAGCGGCGCCTGCACGTGACCGTGTCCAAGCCGGTCAGCGGGGCGTGGCACTGGTTCGGCTCGACCGAGGTGCACTACCGGCCCAGGGGCTTCTGGCCGCGCGGCGAGCGGGTACGGCTCACCGCCGACCTGGCCGGCGTGCACGCCGGCCGCGGCACCTGGGGGCTCACGCGCTACCGGGTGCGCTTCACGGTCGGGGACGCCCACGTCAGCACCGTCGACGTCAACACCCACCACATGACGGTGACCTCCAACGGCAAGGTGCTGCGCGTCCTGCCGGTGAGCACCGGCCGGGACGCCTACCCGACGACCAACGGCGTCCACTTCGTGATCGAGAAGACCCAGGACAAGCTGATGGACTCGGCCACCGTCGGCATCCCCCGCGACTCCCCCGACGGCTACTACGAGCACGTCTTCTGGTCGGTGCGCATCTCCAACAGCGGCGAGTTCGTCCATGCCGCGCCCTGGTCGGTCGGCGCCCAGGGGCGCGCCAACGTCTCCCACGGCTGCGTGAACCTGAGCACGGCCGACGCGACCTGGTTCTTCGGCCTGGCCCGGCGCGGCGACGTCGTCACCGTGGTCGGCTCGCCCAAGAAGCCGACCGGCTCGTTCGGCGTGGCGGACTGGAACATGTCCTGGTCGGCCTGGCTGGCCGGCAGCGCGACCCGCCGCGCCTGATCCCGGCCCCTGCCTGGGTGACCGGGGCACCCCCCAGGGGGT
>JBIOYL010000334.1:0-3483 GCA_044870185.1 Actinomycetes bacterium | reverse complement strand
CCGCCCACGACCCCGCCACCCACCGGTATCCGAGCTACTTCGGCCTGCCCGCCTTCCGCGAGGCGGTCGCCGGCTTCTACCTGCGCCGCTTCGGCGTCCGGCTCGACCCCGCCACCGAGGTGCTGCCGCTGATCGGCTCGAAGGAGGGCATCGCCCACCTGCCCTGGGCGTTCGTGGACCCGGGCGACCCAGTGCTGGTGGCCGAGCCCGCCTACCCGGTGTACGAGGTGGCCACCATCCTGGCCGGCGGCCAGCCGGTCCACCTGCCGCTCGGCGCCGACGAGGGCTGGTTCCCGAACTTCGCCCGGGTGGACGGCGCCGTGGCCGACCGGGCCAGGCTGCTGTGGCTCAACTACCCGTCCAACCCCACGGCCGCCGTGGCCACCCTCGAGCAGTTCGAGGACGCCGTGCGCTTCGCCGCCGACCACGACCTGCTGCTCGCCCACGACAACGCCTACTCGGAGATCACCTACGACGGCTTCGTCGCCCCCTCGGTGCTGCAGGTGCCCGCGGCCAAGCGCGTCGCCGTCGAGTTCGGGTCGCTGTCGAAGACGTGCAACATGGCCGGCTGGCGCATCGGCTGGGTGGCCGGCAACCCGACGGCGATCGAGGCGCTCGGACGGGTCAAGACCAACATCGACTCGGGCATCTTCAACGCGGTGCAGCGCGCCGGCGTGGCCGCCCTGCTCGGCGGCATGGGCCACCTGCCCGGGCTGGTCGCCACCTACCAGCGCCGGCGTGACCGGATCATGGAGGTGTTCTGGGACGCCGGCTGGAAGGTCGACGCGCCCAAGGGCGCCCTGTACGTGTGGCTGCCGACGCCGCCGGGGGAGTCCAGCGTGGCCTTCACCGCCCGGCTGCTCGACCAGGCCGGCGTGGTCGTGGCGCCCGGCAGCGGCTACGGGCCGAGCGGCGAAGGCTACGTGCGGCTGTCGCTCACCATCCCCGACGCCCGCCTGGAGGAGGGCTGCGCGCGTGTCCGCACCGCGCTGGTCGGCCGCTGACCGGCCCGGCACCTGCCGCGCGGCAGGTGGAACAGGCCGCGGCGGCGCGGCGTTGAAGCCGACGTGAGTGCTGTGCAACGCGAAACTCGGGCGACGGGCCGGGGCCGAGCCGCTACCGTGGAGGCCATGGCAACGTCGGCGACCGCCCAAGCACGCCGGGACGAGGAGATCCGGCTGGTCGAGCTGCGCAAGCTCCGGCTCGAACGGGTCGTGCTGGTCGGCGTGGCGCTGGGCGGGGCGACCGAGGCGGCCGAGCGGTCCCTGGAGGAGCTGCGCCGCCTGGCCGGCACGGCCGGGGCCGAGGTCGCGGGCGCCCTGCTCCAGCGGCGCGAGCGCCCCGACGCGGGCACCTTCGTCGGCAAGGGCAAGGCCCGCGAGCTGGCCGCGGCCGTCAAGGGGCTCGGCGCCGACACGGTGATCATGGACGACGAGCTGTCCCCCGGGCAGCTCCGCCGGCTCGAGGAGCTGGTCGACGCCAAGGTCATCGACCGCACCGCGCTCATCCTGGACATCTTCGCCCAGCACGCGACCAGCCGGGAGGGCAAGGCGCAGGTCGAGCTCGCCCAGCTCAGCTACCTGCTGCCCCGCCTGCGCGGCTGGGGGGAGAGCCTGACCCGCGCCGGCGGCGGCATCGGCACCAGGGGGCCGGGCCGGGGGCCGGGCGAGACCAAGATGGAGGTCGACCGGCGGCGCATCCGCCGGCGCATCACCAGGCTGCGCCGCGACCTGACCGGCCTGGCCCGCACCCGCGACGTCAAGCGCCGCGGCCGCGAGCGGGCCGGCGTCCCGGCGGTGGCGCTGGCCGGCTACACCAACGCCGGCAAGTCGACGCTGCTGAACCGCCTGTCCGGGGCGGGAGTGCTGGTCGAGGACAAGCTGTTCTCGACCCTCGACCCGACCACCCGACGGCTGGAGCTGCCTGACGGGCGGGCGGCCACCCTGACCGACACCGTCGGCTTCATCGCCAAGCTGCCCCACGACCTGGTCGAGGCGTTCAAGTCCACACTGGAGGAGGTGGCCCGGGCCGACCTGGTCGTCCACCTCGTGGACGTGTCCCAGCCGGACCCGGCCGGGCAGGTGCGGGCCGTGCGGGCCGTGCTGGAGGAGGTCGGCGCCGGCCAGGTGCCCGAGCTGCTCGTGCTGAACAAGGCCGACCTGATCGACGAGGTCGCCCGGCAGCGGCTGACCCGCCAGTTCCCCGGCGTGCCGCTCGTCTCGGCCGCGACCGGGGAGGGCGTCGGCGAGCTGCTGGCCGCCATCGCCGTCCGCCTGCCCCACCCGGACGTCCAGCTCGAGGTGCTGCTGCCGTTTGATCGCGGCGACCTGCTCGACCGCGCCTATCGCGAGGGCGAGGTGCTGTCGATGCAGCACACCATGGACGGCACCCGCCTGGCGGTGCGTGCCCCCGCCGCCCTGGTGGCGTCCCTCGAGCGCTACACGACCCCGACGGCGTACGGGGCGCCCGCCGCCGGTGGGCCGCCTGTGGGGACGGCCGCCGCCCCGCTGCCCGGACGGCCGACCTGACCGGGCGACTGGCGCACGGAGGGTCGGTCACGGCAGGTGGGGGCTCAGCGACGCCGACGCCGCCCCCGAGGGTGCGAAGCACTCAAAGGCGGCGCAGGATGGCGACCACCTTGCCGATGACCCGGGCCTGGTCGCCGTCGATCGGTTCGAAGTCCGGGTTGGCGGGCAGCAGGCGCACGCGGCCGCCGCTGCGCGACAGGTACTTGACCGTCGCCTCCTCCCCGTCGGCCCCGGGGACCTGGGCGGCGACCATCTCGCCGTCCTCGGCGACGTCCTGGTGGCGGACGATCACGTAGTCGCCGTCGAAGATCCCCGCCTCGATCATCGAGTCGCCCTTGACCCGGAGCATGAAGACCTCGCCCTGCCCGACGATCTCCCTGGGCAGCGGCAGCAGCTCCTCGTAGTTCTCCTCGGCCAGGATCGGCAGGCCGGCCGCGATCTGGCCGAGCAGGGGCACATAGGCCGGCAGCGGCCGCGGCACGGCCGGCAGCGGGCTGTCGTGCACCTCGATGGCCCGCGGCTTGGTCGGATCCCGCCGGATGAACCCCTTGCGCTCCAGCGACTCGAGCTGGGAGTGCACGCTGGAGGTGGAGGTCAGGCCGACGGCCTCCCCGATCTCCCGGATGGACGGCGGGTAGCCGTGCTGGTGGACCGCATCCCGGATCACGTCGAGGATGCGCCGCTGTCTGGGGGTGAGCTGTTCCTCGACCACCGCCGTACCTCCCTAGATCGTCGGCAACCCGGTGTGGCAGGCGAGCGTGGCCCTGCACGAGCTGGACTGTACCAGGGTCGGGCGCAGGCGGCAAACACCAGTTCGACCGGCGACGAGGTGCGTGCGATCGGCGCTTGACATCGAACGAGTGTTCGAGGCAGCATACGTCCATCGGCTTCGAACGTGTGTTCCCTCCCCTCGGGAACACCGGGCGCGCGGCCGGCGGGCAGGGGGAAGGTTCGC
>JBIOYL010000333.1:0-4154 GCA_044870185.1 Actinomycetes bacterium | reverse complement strand
GACGGAGGGGCGGTCATGGGCCGTCGGGCACGGAAACGGTGGGACCTTTGGCGCCGGCCGATCACCACCGCTCCTCGCTGGTTATGGAGGCCGGGCGCTTGTCGAGGTCTGTTGGCCACGGCGGATGCGATGTGGACATGTCCGCGACGGACAGGACGGTGCAACAGGCCGGGGTGTCCTCAGTGGCCGTGGTTGCCGGTTGCGGCGTTGAGTCGTCGGAGTTGGCCGTGGGCGGCCTCCAACCGTCGGGTGAGGTCGGCGACCTGCTGTCGGAGCTGCTTGTTGCGAGCCACGGCCATGTCGAGTCGGCGTTGCAGGGACTCGACGCTGGCGGGGTGCGGCCCGGTCCGGGTGGTCGCTGGCCGGCGCTGTTGGAGCTGGTTGATGGCCTGGATGAGGTCGCCCTGGGTGTAGAGCCAGGAGCGCGAGACCCCCGCCGTCCGGGCGATCCCGGCAACGGTGGGGCGTTGTCCGCGCTGGCCGGCCGCCGTGATCGTCTGCTCGGCGAGCTGGCGGGTGTGCTGGCTGCGCTGATGGGACGCCTCGACCAGGAAGCGGGTGTTGTCAGCCCGTGGCATCCAGGTCCTCCGCCGTGCCGCCCGCGACGATCTGCTCGGGTCCTGCGCGTTCCAGCACGTGGATGAGCTGGTCCAGCTTGCCCAGGGTGCGGGTGTTCTTCTCGGCGATGCGGCGGAGACCAGCCTGCTCGGCGTCGGCGATGAGCTTGGCGGTCTCCTGGCGCTGTCGGCGGTGCTGGTCCAGGAAGTCACCGGTGGTGATGAAGAAGCGGCAGTCCAGGCAGGGGTTGGCGAACTCGCAGTCGGTCTGGACCGGCGCGCCGCAGTAGCCGTTGGGCAAGCTCACCTTGGCCCGCACCATGCTCAGGCGCATCCAGGCCGCGTCGGCCAGGGGGTGGCCGGCGGGCAGGTCCACGGGCTGGCCGTCGGCGTTGACCTTGACGGCCTGCTCCCAGTGCTTGCGGACGGTGTCGTTGTGCAGCCGAGCATAGACGGCGGTCATCTGCGGCGACATGTGGTCCAGCAGTTGCTGCACGACGTGCTGGGGGACGTTGGCGTTGATCAGCCGGGTGCCCAGGGTGTGGCGGAACTGGTGGCAGGTCACCCGGGCGGGCCGGCCGTGCTCGTCGACCAGCCGGATGCGCTGCAGCCAGAGGGCCAGCTGGTCGCGGAAGCGCCGGTCGGAGGTTGGTCGGCGGCCATCGAGGTTGGCCTGGCGGGCAGGAAACAGCCACGGGCAGCCGTCGGGGAAGCGCTCCAGGACCCGTTGCCGCTGCTGGTCGATGGCCCCCACGAGCGCCTCGCCGAGCGGGAAGAACGCCATCCGGCCGTGCAGCTTGTGGTTGAGCCAGGCCAGATACGGCGCGCCAGCGTTGTCGCGCACGACACAGTCCAACCGCAGGTGCCGGGCGTCTTTGAGCCGCAGCCCGCAGGCCATGAGGATCTCGAGCAGCAGCCGGCCCTCGGCGGAGGGGAACAGGGCGAGGTTGGCCGGGTCCTCCAGCTGCCGCACCAGCCGCTCGGGGATCCAGCGGGGCGTGGAGGGCTGGGGGGCCGGCGCGTCGTCATAGACGAACGCGCCTGCCGGCAGGGCTGGCTCCCAGCTGTGCCGGTGGACGTCCTTGAGGAAGCCGCCGAGGGTGTGGATGTAGTGACGGCGGCTGCTGGGATCGGGACGTTCGGCCTGCAGGGCGGCAAGCCAGGACTCGATACGGGCGCGGGTCAGCTGCTGGGGTCCTGCGGTCGGGCCCGCCGCGCGGTCCAGGTGGCGGGCGAACGAGCAGCAAGCCTTGCAGTCCATGGCGACCGTGGCCGGGACGATGCCGCGGCTCAGCCGCCAGCGGCACCAGCGCTTGACCAGCTCCCGCAGCCACGGCTGGGGGATGGCCCCAAAGCGCAGGTAGCGGACGTCCTCGTTGGCCAGGCCGAGGTGGTGCAGGTCCCAGGTGTCGCGTGGGTATTGGTCCGCCCAGGGATCGTCCCCGATCAGCAGAGCCTCCAACCGGAAGCGGGTGTCGAGCAGGAACCGGATCGCGACAATGTCGACGCTGTGGCCTCGCGGGCTGGTGAAGTCGCGCCACTGCTGCTCGTCCCAGTCCAGCAGGCTGGTGACCCCGGCCCGATCCGTCCAGGCGACCGCGCGGGTCACCACCCTGGGCACGGTCAGCTTGACGCCTTCGTCGTAGCGGCACTGCAGCCCGAACTGCAGCTCGAGCCGGACCTGGCGGCCGAGGCGACCCAGCCGCACATGCGGATCCCGGCGGCGGGCAAGCTGCACCAACCACCCGGGCAACGCCGGGCGGCCCGCCAGCCGCCAGCGCTCGTAGTGGACGCGGCAAAGCCCCATGTCGGGGCCGTCGGTCCAGCGGGTGCAGGCCGGGAAGCCGCAGGCGCGCTCCCCGGTCGGCGTCGGCACATAGACGGTCTGCTCCAGCCAAGCCGCCAGGGGCGGTCGGCCGCCGTGCATCCAGCGCTCGGCATGACGGTGGCACAACCCATGCGACTTGGCCGCCCGGTTGCAGTCCTGGACCGCACAGGCCGCCACCATGCCGCGCTGGCGGGTGCGCCGGTCCTCCTCATCAAGCCAGGCCTGGAGGTCGGCGCCGCCCGGCCTGGTCGACGTCTGCTTCCACCGCTGGTAGTGGCCCTGGCACAGCCGGATGGCGCCATAGCTGATCGCGACCTGGCAGGCGGGGATGCGGCAGGGGCCCTGGAAGAACACCGGGCTGTCTTTGGGTGGGTAGAAGACCTCGGCCCGGAACTCCGGCCGCACCACCTGCAGCAGTCGTTCCAGCAGCCGCGCCGACGGCCGCTGCAGCGGCGCGGTCACCGCGCAGCCGCCCGGTGGCCGAACACCCCAGCCGCCACCAGGACCCGCCGATGATCCTCGACCTCCAGGTGGCTGTAGATCTCGGCCGTGGTCTGGACACCGGCGTGGCCCAACAACTCGGCCACCACCTCGATCGGGACCCCAGCACGCAGCAGCCGCGTCGCATAGGTATGCCGCAGCGCGTGCGGGGTGAAGTGGCCGATCCCGGTGCGGGCACGCAGGCGCCGCACCCAGGAACCGACACTCGCCCGGGTCATGGGCGCCCCACGCGGCTCGCCGAACAGGTTGACGAACACATAGTCGCAGTCCAGCAAGCCATACTCGAGCTCCATGTAGTCGGCGTAGAGGCCAAACAGCGCGGGCGGCACCGGCACCACCCGCCCCTTGAGGCCCTTGACCCGGGCGCCGTTGGCGTTGTCCTCACGTGGCAGCACGCGCACCTGGGCGCGGCGCAGCTCAAGGTCGCCGTGCCGCAGCCCTAGCGCCTCGCCCACCCGCAAGCCCGACTCGTTCAGCAACCCGACCAGGAACCGGTCACGCAGATGCGCACAGGCGTCCATGAGCCGCCGCACCTCGGCGTCGGTCAGCGTCTTGGGCAGCTTGCGCTGGGTGAAGATCCGGATCGGGCTGTAGTCGTCCGGCCCAGGCCGCTGCCGGCGAGTGTGGACCAGCATCGGCAGATACCGTCCCGTCGGCCGGGCACCGGCCAGCTCCCCCAACAACGGCGGGACGCTCGGGTCATGGCGGGCGTGGAAGCGGTAGAACGACGCCAAGGCCGCTCGCTTGCGCGCCAGCGTGCTGTTCTCCACCGCGGCCGGGGTGTTCGGCAGCATGAACACCCCCGGAGCTCGAGCCGGCTTGGGTCGCCGCAACCAGCTGAAGAACCCCGCGATCTCCTCCAGCCCCAGATCGCGGAAGTCCCGCCGGTGCTGGGCAAGCCACTCCAAGAAGTCCCGCAGATCGTGCGCGTAGCCCTCAACGGTGTTGGGTGAACGCCCCACCACCGTGAGGTGCGCCAGGAACTGCTCCACCGGCTCCACCGGCAAGCCGTCCCCTCCCACGACCGTGAACGACACCGACCCGTCGTCCGGCAGCCGCAACCGCTGCACCCGAAACGGCACCTAGACCCCCCCGGCTCGACATGGACACCTCAACCAGTGGTGTCCATCTAGCACACCAGCCCCACGGCCACCAACGACCTGGACGTCAAGGACACCAGAAGAGAAGCCCTACATAACGCTGACCAAGGGCGACCGGGCGCTGGTCATCGGCCGCCTCAAGAGCCGCGCCTGGGAGACCCCCGACGG
>JBIOYL010000332.1:0-3675 GCA_044870185.1 Actinomycetes bacterium | reverse complement strand
GAGACTGGTTATCTGAATAGAACGCTTGTTCGTATTCGAGCGGCGCGAGGTACTGCAGGGTGGAGTGCCGTCGGCGTGGGTTGTACTTATGCGGGTGATCTTGTCAAGCGCCTTGCTGGTCGAGGCGCTGTAGCAGTCCGTCGAAGATGCGTTGCCGGCCGAGCTGGCCCTTGCGGTGGGCGTCGTCGCGCTGGGCCTGCAGGGTGGGGCGGAACTCGATCGTGGTGACGAAGAAGGTGCAGGACTCGCAGATGGACTCGAAGTGGCAGTCCATCTCGACCGGGCGGGCGCAGTAGCCGTTGCCGAGCATGCGGCGGTGCATCTCAGCGCGCAGCCGCCGCATCTGCTGGCCCTCGTCATCGGCAGGAAGTTGTGGGGGCTGGCCGTAGAGCGCCTCGACCTTCTCGCTGACCTTGAAGTACTCCTCGGCCACGGTGCGGTCGGCGATGCGGGCGTAGACCATGGTCATGGCCAGCGTCTTGTGGCCAGCAGGGCGGCGATCGCGTCCAGGGACATGCCGCGGTTGATCGCCTGGGTGGCCAGGGTATGGCGCAGCTGGTGTGGGGTGACGTGGCCGATGCCGGCCGCCGTGGCGACCTTGGCCAGGGCCTGGTCAACGTGGCGGGCCAGGATCGGCCGACCGCCGCTGCGCAGGAACATGCGGTCCGAGCGCAGGCCGACGGGTCGGCGCGCGATCCACTCGTCCAGCCGTGCCTTGAGGTCAGGGTGCAGGGGGATGTAGCGGTCGTTGTGGAGCTTGCCGACCGGGATCCGCAGCCAGAACGCCGAGCCGATCTGCACCACGGCGTCGACGGTCAACGCCAGCAGCTCGCCTTTGCGCATGCCGGTACGGGCCAGGAGCTCCACGACCAGGCGGGTGAACGGGTCGGGCTCGGCCCGGGCGGCGCGCAGCAGCTTGGTGGCAGCCGCATCGTCGAGGAAGCGTGGCAGGGGCCGGTCGAGGATGGGCAGGTCGGCGTCGAACAGCAGCGGCCGGGACGGGGTGTCGGGGTAGCCCCACTCGGTGATACGGGTGAAAAAGCAGCGCAGGTTGATCAGCGTGTTCTTGATGCTGGGCTTGGCCAGCGGCGGCCCCGAAGGCCTGGCGGCGCCGGACAAGTGCTGCTTGTACGCCTCAAGGTGGGCACGGGTGAGCTGGGCCAGGCTTGCGACCTCGGGGTGCCGCTCGGCGAGCCAGTGGCCAAACTGCCGCAGGTCACGTTCGATAGCGCGCACGGTGGACGGCCGCAGGCTCAGCTGGACCTGGTCGAGGTAGCGGTGGGCGGCCTGGGCGTAGGGGCCGGCCACCCCGTCCCAGCCGGCCACCCGCACCGGGATTCGGCCCGGGCGGGCCAGGGTGTCGATCACCTGGTCGTGGACAGGGTGGCCTGCAGTCGCTGCAGCACGGCGGCGGGGCCCCGCCCGGCCTCGGGCCGTCCGCGCTGGCGGTAGGCGTCCAGGAGCAGCTGCCGTCCGGCGAGAAAGCTGGCGGTGTCGACGCGGTCGACGGTGGTGGCGGTGGCGGCGGCGAGCATGGCCAGCATGTGCCACTGCAGCTTGGTGTCGGTCGGGCTGGCGGCCAGCCGCCCGGTGGCTTGCTCGAACCGCAGATGCGCCGCCGGCTGCCAGCGGGCTGCCGCCGAGCCCAGCCGCAGCCCCGCGCTGACCAGGAAGCGCGCATCCACCGGCAGATGGCCGGTGACGATCAGCCAGGCGACGAACGGCGCAGCCAGGTACGCCTTGGCCGCGGCCAACTGCTCCTGCGGGCGCATCGCCGCCCAGCCGCCGGCGAGGTCAAGGCGTCGGCAGAACGTCCTGGCGGCATCACCGGCCGCCCTCCAGGTCCGCAGCCCTGCGTCGCGTAGGGCCTGGCCATACTGGCCGACCAGGTCGGCCGCACGCGTCGGTGACGGCGCCGGGGCTGGGGCTGGCATCACTGGCCTCCGATCGCTTGGGCATCGACCTGCTCGATCGCACGCCGGTACTCCTGGGCCAGCCAGCCATTGGCCAGGTGCAGGTAGATCCTGGTGGACTCGATCGAGCGATGCCCGGCCTGGGCCTGCAGGGCCTCCAGCGCCATGCCGGCCTCCCGCAGCCGGGTCAGGCAGGTGTGCCGCAGCTGGTGGCAGGTGAGCTGCCGGATCCCGGCGCGCTTGCGGGCGCCGCTGACGATCTCGTCCAGTCCGGCGGCCGACAGCGGCTCGCCCCGGCGGGGACCTTTGAGCACGACAAACAGCCGGTCGGTGTCGGCCTGTGGCCGCTCGCTGGCCAGGTAGTCGGCGACGGAGGCGAAGAACCGCTCGGAGACCGGCACGATCCGCTGATGGCCGCCCTTGCCCTCGGCGACAAACACCCGGCGCTGGCCGGGCCGCAGGTCGCCCAGGCGCAGGCCGAGCACTTCGCAGCGGCGCAACCCGCCAAGCAGCATCGCCTCGGCCATCGCCCGGTCCCGCCGGGTCCGCAGTGCGGCCAGGAACGCGGAGACCTCGCGTGGCTCCAGGACCCGTGGCAGGGTGCGCGGGGTGCGGATCAGCGGCACCGCGCGGACCGGGCGCTGGCCTGGTCGGCGCATCGCCAACCCGCGGGGCACCGGGTCGCCCCCCACGTCACCACGAACAGTCAGGTACGCAAACAGCCCGGACACGCTCGCCAGCCGCCGCTTGATCGTGCGGGCCGCCAGCCCCGCCTCCCCGTCGGCCAGCCGCACCACCCCGGGTCCCTGCCGCGGCGCCCGCTGGTCGCTGATGAACGCGAGCACGTCGGCGGTGGTGACCTCGGCCGGGTCCTTGGCGACCACCCTGAAGAACACCTTCAGGTCATAGGCGACCGCCAGCACGGTGTTCGGCCTGGCACGAGCGGCGACCAGGGCCAGGTAGTCGTCCAGCAGCGGGTGCCCAAGCCGCACCGATACCCGGTCAACAGCGCGGATCAGGCAGAGATCTAGCATTGGCAGCCCCCTTGGAGTCTGGGGCCACCGCCGGCTCACATCCGTACGAGCGACCCCTCAAGATCACCCGCATATCCTGACCAGCACTCGAGCCACTCGAACACCGCCGTGCGCGCCGCCGCTCGGGTCGCAAACACCCGCCCACCGGCCAGCAACTCGAGCTTGAGGGTCCCAACCAAGCGCTCGCAGGCGGTGTTGTCCAGCGCATCCCCCACACTGCCCATGCTGGCCACGCCGCCGACCTCGGCCAGCCGCCGGGTCAACGCCAGCGCGGCGGACTGGCTGCCCTGTGATGCTCAGTGATGGACCAGCCCAGCAGCAGGCCCGCGTCGCGACACCGCCATGCCCAGGGCTTGCCGGCGAACAGCTTGGTCGTTCCGTCGTCGGCACACCGAGGTAAGCGGCCGTCGACCTGGCCAGGTTATTTGGCGGCAAGCCCCAGCGCGTCGGTGACCAGCGCAGCCGTGCGGTCCTCGCGCATCGAGGGAGCCCACCCAGGCCCGCGAGCAGCCATCCAGCAGCGCCGACACCTCCAGCACCCCTCACCGGTCGCCAGCTCGCTGACCTCGCCCATCCACCGCGCATCCGGCCGCTCGGCGGTGAAGTTCCGGCCCACCAGGTCCGGGCGCGGCGGTCGCCTCGGGGTCGCGGGAGGTGCTCTGGTGGCGCCGGTTGATCCGCAGCCCGGCCACGCCCGCCTGGACCAGCAGGCGGGCCACCCGCTTGCG
>JBIOYL010000331.1:0-5333 GCA_044870185.1 Actinomycetes bacterium | reverse complement strand
GCTGCGGGCTCCGGCGCGGCCAACCCGGGCTGGGGGGCCACGGCGGGCTGCTCCTGGGTGACCGCCAGCGCCAGGTCGGCATTGGGCCTGTCGGTGACGTCGGCCGGCTCTGGCGCCTCAGCGCCGGGCAGGCTCGGCGGGGTGGCCTCGTCCGGCTTGAGCAGCGGGTTGGAGAACCAGTCCTCCTGCTCGACGGTCGGGGGGACCGGCCGGAGCTCCGACGGCTCGGACCCGGGCTCGGGCTCGCTCGCCTCCACCCCGCCGCCCGGCGGGTCGGGTGGGCTGGGCGGGCTGCCGGTCCGGTCGGGCGGCGGACCCGGCCGGCCGGGCGGATCCGCGGCCGCCGGGGAAACGGGGCCGGCAGGGTCCGCGGCCTGAGGGGCGGCCGGCCGCGGCGGTGGAGCTGACGGGCTGGCAGGGTTCGCCGCAGGCCGGGCGGCCGGCCGCGGCGGCAGCGGGGCGGCCAGCAGCGGGGCGGCCGGCGTCGGCGGCGGGGCGGCCGGCGTCGGGGAGGCCGGCGGCGGGGGTGGGGCGGCCGGCGGCACGGTCCGGCGGTTGGAGGCCTTGGCGGCGGGGGCCGCCCCACCGTCAAGGCCGCGGCCGCGCCGGCCGCCGCGGCGAGGCGCGGTGTTGAGGGCCGTGTGCAGCTCGTCGAGCTGGAACGGCCGCCGGATCAGCACGCAGTTGCCGTCCGGTGGCGGGGCGTCGGCCTCCGCGCCGGCCACGAGCACGATCAGCCGACCGGAAAACTGCGCCCGGACGGTCCGGTAGGCGCTGGTACGCGCCGCTGACGGCACGTCCAAGACCACGTGGGTCGCGCCCGCCAGCGACGGCAGGCGGTCGGCCGAGGGATCCGCCGGCAGGATCCGGTCGTCGGCGGCCAGCGCAACCCGCAGCGTCACGCTCAGGGCGGCGTCGCTCGAACACAGCACGACCTGTCGGGGCATGGCTCACCGCCCCCGACCGGCCGGGTGGACCGGACAGGCGAACGCCTGCTCGATCGTTCGAGCGGACGGGCGGTGGCGGGCGCTCGGGGGAGCGCCGGGTCGGTGAGCGCTCAAGCGACGGACCGGCAAGGGGGACTCCAATATTGGGGACGCCGAACTATAGCGCCGCGCGGCGGATCGTGCGCCAGCGCCGGCGCACAGCAGGCACACGCCCCAAAGCACCCCAGACCGACGCAGTGGTCGGCGTCATGGATGGCGGCCATGGACGGCGAGCGATCGTTCTCCGGCAGCCGGGTCGCGCCGCCAACCGCTCGTCGGCAGCCGGGGTCGCGTCGCCTACCGCTGGTCGGCGAAGTGGACCCGCAGCTTGTCGTAGGTCTCCGCGAGCAGCTCGGGCAGGACCTTGGTCTGGCCGACGATCGGCATGAAGTTGGTGTCGCCGCCCCAGCGCGGCACCAGGTGCAGGTGGAGATGGTCGGCGATGCCGGCGCCGGCGACCTGGCCGAGGTTCATGCCAAGGTTGTAGCCGTGGGGGCTGGCCGCCTCGTCGAGCGCGCGGATGGCCGTGCCGACCAGGGCCATCATCTCGGCCAGCTCCTCAGCGGTCAGCTCGGCGTACTCCCCCACGTGCCGCAACGGCATGATCATGAGATGCCCGGGGTTGTACGGGAAGGCGTTCAGCATCGCGAAGCAGCGCGAGCTCCGACCCAGGATGTGGTTGGCGGCGTCAGCGCCCTCGCCGGCCAGCTTGCAGAACACGCAGCCCTGGTCGCCCTCCGGCTCCCGCCGGATGTAGGTCATGCGCCAGGGCGTCCACAGACGGTCGCCGGTCATCACGTTGCTTTCGCGGAGACCCCTGCGTTCGCGTAGGGGAGGAAGCGCTCGTGGTAGGCTGCCTGAGTCCGCGACAACCAAGTGGACCTACCGTGGGGCTCACGGGATGTGATGCCTGTGGGGACGTAAGACCCGACGCCCAGCAGGGCCAGGGCGGTTCCCGGCGAAGCAGGAAGGTCTCTGGAGCGATTCAGGGAATCCACCTCCTCCAGGTGGAGGATGTCAAGCGGGATGCTCCGGTGCCGGCGGTGCCATGCCGGCACCCGCCTCCGCCGGGTCGGGCGTCCCGCGCTCGGGCGGCAGGGTGGCGGCGGTCGCCTTGGCAGCGACCTCGGCGCCGGCGTGGGCGATGAAGTCGGCCAGCGGGATGCCGCGGCGCTCCGCCCCGTCGAGGATGCGGGCGCTGACCGCCTCGGCCGCCTCGTCGCGGTCCCCCAGCACCAGCGCGTAGGGCACCTTGGCGAGCTGCGCGGCACGCACCTTGGCCTGCATGCGGCCGCCCGAGTCATCGACCTCGACGCGCAGCCCGGCCGCCTTGAGCTGGGCGGCCACCACGGTCGCGTACGGCAGGTGGCGGTCGGCGATCGGCACGATGCGGACCTGGACGGGCGCAAGCCAGGGTGGCAGGGCACCCGCGTAGTGCTCGAGCAGGATGCCGAGGAAGCGCTCGACCGAGCCGAACAGGGCCCGATGGATCATGAACGGCCGGTGCCGCTGGTTGTCCGACCCGGTGTACTCCAGGTCGAACAGGTGCGGCAGCTGGAAGTCGACCTGCAAGGTGGACAGCTGCCAGCGCCGGCCGATGGCGTCGCGGACGTGCACGTCGAGCTTGGGCGCGTAGAAGGCGGCCTCGCCCTCGGCGACCACGTAGGGGACGCCGGCCGCCTCGATCGCCTCACGCAGGGCGGCCTCGGCCTGCTCCCACTCCTCGCGGGCGCCGAGGAACTTCTCCGGCCGGGTGGCCAGCTCGGCCTCGAATTCGGTCAGGCCGAAGGTGCGCAGCAGGCGCAGCACGAACTCCAGCAGCCCGGCCAGCTCGTCGCCGAGCTGCTCGCGGGTGCAGAAGATGTGCGCGTCGTCCTGGGTGATGCCGCGCACCCGGACGAGCCCGTGGACGACGCCGGAGCGCTCGAAGCGGTACACGGTCCCGAACTCGAACAGCCGCATCGGCAGCTCACGGTAGGAGCGCCCGTGCGACCGGTAGATCAGGATGTGCATCGGGCAGTTCATCGGCTTCGGGTAGTACTGCACGCCCTCCAGCTCCATGGGCGGGAACATGCCCTCGGCGTACCACTGCAGATGGCCGCTGATCTCGAACAGGGTCGACTTGGCCAGGTGGGGGGTCCAGACGAAGGCGTAGCCGGCGGCCTCGTGCTCGGCCCGCGAGTAGTCCTCCATCAGCTTGCGGATCAGGCCGCCCTTGGGGTGGAAGACGGGCAGGCCGCTGCCCACCTCCGGGGGGAAGTGGAACAGGTCGAGCTCCAGCCCGAGCCGCCGGTGGTCGCGCCGCTCGGCCTCCTCCAGCCGGTGCAGGTAGGCGCTCAGGGCCTCCTCGGACTCCCAGGCGGTCCCGTAGATGCGCTGGAGCTGCTGGCGTGACTCGTCGCCGCGCCAGTAGGCCCCCGCGCTGCGCATCAGCTTGAACGCCGGGATCGCTCCGGTGGACCGGACGTGGGGACCGCGGCACAGGTCCGCCCAGCCGTTGTTGCGGTAGACCGACACGGCCGCCCCCGCCCCCTCCGCCTCGTCGACCGCCTCGATGATCTCGCGCTTGTAGGGCTGGTCGGCGAACAGGGCCAGGCCCTGGTCGCGGGACAGCTCCTCGCGTCGGAACGGCTGGTCGGCGGCGACCAGCTCGCGCATGCGCGCCTCGATGCGCTCCAGGTCGTCCGGGGTGAACGGCTCGGGCACGTCGAAGTCGTAGTAGAAGCCGTCCTCGATCGGCGGCCCGATGGCGGACTTGGCCCCGGGGAACAGGTCGGTGACGGCCTGGGCGAGGACGTGGGCGGTCGAGTGGCGCAGCACGGCGCGGCCCTGCTCGCTGGCGGCCGGGAGCGGCGCCACCACCGCGTCACGTTCCAGGCCGCGGCCGAGGTCCCAGGGCTCGCCGTCGACCAGGGCGGCCACGGCGTCCGACGTGTCCAGCAGCTCGGCCGGGGTCGTGCCGGCCTCGACCTGCCTGACCGAGCCGTCGGGGAGCTTGACCTGGATGTCCGCCACGGGTCCTCCTCGGGCATCGAGGGCGATCGCCAGATGATACCGTCGGCCCGGCCGCCTCACCTTGGGATTGCCGCCGTTATGATGCCGGGCCGGGCGAGGATGCCCACGCGCGGGAGGGGTGTGCGGCGGCTCGGACACGGCGCACCAGCCACAGGGTGAGCTCGACGACGATCGCCCAGCGCAGCAGGAGCACCAGCACCGCCGGCCAGCGTGGGGTGATCAGGCTGGCGTAGGTTTGCAGCTCGGCCAGCAGCACCACGCCCAGCCCGGCCAGCCGCAGGCGCAGCCCACCTGCATGGCTGCCCGCCAGCTCCCGGGCGGCGGCGAAGCCGACGAGCACGGCCGGCACGAGCAGCTGCGGCGAGCCGATCTTGAACGTCGCCGCGAAGCCGAGGAGCACGGCCAGCACGGCCGTGGCCGGGCGGCGGCCCAGTCCGGGGCGCATGGCGAGCGCCAGCGCCGCCGGGACGGCCACGACCGCCGCCACGCTGAGCCGGCCGGCGATGCCGGCACCCGGGTACACGACGCTCCACGAGGTGTGCGACCAGATCGCCTGGAGCGGCCGCCCCGCCAGGTGCGGCACCAGGCCCGGCAGCGCCCAGACGGATTCGAGCTGGACCGGCCGCCCTGCGTGGTAGCGCACGCTGGCGGCGAGCCCGTGGGGCGCGAGCACGGCGAAGGGCAGGATGCCGGCGGCGAGCCCACCCGCGAAGGCGGCGAGAAACCGCCGCCGGCACGGCGGGCCGAGCATGGCGAGCAGCACCGGGACGGCCACGGCGGGGTACGCCTTGACGAGCACGGCGGTGGCGGCGAGCACGCCGGCCCAGGCCGCGCGGCCCCGCGCCGCCGACCACAGGCTCGCCGACAGCGCGGCGCCGGCGGCCAGGTCGAGGCGGAAGAAGGCGAGCGGCAGCACCGGCAGCAGCAGCGCGACCGCGAGCACGAGCGAGCCTGCCCACGCCCGCGTCTCCTGCCACAGCACGGTCCCCACCGCGGCGGCGCTGAGCAGCGTGAAGCCGATCGCGAAGCCGGGCCCGGCCGCCCCGATCAGGTGGGCGAGCCAGATCAGCGCCACCGACCCGGGTGGGTACTCCATGGCGACGTCGCGGTAGGGCACGGCGCCGCGTGCCATGGCGGCACCGTAGGCGCGGTAGATCATGAGGTCGCCGCTTCCGGCCGAGCCCCTTCCCCACAAGAGCACGGCGGTCAGGCCGAGCGCGGCGCTGATCCAGACGATCCGGGGCCAGATGACCGGCGGCCTGACCTGCGGCCTGGCCTGCGCGCCGCTGCCGGACGGCTCGGCTACGCGCCGGCCCACGGCCGGCGCGTAGG
>JBIOYL010000330.1:0-9844 GCA_044870185.1 Actinomycetes bacterium | reverse complement strand
GCAGCCGGCCGCCGGCCGCCGGTCGTCCGGCGGCGCAGCTCGCCGACGCGCTGGCCTGCCCGGCCGTCCCCGGCGACGCGACCGGGGCGTTCTTCCGTCAGGTGCTCGGCGGCCCGGGTGCCGCCGGCGGCAGCCAGGTGCCCGGCGGCTCGGGTCAGGTGCTTAGCGGCCCGGGTGCCGGCGGCTACGACAACCCGGCCGTGACCGCCCTGCTGGACCGGGCAGCCGCCGAACCCGACCCGGCCAGGCAGGCCGAGCTGTGGGCCGGCGCCGACCGGGCGGCCATGGAGGACGCCGCCGTCGCCCCCTACCTCTACGACATGCGGCAGTTCTTCTGGTCGGCCCGGGTGCGCGACTGGACCTACTCGCCCTGGACCCAGAACCCCGACCTGCCGGCCCTGTGGGTCGAGGGCGCGTCAACGGACTCGGCCCTGAAGGGCTGAGCTTGCGGGTCACGCGGCGTCGCTGGCGGCGACGGACGTGCCCGCGTGCGGCTGGTCGGAAGCCTTCACGACCGATCCCCCTCGAGCTCCGCAAGCCGCGTGGTCGCTGTTGTGACGGCCCGGTCGAATCCTCGCTTGTCGGCCTCAGCCTCCGGTCGATGGTAGCGATGACGAGCGCACATCGGCTGTGACCGGCCGATCCAGCCACTACACTGCCGCCATGGAGCGCTCCGCCGACCGGGACGAGATCGTCGAGCACTACGACCGCGACATCGACGAAGGGCAGCGGCTCGTCCAGGGGCTCGGCCAGCTCGAGCTGCTGCGGACCCGCGAGATCGTCCGCCGGCACCTCCCCCAAGGTCCTCTGCGGATCCTGGACGTGGGCGGCGGCACCGGCGTGCATGCCGCCTGGCTCGCCGCCGACGGCCACCAGGTGCATCTGGTCGATCCCGTTCCGCGGCATGTGGAGCAGGTCCGCCACCGCACCACGCCTCGTGGGCGTATCACGGCGGAGCTTGGCGATGCCCGCGACCTTCGCGCCGCCCGGGCCAGCTTCGATGCCGTCCTGCTCTTGGGTCCGCTGTACCACCTCGTCGAGCGCGACGACCGCATCCGAGCCTTGGAGGAGTCGGCACGGGTCGTCCGTCCCGGCGGCGTCGTCTTCGCGGCCGCCATCTCCCGGTTCGCCTCGCTGTTCGACGGCCTCAGCCGTGGGTTCCTGTTCGACCCGGACTTCCGTCCGATCGTCGAGCGTGATCTCGAGGATGGCCAGCATCGCAACCCCCAACGCCGACCCCACTGGTTCACCACCGCCTACTTCCACCATCCCGACGAGCTCCGGGCCGAGGTCGAGAGCGCCGGCCTGGAGGTGGTCGAGCTCCTCGGGGTCGAGGGCCTGGGGGGCTGGCTCCCCCAGCTCGGCGAGCGCTGGGAGCACAACGCGGACCGGGAGCTGATCTTGTGGTCGGCGCGTGCGGTGGAGGCGCAGCCGACGCTGCTGGGGCTCAGTGCGCATCTGCTGGTGGTTGCACGACCCCGGCCTCGGCGGTCCAGGCTGCGCCGCTCCTAGGATGACGGCGGCATGACTGTGCTCTCGGCATCGGGCCTTGCCGACCTCGCCGGCGTGACGGCGGCGGAGGTCGGGCGGCTGGTCGACCTCGGCATCCTGGTGGCCCGCGACGGCGCCGGCCCGTTCCGGGAGACCGATGTGCAGAAGGTCCGCCTTGCCACCGCGTGCGAGCAGGCCGGGCTGCCGATGGACCAGATCGCGTCGGCCATCCGGGCGGGCCGGCTGTCGTTCACCTTCCTGGAGACCGCGCCGTTCCGGCGCTGGGCGGTGCGCTCGGCCAGGACCTACCGGCAGGTGAGCCAGGACACCGGCATTCCGCTGGACACGCTCGCCGACGCCCTGGAGTCGATGGGGTTCGCCCGCATGGCGCCCGACGAGCCGATCCGGGAGGACGAGCTGGAGATCGTGCCGCTGCTGCAGCGCGGCCTGGCCAGCGGGCTGCTGGACCTGGCCTGGCTGACCCGGCTCGGCCGCGCGCACGCCGACGGCCTGCGACTGATCGCCACGGCCTGGGGCGAGGCCTACCAGGCGCGCTTCGAGGGGCCGGTGCTGGCCTCCGGCGCCGACCAGCGCACCGCCATGGAGCGGGCCGCCGAGCTGAGCGTCGACTTCCTGCCGGTGGCCGACCCCGCGCTGCTGGCCATCTACCGCCGGCAGCAGGAGCTGGTATGGACCGAGGGCCTGGTCGAGCGCATCGAGGGTGAGCTGGAGCGGGCCGGGGTGCTTCGCCGGTCCGGGCGGGTCCCGGCGATGTGCTTCCTTGACCTGGTGGGCTACACGCGGCTGACCGAGGAGCAGGGCGACCAGGTTGCCGCCGCGCTGGCCGAACGCCTGGCCGTGCTGGTGGACCAGTCGTCGCGCGAGCACGGCGGCATCCCGGTGAAGTGGCTTGGCGACGGGGTGATGGTCCACTTCCGGGAGCCGGCGGGGGCGGTGCTGGCGGCGCTGCGGATGGTGGAGCAGCTCCCCGAGGCCGGCCTGCCGCCGGCGCACGTGGGGGTGGCGGCCGGGCCGGTGGTGGCCCAGGGCGGCGACTACTTCGGCCGCACCGTCAACCTGGCCGCCCGCATCGCCGCCCACGCGGGGGCGGGGCAGGTGCTGGTGAGCCAGCGCGTGGTCGAGTCGGCCCCGCCCCAGGACGTGGCCTTCGTGGACGTCGGGGAGGTCCAGCTCAAGGGGTTTGCCCGTCCGGTGCGGCTGCTCGAGGCCCGCCGGGCATGACGTCGTCTGCCGCCCCCGCTTCGCCCCGGCCAGGGTTCTCGACGTACCGGCCGCCAGCCGGCCGGTACGCCAGCCGGGCGGCCGTCACCCCTGGCTTCAGCGGGTGACCGTCACGGCTTCGGCCTCCACCGGCAGCTCGACCTGCCAGCCGGCCGGGACGATGCTCCAGCCGACACGGTACTGGCCGGGCGGCAGCGTCGACGGCACGTCGAACACCATGTCGAAGCTGACCGAGGCGAGCGGCTGGATCGGTCCGGGCACCGGCTCGCAGCGCAGCACGTAGCGGCGCTCGAAGGTGGCCACGCTCGACTGCAGCGTCTCGGCGAACGTCGGGCAGGGCCGCAGCGTCACCGGCCGGAGGGCGTCGTTGCGCAGCTCCACCGCGTAGCGCAGCGGCTGGCCGGCCTTGACGGTGTCGGGCAGCGTCAGCGACGCCGACAGCGGGGGCGCGGGGCTGGGCGGCGTGAACGGGCCGAGCCGGATGCCCGACGGCGCCTTCGGGTCGGTGCACGACGGGGCGTGGGCCTTCTGCGTCGCCGACACGGTGCCGCCGGGGTCGAGCGCCACGCGCAGGGTCACGAAGTTCGGGAAGCGCGCGCACCAGTTCTGCCAGCTCACGCTGGCCTGCACGCTCTGCCCGCCGCCGAGCTGGACGACGCCCGGCGTCGTGCCCGAGCCGGGGAGCTGGCGGGGCCGCGACACGCCGACCTGGGTGATCTGGAGCGGCCGGAGCTTGGCGTCGAACAGGCTGATCGTGCCGTACTGGGCGAGCGCGCACGCCGCGCCGGGATTGGTCAGCTTGTAGGTGCCGGTCGTCTTGTAGACGCCGGCCGTCTCGCCGCGCGAGCGGTCCCAGTCGAGCCTGGCCTGGAGCGCCCCCGTGGCGCAGCCCGGCACCTTGGGCGCGCCGACGGGCGGGGGCAGCTTGGCCACCCAGTCGATGTGCTCGCCGTCGGCCAGGCCCTCGGCCAGGGTGGACGCTGTCGCGGCGGGCGGCGAGCCGGCCGGCGTGGCTGACGAGCCCCCGGCGCGGCTGCCACAGCCGGCCGCGAGCAGGGCGAGCAGGGCCACCCCCACCCAGGCGCGGCACCGGTCGAGCTTGGAGCTGCGCACTCAGCCGGCTCGCATGCTGGGGTCGGGATGGCGCCGGTTGGCGGCAAGGTGGGCG
Organism: Actinomycetes bacterium; assembly: GCA_044870185.1. Taxonomy (GTDB): domain Bacteria; phylum Actinomycetota; class CALGFH01; order CALGFH01; family CALGFH01; genus JBIOYL01. The sequence goes on along the minus strand of JBIOYL010000330.1, from coordinate 5,943 downwards.
CCCCCCGGCGTCTGGTCGGGCAGGTGGTCGAAGGCGCCCGCCGCGGCGACCAGCGCCAGCAGGAGCAGGCCGCCGAACAGCCAGCCGCCGAGCACGTCGACGGCCCAGTGCAGGCCGAGGAAGGCGCGAGCGTAGCCCACCAGGAAGGCGGCCAGCGCGACCGCCGTCGCCCAGGCCATGCTGGCGGGCCGTCCCGGACCGGTGCGCCGCACCAGCAGGTACACGACGAAGCCGTACACGGCGACGACGCGGGCCGCGCCACCCGACGGGTAGGTGCCCAGGTGGGCCGGCGGGTGGCCCGGGTGGACCACGTCGGAGACGACCTTCTGGAGGTAGCGTTCGAGCACGACGGCGGTGGCGACGAGCAGCGGCGGGAGCCAGCGGCGCCGGCGGGCCGCCAGCGCCAGGCCCGCGGCGGCCAGCCCGCTGATCACGAAGGTCTCCGGCCACTCGGCGAGCCGGCTGGCGGCCCGCATGAGCTGCATGAACCAGGGCGCCGTGTGGCCCTGCTGCTGGAACCAGCCGTACAGGTGCTGGTTGACCTGGGCGAGCGGGTGGTGCTGGGCGAGCATGCCGGGCAGCCAGCACAGCAGCACCACCGGCGGGATGCTGGCCGAGATGAGCGCCGCGAACGCCCCACCCTGCCCGAGCCCGTCGACCAGACGGTCACGCTGGTGCCCGAATCCGTCGGCCAGGCGGTCACGCCGATGCCCGAGCCCGTCGGCGGGGCGGGGGGCCCGAGATCGGGCCCGCCGGCGCCGGGTCGCGTCGACCTGCGGGCCTGGCCGCGCGGCGGCGTAGCCCCCGGCCCCGACGATCACAACGACGCCGACGAGCGCCGCGAGCGTCGCAGCGTTCACTGCAGATCTTGGCGAGGCGAGCCGTTCCCGCGGCCCCGTCCCGCGCGCTTGCTGGTCGACATCCTTGCTCCCGTGGCGACCGGCGCCATGCACGTCGGGCGGGAACCTACCGCAACCCGCGGGCGCCTGTCGCGGCCGTCCCCGCCACGCCGGCCGGTGTGCCCGATCCCTGCCGCATCCTGCACAGGCCGGTCCCAGGCCGTTTGACAGCCGCCGCGGGCGGTGCGAGGTTTTCTCCCTCCTCGGTCTTGGTGCACAAGGGGGTTCCCGTGAGCCTGCGCAGACTGGCTGGACTCCTCGCGCTCGTGACGGTCGCCGCGCTCGCCGTCCCGGCCGTGCCGGCGCTCGGCCAAGCAGGCGACGCCCTCGTGTCGGTCGGCAGCCCGACAGCCCCGTTCTCCCAGAACAAGCAGAACGAGCCCGCCGTGGCTGTCGATGCGGCCCATCCGGACGTCGTGGTGGCGGGCGCCAACGACAACATCGACCTGGAGGCGTGCAACGCCGGCGACCCGACCACGTGTCCGTTCACGCCGGGGGTGGGCACGTCCGGGGTGTACTTCTCCTTCGACCGGGGCCACACCTGGACCCAGCCCACCTACACGGGGCTGACGGCCCGCGACTGCCTGGGACCGGCGGCCTGCACGCCGCATCCCGGGCCGATCGGGACGCTGCCCCACTACTTCGAGAGCGGCCTGGTCTCCAACGGTGACCCGGCGGTGGCGTTCGGCCCCAAGCCGGACGCGACCGGCCACTTCTCGTGGGCGAACGGCTCGCGGCTGTACTACGCCAACCTCGCCGTGACCCTTCCCGGCACGGCGACGTTCAAGGGGCCGGTCGCCATCGCGGTGTCCAGGACCGACGACGTGGCCGGCGCCGCGCGGGGTGGCAGCGCCGGCATGGCGGCCTGGATGCCGCCGGTGATCGCCAGCCGCCAGTCCAACACGACCTTCAGCGACAAGGAGCAGATCTGGGCTGACAACGCCGCCAGCAGCCCGTTCTTCGGCAACGCCTACCTGTGCCTTGCCAGCTTCCGCAGCAACAGCCGGGGCCTGGCGGCGCCGCAGCCGCTGACGGTCGCGGTGTCGTCGGACGGCGGCGACAGCTGGACCCAGCACCAGGTCACGCCGGCGGAGAACAACCCGTTCAACCCCGTCCACGGCTTCGGCCGCTCCGGGTGCACGGTGCGCACCGACAGCCACGGCGTGGTGTACGTGTTCGCCAACCAGTTCGCCGTCGGCACGCCGGGGTCCGGGGCGCACATCATGGTGAGGTCCTTGGACGGCGGCAAGACCTGGACCCGGCCCCAGCGGCTGTTCACGGCCACCGACACCTGCTTCCTGGTGCAGTTCGACGGGACCTCGTTCCGTTGTGTGGAGGACGGCGTGGCCGGCGCACGCGACGACCTGTCGTCGGCGCCCAGCGTGACGATCGCCAACGGCGCGCCGACCGGCCAAGGCGCCAGCAACGAGCTGGTGGACACCTGGGTGGACGGCCGCGACGGCCCGGCGGTCGTGCACGTGTTCACCAGCTACTCCAGCAACGGCGGCCAGACCTGGTCGGCGCCGGCGAGCGTGGAGCGGGCGGGGGACCGCGGCTACTACTCGGCCCCGGCGCTCTCACCGGGCGGCGGTGACCTGTACCTGGTCTACAACGCGTTCACCACGCCGCTGCTGATGAACACGACCAGCCCGAGGGGGCTGGTCGGCGTGGTGCTGCACGCCGACATCGGCGCCGGCGGGACCCCGGTGAACTGGACCGAGCTCCACCGGGGCGTGGTGGGTGATCCCCGGGGGTCGAGCCAGAACAACCAGGTGCTGGAGTTCCTCGGCGACTACGTGTATGCGGCGGCCACCGACGCCTACGGGGTGGCGGTGTGGAACGACGTGCGCAGGGCGGCGGACTGTCCGGCCGTCGATGCCTGGCGGGCCTCGGTCCAGGCGGGCAGCCCCATCGCCCACCCCGAGCCGCAGAACGACTGCCCGGCCAGCTTCGGCAACAGCGACATCTTCGGCGGCTCGTTCGCCGACCCGACGCCCTGACCGGCGCTTACAGTCCCCAGCCGGCGCCCGGCTCGTCGGGCGGCTGCTGGGCCAGGAAGCGCTCCAGCTCGGCGGCGATCTCGTCACCCGACGGCAGGCGCTCCGGCTGCCCTCCGTCCTGCTCGATCATGGCGCGGATCTGCTCGATGAACTCGGCGATCTGGGGGCGCTCGCGGATGGCCTGCTCGACCTGCTGCAGGTGGTCCTTGGCGGCCGCCTCCAGCTCGGTGGTGTCGATCCCGACCCCGGTCAGGCGCGACAGCGTGCGCACCAACGCCAGGGCGGCCGGCGGATGGGACCCGACGGCCAGGTAGGGGGGAACCCGAGCCCACAGGCCGGTCGCCGGGATGCCGGCCTGGTGCAGCTCCTGCTCGAGGACCGTCTGGATCCCGGCCGCCAGCTCGATGATGGCCGGCACGGTCTGGACCTGGTCGAGGCGGCGCTGGTCGGGCGAGGTGCCGAGCACGGCCACCGGCGCGGTGTGCAGGGCGGGGGCCGGGAACGCCCCCAGGCCGAACATCTCGGTCACGCCGAGCTCCTGACAGAGGCGCACCACCTCGGCGGCGAACGCGTGCCAGCGGAAGTCGGGCTCGGGGCCGACCAGGAGCAGGGCGTCGCGGTCGCCGGGGAGCGTGGCGGCGAGCAGCTCGATCGGCGACCAGGAGACCTGTTCGATCAGGCCGCTCGCGATGCGCACCAGCGGGCGGCGGGAGCGGAAGTCGATCAGCTCGTCGGGGTCGAACTCGGCCACCGGGCGGGCGTTCCAGCGCGAGCGCAGGAACACGGCGCTGGTGTGGCCGGCCACCCCGGCGTCGGTCCAGCCGGCCAGATGGGCGACCAGGAACGGGTCACGCAGCGTCGGGCGCTCGGAGATGGAGACGAGAGGCATGCATGCAGCGTAGCGGTTCGGCACCCGACGGGGAATCGGACAGACGCCCGGTGGGCCGGACAGATACCGAAGGAGCACCGGTAGGCTTGGTGGGTGACCACGCCGTCGGGAGCCCGCGCCGGCGGGCGCGTCTCGCCGCTGCGCCCGTTCCGCCAGCGCGCGTTCGCGGTCATGTGGGCGGGCGCGTTCGTCTCCAACGTCGGCACCTGGATGGAGACCGTGGCGGTCGGCGTGTGGGTCACCCAGACGACCGGCCAGGCGGCCTGGACGGGCACGGTGGCCGCCCTCACCTACGTGCCGGCCGCCACCGCCGCAACCCCCGACCTGGTGCCACCCGAGGAGCTGCTCGGCGCGCTGAGCCTCAACATCGCCCAGTACAACCTCGGCCGGGTCGTCGGCCCGGCCCTGGCCGGCCTGGTCATCGGCATGGGCGGGCTGGCCTGGGCGTTCGGCCTGAACACGGTGAGCTTCGGGGCGGTGCTGGTCGCGCTCGCGCTGATCCGCCTGCCGCCCGTCCGCCACCGCCAGGGCGAGCCCATCCGGGTCTGGGCGACCATCGTCGCCGGGCTGGCCGCGGCCAGGCGCGACGCCGGCATCCGCACCGCCCTGCTGCTGCTCGTGGCCACCACGTTGCTGGTGTCGCCGTTCATCGGCCTGGTGCCCGCGGTCGCGATCAAGGTGTTCCACCGGGGCGCGGCCGGCACCTCGGCCCTGGTCACCGCCCAGGGCGTCGGCGCGGTCGCTGCCGCCCTGGCCGCCAGCCCCCTGGCCGTGCGCTTCGGGCACCGCCGCCTGCTCGTGGCCGCCCTGCTGGCGGTCGGGCCGGCGGCCGCCCTGTACGGCCTGGCCCCGACCTTCCTGCTCGCCGTCGCCGGCATCACCGTGCTCGGCTTCTGCTACCTGGGGGTGCTGTCGGGTACGAGCGCGGTCTGCCAGGCGCTGGCGCCGCGCGCCCTGCGCGCCCGCATCGCCAGCCTGGTCATGGTCGGGGTGGGCGGCGGCCATGCGCTCGGCTTGGTGGTGCAGGGCTGGCTCGGCGACCGGGTCGGCCTGCCGCCGGTCACCGCGGCCACCGCCGCGCTGCTGTTCGCGATCGTGCTGGCCACGCGCCTGCTGCGCCCGGACCTCGTGCGCGCGATGCAGGCGACCAGCCCGCCGGCGCCGGCGGTCGCCCCGCCCGTCGAGCTGGCCGGCGGCCCACGCGCCGTGCCGCCCGTGGAGCTGGCCGGGGACCCGCGCGCCGGCCCGCCGGGTGCGGCCCGCTCAGCGGAAGTCCATGCGCTCCAGCCGCCGGACGGCCAGCGCGATGGCGAGCGTGGTCACCAGCAGGGCGAGCACGACGGCGCTGACCGGGCCGAGCCGGGTCGGGAAGGCCAGCCCCGCCGGCCTGAGCGCGGCGGCCAGGACGCCCTCGGCATAGCCACGGACCGACAGCGACGAGGCTGACGGCGCCGCGCTGACCACCGCCCCCTCCCACAGCAGCGCCCAGGCGAGCCCGACCAGCAGCGCCCGCGGGATGAACAGCGACAGCAGCACCCCGACCGCGCAGTAGGCGACCGCCCCGATGGCGGTCGACAGCAGGGTTGCCTGCAGCAGGGCGCCCGACCCGGCGCCCCTGGCCGCGACCAGGTGGGCGGCCACCTCGGCCGGCCACAGCACGGCCAGCGCGGCGGCCAGCGCGGCCGCGTACTTGGCGACCAGCAGCACCGATCGGGGGATCGGCTTGAGTACCAGGTTGGTGATCGTGCCGTCGCGCACCTCGGTCCCGAGCGTGGCGGTCGAGGTGACGAAGGCGACGACCGGCAGCAGCACGAGCAGGACCAGCCGGCGGACGAGGTCGCGGGTGAAGGTGGCCGGGTCGTTGTGGCCGACGAACAGCGCCGGGACGACCAGCGGCAGCCAGACGAGCAGCACGAGCAGCACGAGCCGCCGCCCGGCCAGGAGCTGGCCGAGGGTGAGCCGCAGCACGGCCCACACCTGTCGTGCGGGGTGGCGCATCATCGGCGCTCCACCAGGTAGCGGAAGACCTGCTCCAGCGACTCGTCGGTGGTGCGCACCTCGTCCAGGCTGACCTGCTGGTCGCGGGCGAGCCGCGGCAGGGCGGCCGCGAACGCCTCGACCGAGCGGGTGCGCGCCTCGAGCCGGTCGCCGTCGA
>JBIOYL010000329.1:0-4593 GCA_044870185.1 Actinomycetes bacterium | reverse complement strand
CTCAAAGATGCTCATGCCCCCTGGCGGGAGCGCCCGTGGGTGGATGAAACTCGGGAGGCGCCTTCCCGCTGACGTCGGGCTGTCTTGGCACGGTTGAGTCCGTCTCAAAGATTGACGCTGGAGCCCGTCCCGGTAGGGACCCCGGGTTGCCGCCTGTGAGCGCGAGTCTCAGACTCTTGATCTGCTGCGGGCTCTGCGGGTGGGCGCGACCGGTCAGGCGCGCACACGAAGGGAGTCGGGTTGGAGATCGTGTACCCGCGGGTGGCCGCGATCGACGTCGGCAAGAAGATCGTGGCGGTGGCGGTGCGGACCCCCGGGCAGGAGCCAGGTCAGCGCCACCAGCAGCTGCGCAAGTTCAAGACGTTCTACCCGGTGCTGCAGCAGATGGTCGGCTGGCTGGTCGACCAAGGCGTCACCCAGGTGGCGATGGAAGCGACCGGGGTGTACTGGCGGCCGGTCTTTCATGCCCTGTGCGAAGCCGAGCAGCTGGAGGTGTTGCTGGTCAACGCCCGGCACCTGCGCAATGTGCCGGGCCGCAAGACACCCTCTATGTCAAGCAAGGGCGGCAGTCGCTTCCTCCTGTGCCAGTTGTCGCGCGGCGCCGTGCTTGACGGGGTCGTAGGGCACCTGGTCGACCCAGCAGCGCCAGATCACCCGAACCCAGGCACGAGCAAGGACGCGGGTGGCGTGGGGATGGTCGTGGCCGCGGGCACGAGCGTCGGCGTAGACCCTGGCGGCCCAGGGGCTGGCCAGCCGGGAGTTGTGCGCGAAGGTGGTCAGCGCGTTGCGGAAGCGTTTGTTGCACGCCCAGCGAAACGACACCGCGGCATGCTTGCCGGATTGCTTGGTGACCGGCACGATGCCGGCCAGGGCGGCGACCGCCTCGGGGCCCTGGTAGGTGTCGCGGCAGTCGCCCCACTCGGCGAGCAGCTGGGCGGCGTTGATCTGACCGGAGCGTGGCAGTGACGCGACCACCTTGCTGTCCGGATGCTCGCCAAGGCGGGCGATGACCGATCGGTCTAGCTCTTTGATGGCGTGGTTGAGGGCGCGCAGCACGCCCACGAAGGCGAGCACCGCGTCGCGGCGGGCGGTGGCCTCGGCGCCGCCAGCCACGCCGGCCGGGGCGGCCCGCAGGCGGGCGACGAGCTCGGCGGCCGGCGTCCGACCGCAGTAGCCATGCCGGCGCAAGAACGCGGCCATGCGCCGCTCGTCGAGGTTTGCGGCCGACGCCGGGCTTGGATAGCGCGTCAGGAAGGCGAGCGCGATCTCGCGTTCGACGTCGGGAAAGACGGCCCTGGCGCCTGGCCAGAAGGCGTCCAGCGTGGCGGTGAGTTGGTTGATGGCGGTCACGCGCTGGCGGACGAGCTCGTCCCGGGCCCGTACCACTGCCCGCAGTGCCCGGGTGGCGTCCGAGAAGGGGGCCAGGACACGCAGCTGGTGGCGGCGCAGCCGCAGGTAGTCGGCGATCACCGTGGCGTCGCCGGCGTCGGACTTGGCGCCGGCGACCACCTCGCCCTCGCGCCAGGCCTTGATGGCGTTGGAGCGGACCGGGACCACCGGGTGGCCGGCCTCCAGCAGCCGGTCGACCAGCCGCCCGTCGGGGCGTTCGATTGCGACCGGCAGCTCGGCCGGCGCGTCGAGCCGGTGCAGCCGGGCGACCAGGTCGTCGAACCCGGCGGCCGAGTGGGGGATGCGAAACGCGCGGACCGTCTTGCCGGTCTGGTCGAGCACGCAGACGGCATGCTCGGCCGACGCCCAGTCGATCCCGACGAACATCAGCACAACAGCCTCCCTGGGATGGCAGCGACGCTCGGATGAGGAGGACGAGGACCTCGGCCGGGTGGTCACTGAGTGGCGCTCGGGGCGCGTGCCTTGATTGCCGGTCGGCGGGCCCTCGGGAGGCTGGAGCGCGGCGGTGTCTTGCTGGCCCTCGAAGGGCAACCGACGTTGGCCGTCACCCCAGCCCTCACCGAGCCGGACGACGAAGACCACGGTGGCCTCCGCCAAGCACCAGGGTGCACCAGTGACCGACGCCAAGGACGCCGAGTGGCTGGCGGAGCTGTGCGAGGTCGGGCTGCTGCGTGGCAGTTTCCTGCCCCCGGCCGAGATCGCCGCGATCCGGGAGGTGACCCGCTACCGCAACAAGCTGACCGAAGCGCGCACCAGCGAGCTGCAGCGGCTGTGCAAGGTGCTGGAAGACGGCGGGGTCAAGATCGACTCGGTGGCCTCCAGCATCACCACGAGATCGGCGCGGGCGATGGTGGAGGCGCTGATCGCTGGGGAGCGTGATCCCAGGGTGCTGGCCGAGCTGGCGTTGGGCCGGATGCGCAAGAAGATCCCGGACCTTGCGATGGCGCTTCAGGGGCGGTTCGGCGAGCACCACGCGCTGTTGGCGCGGATGCACCTGGAGCACATCGACCAGCTGACCGGGATGATCGGGCGGCTGGACACCCAGGTCGAGCAGCTGGTCGCCCCGTTCGCCGAGCAGGTGCGCCGACTGTGCACGATCCCGGGGATCGCCCAGCGTACCGCCCAGGTGCTCATCGCCGAGCCGGGTAGCCGGGGCGCAGCAATACGCCCCGGCCCCCTCAGAACCGTGCATGCGGTGAAGTGGGCCGCCGGCGAGGTGCCCGTGGCGCGGGTCCTTTTCCGACGGCCCCTTCCCGAACCGGACGTGCCCGATTTCCGTGGCATCCGGCTCTCCAGTGCTCATCGTGCCTGCTGTGTCGGGCAGCCCCTGTAGTGGATTCCCTCATGGCAGACGCGGCAGACCAGCCCGCGTTCACGAATGATCTCCAGTACGGTTGCGGCGTTTCGCATCGCGCGTACCTCACCGTCGTTGTCGATCACGAGCACCTGGGTCCCTTCGCCCTGTGGACGGCTTTCCCGTCCTCCCTGGCAGGTCATTGCTCCTGCGACTACTACGGACCCTCCGTGACCATAGGGCTCGCGCCCCGTAGGCCATCCCGAATTCCCCTTGCGCCAGACGTGTCGAGCGTGACGTAGGCGGCCCGGTCCGTCCCCTTGAACAGGCTCGTTGCCTGTCGCCCACCAGCCAGGAGGGTTGAGATGACGAAAGTCGGAATCATCCGATGCCGGTGGCCCCGACTCCAGGCGTCGTGTCGGGGGATGTGCTCGGTTCCATCGCTGGAGACTGGGCTTCAAGCAGTGTGGCCTTCGCCGTATCACGCGGACCTTGCACGGCAGCGCCTTCGACGCCTTCGCTGCGCTCCGCGCTTCCCCGCCATGCTGTGGTCCCCTCGCGCTTTCGCGTCCAGGTCAGGCGGGCGGCCCCGAGGTCACCTCCTCCCGAACCTCGGCCCCCTGCGGGGGCGATCCAGCGCCGAGTTAGACGGCGCACCCTCATCGACGCACACGGCTCAAGCAAGCCCCGGGGGCGTTGCGGGTTGGCGTGCTGGCATCCTGCGCGTGCGGGCTTGAAGCTCGCGGCGGCAGGAGGCGTGTAGCAAGCGGGTTCGGTTGCCGTCCGGCGTGCCGCGCCGGTCTTGGTCGGCGAGGTGCTCGGCGCCTATCTCCCGGCGGGTGACGCTCAGCCACCAGCGTTCCCACTCCTGTGGGGATTGGGGCGGCTGGTCGGTGCTGAGCAGATGGTCCCCGCAACGTGGGCAGCGACCCGCCTGCCTGGTGAGCAGGCGCAGGTTGTAGCTGTCCAGCGGGGGTTTGACCCGTCGCCGTCGGGCGGCCCAGTAGTCGATCAGGTCGGGGTCGTCCGGAGACGCCGTCCCCGTGACCAGTTGGTGCCGGACGATAGGAGTCCAGGCGAACTTGATCAGGTGGGGGACGCTGCCGCGCTGGTCAGTGCCGGCTCGGTTCCCGAACACCCATCGATCGTTCCTGAACTTGCTGAACCTGCCGAAGTAGCGTCGGACGATCCAGCTCTTCGACTTGTCGGGGTGGCTGCGTTTGGCCCACCGGTAGGTGAGCTTCCACACGTAGGTGTCCAGCGCGTTGAAGATCTCGCTGGCCACCACCCCCCGGTAGTAGGCGGCCCAGCCCCGGATGATCGGGGTGAGCGCGGCAATGACTGCCGCCGCGTTCGATCCGCGCAGTGCGCGCAGCTCGGCCGCGAGCCGTTCCCGGAGTCGCTTGCCGGCCGCAGGGCTCGGTTTGATCAGCAGCTTGCCATTGCGATAGCGGCGGACGTTGAACCCCAGGAAATCGAACCCCTCGGTGAGGGGCACGATCCTGGTCTTGTCTTGGTTGAAGACAAGCCCGCGGGGTGCCAGCCATTCGGCGAGCTTGGCCTTGACCTGTTGGGCCTGCTGCCTGGAGTGAGCGCAGACAACCAGGTCGTCGGCGTAGCGGATCACAATCGGGCAGCCCGGCCTGACCGCACCAGCGTGCCGGCCGGTGGCCTGATACCGGACCCCTGCGGCCTCCTCCAGCCCATGGAGCGCCACGTTCAGCATCAGCGGGCTGAGCACACCGCCTTGGGAGGTTCCCTCCTCGGTCGGTGTGAAGGCTCCGTCCTCGACCACCCCGCCTTCAGCCACCGCGCGATCATGTCCCTGGCGGGAAATGACCCGAGCGCGTCGAGAAGCCGGGCATGGTCGATGGTGTCGAACGCCGCCG
>JBIOYL010000328.1:0-2853 GCA_044870185.1 Actinomycetes bacterium | reverse complement strand
TGCACGGTAGCCGCCGACCTCGTCGGCGACCTGGATCAGCCCGCCGGCGTTGACCACGTAGTCGGGCGCATACAGGATGCCCCGGTCGGCGAGCAGCTTCTCGACGCCGGGACGGGCGAGCTGGTTGTTGGCCGCCCCGCACACGATGCGGGCCTGCAGGGCCGCGACCGTGTCGTCGTCGAGCGCCCCGCCGAGCGCGCACGGCGCGAAGATGTCCACGTCCTGCCCGGGCAGCGCGTCGGGGTCGACCACCTCCACGCCCGCGTGGGCGGCCCGCACGCGCTCGGCCGCCGCCGCATGCACGTCGGCGACCACGATCCGGGCGCCCTGCTCGGCGAGCAGGCCGACCAGCCGGCGGCCGACCTTGCCGACCCCGAGCACGCCCACCCGGCGGCCGCGCACGCTCGGCACGCCCCAGACCCACTCGGCCGAGGCGAGCATGCCCTGCAGGACGCCGAAGGCGGTCAGCACGGCCGAGTCGCCCGCGCCGCCGTGCTCGGGCGAGCGGCCGGTCACCCAGCGGCACTCGCGCGCGACCACGTCCATGTCCCGCACGTAGGTGCCCACGTCGCAGGCGGTGATGTAGCGCCCGTCCAGGGCCGCCACGAGGCGCCCATAGGCCCGCAGCAGCCCCTCGCTCTTGTCGGTGGCCGGGTCGCCGACGATGACCGCCTTGCCGCCGCCGAAGGCCAGGCCGGCACAGGCCGCCTTGTAGGCCATGGCCTTGGACAGGTCGAGCACGTCGGCCAGGGCGGCCTCCTCGTCGGGGTAGGGGTAGAAACGGGTGCCGCCCAGTGCCGGACCCAGCGCGGTCGAGTAGATCGCGATGATCGCGGTCAGCCCGTGCCTGGGGTCGGTGTGGACGACGACCTCCTCGTGCTCCGGCATGTCGGGTGCGAGCTGCTGCATGGGGGCTCCATCGGTGGTCGGCCGGTGCTCGTGGGCCGAGCTCGGACCTTGCCGACCCGCCCGACCCGACCCTAGCACTGCCGGCCGCCCGCCAGCCGCGGCCGGCGTCAGTCCTGGAGCGCGCCGTGGAGCGTGGCCGCGCCCGGGTCGCCGCCGCCGGCACCGGCCCGGCCGGGCGACTGCGCGGCGTCGGGCAGCAGCACGTGGAAGGAGGCGCCACCGCCCGAACGGTCGGCGACCCAGGCGCGGCCGCCGTGCAGCTCGGCAAAGCGGGTGACGAGCGACAGCCCGATCCCGACCCCAGGGGCGTGCGCGGGGGCGTTCGGCCCCTGGCGGAAGCGCTCGAAGATGCTGCCAGCCAGCTCGGGCGGGACGCCGGGACCGGCGTCCTCGACGGTCAGCTCGAGGTGCGGACCCTGCGCGGCCGCCACGATCCAGATCGGCGTGCTCGCCGGCGTGTGCTTGGCGGCGTTGGCGAGCAGGTTGTCCAGGATGCGTTCGATCTTCGGCCCGTCGACGAGGGCGACGACCGGGTCGACGTCGACGTGCAGCGGGTGCCCTTCCAGCCCGTCGACCTCGGCCACGACCCGGCGGACGAGGTCACCGAGGTCGGTGGGCGCCCGCCTGGGCTCGAGCACGCCCTGGTCGAGGCGGTCCAGGTCCAACAGGTCGCTGAGCAGCCGGTCGAGCTTGCGGGCGCGGGCGACCAGCATGCCGAGCAGGTTCGCGACCCGGTCCTCCGGCAGGTCGCGGCGTGCGCGCTGCAGGGTGAGGGCCAGGCCGAGGATGGCGGTCAAGGGGCTGCGCAGGTCGTGGGAGACCGCGTGCAGGAAGGTGTCCTTCATGTCGTCGGCGGCGCGTAGCCGCCCGACCGCCGCCTGCTCGCGGTCGAGGGCGTGCTTCAGCTCGGCTTCGCGCTGCTGCAGCTCGGCCACGGCGCGCTCCAGCTTGGCGTTGAGCTGGCGGTTGTGGAGCAGGGTGACGAGCTGGCGCAGCATCACCAGCAGCACGATCACCGCGCCGTTGAGCAGCAGGAAGGCGTCCAGCGGACCGGAGGTGATCCGCTGGACGGCGATGGTGAGGATGGCGGCGGCAAGCGGGATGTAGGGCAGGGCCAGGCGGGCCGACGAGTCGGGCTCGTCGACGGGGGCGACCGGCTCGGGTGGCATGGGGCGCAGCGCGGCGACGGCGAGCAGCAGCCAGCCGACCACCCAGCCGGTGTCGAGCAGGCTGCCGCTGCCGTAGCTGTCCATCTGGTTCAGGTAGGCGAAGCTCATATTGGCCACGGCCAGCGCGAGCTGGGAGGCGGCGATCAGGCTGAGCGGGACCAGGCCGCGGCGGGACCGCGTCAGCGCAACCAGGACCGCCGTTCCGGTCACGATGTCGCCGATCGGGTAGGCGAGCCCGACGACGCGCTCCAGCATCGAGCTGGCGCTCTCCCGGTAGACCGGGCCGAGCACGGTCGCCCAGCTCACCGCCAACAGCGAAGCGGCGATGAGCAGCCCGTCGAGCACCACCCGCAGGCGGGTGGCGGCACGCGCCGGGACGGTCGGGAACGCCAGCACGCCGGCCGCCGTGAACGGCACCGCGGCCAGGAAGCCGATGTCGGCCGCCGACGGGAACGGCACCTCGCGGCCGACCACGAGCTCGTACCAGCACCAGGCGAGCTCGCCCAGACCCCAGGCCAGGGCCCCCAGGCCGAGCAGCGTCCAGGCACGGCGCAGCGCGATCCTGCCCGCCCGGCCCCTGCCCTGCGCCGAGCGGGCGGCATGCAAGCAGGCCACCGCGGCGACGAGCGCCGCGACCGCCTCGACGATGTCGTCCATCGCCTGGGTGAGACCGGTGCCGCCCAGCTTGAACGTCACCCACAGCACGAAGCCGGCGCTGACGGCCGCCGCGATGGCGACCGCCAGCCAAAACGACGGCCAGGCCGGCCGCGGGGGG
>JBIOYL010000327.1:0-24128 GCA_044870185.1 Actinomycetes bacterium | reverse complement strand
GCCAGCTGGCGGGTGAGGTCGGCCAGCGGGTCCGGGGGTCGGTGACCACCATCAGCACCGCCCGCGGGCGGCCGCCACGACCTTGGGCACGATGTCGGCGTACATCCTGGCGTTGGTGTCCAGCAGCCGCCGCCGGCCCTGTGGATCGGACCGGTCGGTGGCGCCGCCGGCCTTCTCGTTCACCCCGGCCGTGATGATCACCAGCGCCGCATCGGTCAGCGCGTCGTACTCACCGGCGCGCACATCCACCGTGGGGGACAGCGGCGTGGCGTAGCGCAGATCGGTGGCGACCCCGTTGGCCCGCGCCATCGTGTGGTCCACGGCGACGATCTCCCGGCACATCCCGCCACGCTCGATCAACGACAGCGCCGTGGCCGCCCCCACGGCCCCGACTCCGACCACACCCACCTTCACCGTTCCCCCTCCTTCGTGCGATCAGCACCGTAACCTCGGCCGCGCCCTACCAGAACCTCAGCCGCCGCCCACCGACGGAGGGTAGTCTTCCTCGGCGATCTTCCTGGTGGTGACGATCGACCCGGGCGGCGAGCCGGTCGCGCGAGACCTGCTCTCCAACCTGCCGGCACTGCATCGAGCCGTCGGGTTCCGGGTGCCGGAGCTCAGGCTGAGCTGCGTCGCGGGCATCGGCTCCACGGCCTGGGACCGGCTGTTCGGCGGTCCGCGCCCGGCCGAGCTGCACCCGTTCCGCGAGCTGATCGGACCTCTGCACCGCGCGGTGTCCACGCCAGGAGACCTGCTGTTCCATATCCGGGCCGGCCGGCTGTACCCGTGCTTCGAGCTGGCCGGCCAGATCATGGACCGCCTGCGCGGGTCCGTCACGGTCCGCGACGAGGTGCATGGCTTCAAGTACTTCGACGTCCGCGACCTGCTCGGCTTCGTCGACGGGACCGAGAACCCGGTCGGGCCGGGCGAGCGCGGCGGTCCTCGTCGGCGACGACGATCCGCCCTTCGCCGGCGGGAGCTACGTGATCGTGCAGAAGTACCTCCACGACCTGCAGGCGTGGAACGCCCTGCCGGTCGAGGCCCAGGAGAAGGTGATCGGCCGCATGAAGCTGTCCGACATCGAGCTGGACGACGCCGTCCAGCCGCCCGACTCGCATGTCGCACGGACCACGATCGTCGACCCCGACGGCACCGAGCGGCAGATCCTCCGGGACAATATGCCCTGCGGGTGGCGAGCCACCCGCCGCCGGCAGCGCCGACCAGGAACACCATCGCGACACCGTCGGCCCCAGGACGGGCAAGCCTTGGGTGCCGGCGGCGTCGAAGGCCAGCAGAACGACGTTACCGGTCATGTTCGCGTAGCAGGCGGCATCGACCAGGCCGGTGACCAGGGTGAGCAACCCCAAGGCGACCAGCAACGGGTCCGCGCGTCGCACGGTGTCAAGACGCCTCGATCCCGCCTCCACCACGGTGTGATGTAACGCGGCGGCGGTGACAGTCTGGGCGATCACCTCCTCGGGTGCTGATGGTCGTGGCTGGCCGTGCAGTTCGCGCCGCAGGTCTTGGAGCCGGCGCAGCGCCTTGGGGTCATGGCAAGCCCGCGCCAGCCCTTCGCTGCCTGGTCCAGGACCGCCCAGACCAGGCTGAGGCAACCCTGCTCACCAGGCAGGCGGCCGATCACCTTGACCCGGCGGCGGGTCTCGCCGAAGGTCCGCTCGATCAGGTTGGAGTGCCGGATGGGCTTGCGGTGCTCGGCCGGGAACAGCAGGTGGGCACCGAGGGCGTCGAGGTTGTCCTGGGAGACGTACGAGACGTACCGAACGTCGTCACAATAGGATTGGGTGACCGGACAGGTCCTGGCCCCTTCACTTCCCTCATGACCGAGACGGCAACTGCGCCCTCCAGCATCGCGGTGCTCACCAGCGGCGGCGACGCCGGGGGCATGAACCCAGCCGTCCGCGCGGTGGTGCGGACGGCGGTGCATCACGGCATCGACGTCTACGCGGTGGCCGAGGGCTACCTGGGGCTGATCCAGGGCGGGGATGCCATCCGCCGGATGGAGTCGGCGGATGTGGGCGGGATCCTGCAACGCGGCGGCACGATCATCGGGACGGCGCGGTCGATGGAGTTCCAGGAGCGGGACGGTCGCCGGCGGGCAGCGCGCAACCTGCTGGAGCTCGGCGTCGACGCGCTGGTCGTGATCGGCGGCGACGGCAGCCTGACCGGCGCGAACCTGCTCCGCGAGGAGTGGCCGGAGTTGCTGTCCGAGCTGGTGGACGCCGGCGAGGTGCATCCCAAGGTGGCCGCCGCGCACCCGTTCCTCCGGCTCGTCGGGCTGGTCGGCTCGATCGACAACGACATGTTCGGTACGGACATGACGATCGGCGCCGACACGGCGCTGCACCGGATCACCGAAGCGCTGGATGCCATCCACAGCACCGCGTCCAGCCACCAGCGGACCTTCGTCGTCGAGGTCATGGGCCGGCACTGCGGCTATCTCGCGTTGATGGCGTCGCTGGCCGCCGGCGCGAACTGGGTCTTCATCCCGGAACGTCCGCCGGAGCGGGACGACTGGGCCACGCTCATGTGCTCTGCCCTGCGGGCCGGACGCGACCAGGGCCGCCGGCAGAACGTGGTGCTGGTCGCCGAAGGGGCACAGGACCGCGACGGCAAGCGGATCACGGTCGGCGACGTCAAGCGGTTGCTCGAGGAGGGACTCGGCGAGGACGCCCGGGTCACGATCCTGGGCCACCTCCAGCGCGGAGGTGCTCCGAGCGCCTTCGACCGGTATCTGGGGACGCTGCTCGGGCACGCGGCGGTCGAGCGGCTGCTGACCGATGCTCCCGGCACTCCCGCGCAGCTTGTCGGCATCCGCGGGAACCAGGTGGTCAGCTCGCCGCTGCTGGACTGCATCGGGCAGACCCGCGCCGTCGGCGAGCGGATCAAGGCTGGAGACCTCGACGGGGCGATGCGGCTGCGCGGCGGCAGCTTCCGCGACTCGTTCAGCATTCAGGTGACGATGCAGCAGGCCGCCCCGCGGCCCACGGCCGCCGGGCGCCGGCGGTTCCGGCTGGCGGTGGTGCACGGCGGCGGCCCCGCGCCGGGCATGAACACCGCGGTCCGGGCGGCGGTGCGGCTCGGCCTCGATCGCGGCTATGCGGTGCTGGCGGTCAAGAACGGCTTCCGCGGGCTGCGCGACGGCGACATCCAGGAGATGCAGTGGATGAGCGTCAGCGGCTGGGTGTCATCCGGCGGCGCCGAAATCGGCACCAACCGGTACGTGCCGAGCGGGGACGCGATCGCACAGACCGCCAAGCAGCTCGGCGCGCATCGGATCGACGGCCTGCTGATGATTGGTGGTTGGGCGGGATACCAGGCCGCGCACGTGCTGCACAGCCATCGGCGCCAATATCCGGAGTTCGACATCCCGATCGTCTGCCTGCCGGCGACCATCAACAACGACCTGCCCGCCACGGAGCTCAGCATCGGCAGCGACACGGCGTTGAACAGCATCGTGGCCGACGTCGACAAGATCAAGCAGTCGGCCGTCGCGTCGCGTCGATGCTTCGTCGTCGAGGTGATGGGTCGGGACTGCGGCTACCTGGCGCTGATGAGCGGGCTGGCGACCGGCGCCGAACGCGTGTACCTGCCCGAGGAGGGCATAACCCTCGACGACCTGACCGCGGACGTCCGAGCGCTGACCGAAGGATTCCGCTCCGGCAAACGGCTGGGGCTGGTGCTCCGCAGCCAGAATGCCGACCCGGTCTACACCACGGGCTTCATCACCTCGCTGTTGGAAAAGGAGGGCGGTGACCTGTTCGACGCCCGCGAGGCCATCCTCGGGCACACTCAGGAGGGCGGGGATCCCAGCCCGTTCGACCGGATCCAAGCCACCCGACTGACGGCCCGCTGCATCGACTTCCTCTCCGACCAACTCGAATCCGGGACTCGCGCGAGCGCCATGATCGGCTTTCAGTCAGGCCGGCTGCAGTTCACCGACCTGACCTCATACCCCACCCTGGTCGAGCGGGACGTGCAACGACCAGTCGAACAGCGGTGGATGGCGCAACGGCCACTGGCACAGATCATGACCGTGTGAGAAGTGGTGGCATCTCACGAGCGGTGTAAACGGCTCGGGGCGCAGGGTCACGGTGATGCTACGCGGCAGCGGTGACAGCTTGGCCGATCACCTCCTGCGCGGCAGGTGGTTGGAGAAGCTGGCGCGCAGGTCCTGCAGATGACCTTGACCCGCCGGCGAGTCTCGCCGAAGGTGCGCTCGATGAAGTTGGCGTGCCGGATGCGCCGCCAGTGCTCGGTCGGGAACCGCAGGTGCACCGTCAGTCGATCCGGCCGCTCCGCCACGCCGACCTGGCCGCCCTGCTCGCCCACCTTGACCACGGCCAGGATGTGAGCGAGACCGCGGGGGTCGGGTGTGCCGGAGCCGGTGGTGGTGGCGGTGCGGGTGCGGGCCAGCGCCGGCCGCCCCGGCGCCTCGGCCGAGGCCGGGTACCGGCGCCGGCGGACCGCCCAGCTGGCGGCCTGGACCCGCACGCTGCCTGGCGGGCCGGCGCCGCAGTCGCCGCCGGGTGGCTGTCTGGCTGCTGGCCGCCCAGGTCGTCGCCCGCTTGTCCGCCGTGGCCGCGGTGCTGGCGGCATCCGGGGCGGCCTGGGCGCTGCGGTTCCGGCCGGCCGCGTGACTTCCCGGCCGTAGCATCTACGAGGCGCCTGGAGCGCCAGGAGGATCGGCGCCCGGGCTCGATTCCCGACGCCCGTTCGGTAGCCTGCGGCCCATGGGGACGTGGCAGGACCGGAGTTGGGCCGGCCGATCGCAAGGATGCCTCCCCGTAGCTCGCGCGCCCCCGACCCGGCCCGGCCCCGGTGACGATCCTGGCAATCCCCCGACGCCCCTCGTCGGTAGTACCCATCGAGGGATGAACCCAGCAGGCAGAACAAGAAGGCGAAAGACATGCCTGCACAGTCTCGACAGTCTCGATGGCAACACACCCAACCCCCGGTGCCGGCCAGCGGCCCGAGGGCGGACCCGGACCGCAACCCCGCCCGGGTCCTGTCCGCGATCGCCCTGGCCAGCATCGCCGCGGGCGCGATCAACCTCGCCGCGGCGGCGACCATCGGGCGTGACAGCACCCAGAACCTGGCGTTTTTCGTGGTGGCCGCCGCGGCGCAGCTCGCCTGGGGTGCGGTCGCCCTGGTCCGGGCGCCCCGCTGGTGGCTGGCGCTTGGCGCGGTGGGCAACCTGCTGGTGGTGGCCACCTGGGTGGTGTCCAGGACGATCGGCCTGCCCGTGGGCGAGTACGCCGGCATCACGCTGCCGGTCGGGTTCCCCGACGGCCTGGCCACCGCCCTGGAGGCGGTGACCGTCGTCGGCGCGGCGGCGCTGCTGGTGCGGGGGCGGTCCCCGGCACGATCGGCGGCTCGTTCCCCGGCCGTCACGGTCGCGGCCGCGGTGTTGGTCGGCGCGCTGACCCTGGTCGGCGTGCTGGCACAGGCCGGCGCGATCGGCTCGTCGCCGGCCGGGTCCGACCAGAACGCAGCAGGAGGCGTGAGCGGCCCGTACGCCCCCGGCGGCGGGGGTGGCAGCTCGGGCGGCGGCGCCGCCGGGGGCGGCTCCTCGGGCGGCGGCTACGGCGGCTACTGAGCAGCGGTTGCCAGGCGCCGCTCCTCGGGAGGTCGGTGAGGCCCTCGATGACCTGGTGGGCCTCGCCGACCTCGGTGAACGGCAACACCGCGACAGTCTGGGTCGACCCTGCCGTCGACCACGACCCGCTGTCGCAAGCACCACGTGGCCCGAGAGGTCCTCGCCGTCCCTCGACGATGCGCCAAGCTGACCGCACCGCTCCGACCACCACGTGAAAGCCATAGGAGCATCCGCCTCGCCATCGGTCCCGGCGGGGTGCTCGTGATCGACAGCAAGCACTCCCGCGGGCGGCTACAGCTGGGGGGTCGCCGTGCCGCCGCCGCGGCCTCCACATCGGTACTGCCTCCGCGAGCGACGCGCGAGTCGGCTTAGCGGCCTGGTGGCGGGAACCGGGTGGCCGGATCGTGCAGCGTGGCGGGTGGCGGCTCGGTTGTGGTCATCTGGGCGAGCTCGCGGGCGATGCCCTCGGCCCAGGTCTGGACGTCGGCCCAGTCGCGGAAGTCGCCCCCGGGCAGCATTGCGCGGGCGGCCGGCAGCTTCCTGAGCGACCGCTCGGGCTCGGTAGCCACCCACAGGTCTCGGCCCTTGGCGTCGGTGGCCTTGGTACCAAGCGGCCCGCTCGAGAACAGCCACACCGGCCGGCTCGCCAGCACCGCCTGGTTGCGCCGCACGAACTCCGTCGCCTCCTTCAGCATGTCGATCACCTCCTTGTCGACCATGCCGCGTGGGGCGGCAGCCGCCCAGGGCCGCAGGGCCCCTGCGCTGGGGGTCCACTGCCGCCGCCGACCGGGACCTCGACGACCAGGACCGCAGGCGGCGAACGACCCACCGTGCGCGGCCGCTGTACGCCGCGCCGTAGCGGCTACCGGTCGGTCGGGGCTGAGCCAGAGCGTCTGGGTGGGTCCTGCTGGCCGTGGCCTGGGCTGAGGTAGATGGCCTCCCGCACCGTGTGCAGGACGAAGGTCGCAGCGGCAGCGGCGGTGGCGACGTGGTCTGCTGCCTGCCCGCTTGGCGCCGCCGTGCCGTGGCGGATCTTGCTCGCGCCGTGCTCGACGGTCCGGCCGCCATCTTGCCTTCTGGCCGGTCTGCCGACCAATGGCGTCCACACCCATGGCCAACGACCCGCGACGGTGGCCACCCCTGATGTCGCCACCTCGGCGAAGAGCAGGAGCCGCGGCAGCCGTCGCAGCTTGGCTGGCGCCCCGGTGGCCGTCATGGTGACGTCGCGGACGAACAGTGCGCCGCAGCCAGCCTCCACCAGCAGGCCGCCCCAGCGACCACCCCGCCGCAGCACGAACAGGACGAGCGGCAATCCGGCCATGCTGAACGACAACAACGCCTTGCCCAGCCACCCCTGGCCTGCCAGCGACTCCGGGCGGCCGTCCCCGGTCACTCGCCGCCTCCCTTTTGGACCTGCCCCGGTTCTGTAGACAGGTCATGGCTTGGTAGAGAATACCTCCTCTGGGAGAGACCGGTTGTTGGAATGGAACACTCGTTCATACTCGAGCGGCGCGAGGTAGCCGAGCGTGGAATGCCGGCGGCGCGGGGTTATCCCAGCACTCGAGCTCAACGATGTCCGGGCAGTGCTGCTCACCCCCGCCCACCAGTGGCCCACCGGCGTCGTGCTCGCCCCCAGCGACGCCACGCGCTGCTGGCGTAGATCGCCACCACCGACGCGACCATCATCGAAGACGACTACGACGCCGAGTTCCGCTACGACCGGGAACCGGTCGGCGTTGCAGGGTCTGGCCCCCGACCGCGTCGTCGCGCTGGGCACCGTCAGCAAGTCCCTGGGCTCGGCTCGGATGGATCCTGTGCCCACCAGCCTTGGCCGAGCCGGTCGCCGACGAGAAGCGGCTCAGCGACCGCGGATCGCCCGTGCTCGACCAGCTCGCTGTTGCGACGGTTCACGGTCGGATCACCGGAGGATGTCGGTCACGTACGCCGCGATGCACTTCTCGCCGAGCGCCCGGCCGGCCGCGACCCGGTGATGGCCGTCAACGACGTAGTAATGGTCATGCAACTGGTAGACCTCGATGGGTGGAAGCTCCTCTCGCTGACGCAGCGCGACGACGATCGCTTGAAAGCGCGAGCGGCTCCGCTCGTCCGTGGGGAGGAAGTCGCGGTCGAACTTGCCGTCGGCCCCGTCCGCGGCGCCGACGATGTCGCGGATGGGGATCAGGAACGCTGTCGCGCTGCGTGGCCCGAAGGGCCCCAGGGCGGCCGCCTCATCGAGGGTCGGCAGGTCGAGCCGGTGTGGCTGCCCGCGCACCACCGCCGCGAGATGATGGCGCAGGTGCTGTCGGCGTGCCTGGTCGAAGGCGTCTTCGGCGTCCAGCCATGCATGGCCGGTCGGGCCGCTGAACGGTCGGTGCAGGCGGATCAGCCGCCCTACCAGCCAGAACATGACAATCGGGGCGACGCCGACCGCGAGATACGCTAGCAGGTTCCGGACCATGACGTACCCATGAAGGAGTTGGCGACGGGTTCGCGCTCAGGCGCTCAGAGCGGCACGGGTGCGCCCGTGGCCCGACTCGATCCGGACACGTCCCGGACACGTCCACGTGCGGTCTGGCTCATGGTCATGATGACCTCCCTCCAGCGGGCATGGTTGGTGCAGAGCCTGCGACCGGCAGTCGCCGAACCGGGCTTCCGCGATTTGGACCGTCGAGTCCAGCAGGTTTGCACTCGCTGCATGATCGGCCGGCCGAGGACGGCTACTTCCAGGACAAGGCCGAGCTGCTGCGGGCGGTCGTCGCCCACCAGGCCGACATGGTGCTGGCGGCGCAGCAGCCGCAGCTGCGCCCCGAGCGCAGTGGGGTCGTCGGCCACGCAGGTGCCGCGCCCACAGCCAAGGAGCCTGAGCCGCATAGACTGTGACCATGTCCAACCGACCCGAGGCAGCTGCACGCTGGCCCGAGCACCTTCCGGTCGGCGCGGTGCGCGTCGGCCGGTCGAGCGCCCACTACGACCAGGCAGTCCGGTTCTACCGCGACCTGGTCGGGCTGCCGGTGCTCGACCGCTTTGCGGCAAGCTACGGCGAGGACGGCACCATCTTCGGCCTGCCCGACACCTCCGTGCAGCTGGAGCTCGTCCGGTCGGCTGCGCCGGCTGGCGGGGCCGACCGCATCGAGATGCTGGTGTTCTACCTGCCCGACCGGGCGGCCCAGGAGCGGGTGATCGCCAGGATGGCGGCTGCCGGTGTGCAGCCGGCGCCGCAGCACCCCTACTGGGCTGCCAATGGCGGCGTGACCTACCACGATCCGGACGGGCGCGAGGTCGTGTTCGTGTCGTGGGTCTACGGGCGCGACCGGATCTGACAGCGGCATCGTCCGAACACCGCCTCGGCGAACCCGGTGTCACCGTTGACGGCGGGCGCGTGCCCGCGGACGCGTGCCCGCGGATAGGGCGGGGGGATGCGCACCGGCGACGCCGGTCGACGACGATCCGCCGCCTGCTGGTGGCCATGTGGGCCCTCTCCTGCCGTCGCATCGTGGGTGTCCGCGGCATCGATCGTGTGCTCAGCCAGCTGCGGTCGTCGTCTCCGCGCAGATGGACATGGGCTGGCCCTTCTCGGCGTACGCGTGGGTCGTGGCCTGGCCGGCCAACACTACGGCCCCGCGGCGGCCCAGACATCGGACGATGCTCCTAGATCCGCGGGCGGCAGCATCCGATCTTGCCGCTGTTGCCGCTCGGGGACCCGAGCTGGGAGCCGGCTCGGGCGAACCTGGCCTGTGAGACCACCCGAGCCGGTCGCCGGGTGACCCTGGCTACGAGGCCGAGCGCGAGCGGTTGGGGTGCGACGACCCACGGATCTAGGAGGATCGGACGATCCCTGGGCGAGACGCGTGACCTACGGTGGCCCCATGCAACCAGGCACGGGTGGTCGCACGCCGGGCTTGGACGAGCACGGCCGGACGGCCGCCGGCCTGTTCCGGTCCGAGGAGGCGAAGCGCATACTTTTCGCCATGGCCGGGACCGTCGCGACCTCGCGCTTCGTCGGCCGTACCGCTGAGCTGGGCCGTCTCGAAGCGGCGTTCGCGTACGCCAGCGGCGGCGAGCCGGTGACGCTGTGCGTCGGCGGTGAGGCCGGCGTCGGCAAGACCCGCCTGGTCACCCGGTTCGCCGGTCAGGTCCGCGCCAGCGGCGGGCAGGTGCTGCTCGGCGGCTGCATCGAGCTCGGCGAGGGGTCGCTGCCCTACGCACCCCTGGTCGAGGCACTCCGCGGTCTGGGTCGAGGACTGGAGCCGGCGGCACTGGACGAGCTGGTCGGACCCGGACGGCCGCTGCTGGCCCGCCTGCTGCCCGAGCTCGGGCAGGGCGAGGAGTCGACCTCGGCCGGGCTCGCCGTCGGCTCGTCGGCGCAGACCCGGCTGTTCGAGGCGCTCCTCGCCCTGCTGGAGCGCCTGGCCGACCGGTCCCCGACCATGCTGGTGGTGGAGGACCTGCACTGGGCCGACCGCTCCACCCTCGACCTGCTCACGTTCCTGGTCCGCAACCTGCGGGCAGCGCTGCTGCTGGTGCTGACCTACCGCACCGACGAGCTGCACCGGCGACATCCCCTGCGGCCGTTCCTGGCCGGACTGGACCGCAGCGGGCGGGCCGAGCGGGTCGAGCTGGGCCGCTTCGACCGGGCCGGCATCGCCGACCTGCTCGCCGGCATCCTTGGGACCAGACCCGACGACGGGCTGGTCGAGCAGATCTACCGGCGCTCGCAGGGCAACGCGTTCTTCGCCGAGGAGCTGCTGGCCGCCACCCGCCAGGGCGGCGGCAACGGGCGCAGCCTGCCGCCGAGCCTGGAGAACGTGCTGCTGAGCCGCGTCCAGGTCCTCGGCGAGGACGCGCAGGCGACCCTTCGGGTCGTGGCCGCGGCCAGCGGCAGGGTCGAGCACGAGCTGCTCGCCGCGGTCAGCGAGCTGCCCGAGGCGGACCTGCTCGCCGCGTTGCGCGCCGCAGTCGCCCACCAGGTGCTCGTCCCCGACCCGGCCACCGAGACCTACGCCTTCCGGCACGCGCTGACCCAGGAGGCGCTGTACGCCGACCTGCTGCCCGGAGAGCGCGCCCGGCTGCACGGCGCCTTCGCCCGCATGCTCACCGAGCGCCCCGACCTCGCCGAGCCCAGCCGGGTCGCTGCGCCGGCCCGGCTCGCCTACCACTGGGTCAGGGCCCACGACCCGGCGCGTGCGCTGCCCGCCGCCGTGCAGGCGGGGTTGCAGTCCGAGCGGGCCTACGGGTTCGCCGACGCCCAGCGGCACTTCGAGACGGCGCTCGAGCTGTGGGATCAGGTGGCCGACGCCGACGAGCGGCTCGGCCTCGATCATGCCGCGGTGCTCGAGCACGCGGCCGAGTCGGCCTACCTGGCCGGTGACCCGAACCGAGCCATCACGCTGACCCAGGCGGCGCTCGGCGACGTGGACGCGGCCACCGACCCGGTGCGGGCCGGGCTGCTGCACGGGCGGCTCGGCGGCTACCTGCGGGCGACCGGCGGCGAGGGGGCGTTCGCCGAGTACGAGGCGGCCGTGCGCCTGGTGCCCCCCAGTCCGCCGCTGGCCGAGCGTGCGCAGGTCCTGGCCGCCTATGGCGAGGCACTGAGCGGGCAGGGCCGCTACCGCGAGTCACGCGACCTGTGCGAGGAGGCGATCACGATCGCCCGCCAGCTCGGCGCCCTCGCCGAGGAGGGGGACGCCCGCAGGGCCTTGGGGGTGGACCTTGCCTTCCTCGGTGACCTGGAGGCGGGCGTCGGCGAGCTCGGCGAGGCCCGCCGGATCGCCGAGGCGGTCGGCAAGGTGGACGAGGTCGCCCGCGCCTTGGCCACCCTGTCGGGCCTGCTGGAAGTGTTCGGCGAGTTCGAGGGGGCGGCCGAGGTCGCCTTGGAGGGCGCCGAGCTGGCGGCCAGCCAGGGGCTCGGGCGGTGGCACAGCCCGTTTCTGGCCGCGACCGCCGCGCGTGCGCTGTTCGCGCTCGGGCGCTGGGACGACGCCGAGGTGCTGCTGGGTCGCGCGGCCGATCGCGTGGCCCCCGAGCTCGCCGCCGCGCGGGTCTACATCCACACGGCCCGCAGCCAGCTCGACCTCGCCCGAGGTCAGGCCGCCTCGGCCGGCGAGCACCTGGCGGTGGCCCGCGAGGCCTACGCGCAGACCGTCACCCAGCCGTGGTTCGCCACGCCGCTGTTTGTCGCAACGGCGGAGCTGGCCATGCTGGAGGGCCGCCTGGCCGACGCCGACGCCGCCGTGGCCGAGGGGCTGCGGGTCGCCGGCGCGAACCTCATCTTCGGCGCTCCGCTGTACGTCCTGGGGTTGCGCGCGGCCGCGGACCGCGCCGAGCTGGCACGCGCCCGCCGCGCCGGCGACGAGCTCGGCGAGGCCTGCCGGGTCGGGAACGCACTGGCCGGCGAGCTCCGCGCCCGGATGTCGCCCGAGGGCGCCGACGGCACGGTGCCCACGCCGCGCACCGAGGCGCAGGCGGTGGTCTGCGAGGCCGAGCTCGCCCGGCTCGGCGGGCACAGCAACCCTGACCTGTGGGCGGCGGCCGCCAAGGCCTGGGAGCGGCTCGGCGAGCCCTACCCGACCGCCTACGCCCGCTGGCGCGAGGCCGAGGCATTGCTGCTCGGCGGCTTCGCCCGCGAGCAGGTCGCGCCGTCGCTGCGCGCCGCGCACGCCACGGCGCGCGAGCTTGGCGCGGCCCCGCTGCGCGCCGAGATCGAGGCCCTGGCCCGCCGCGGCCGCCTCGACCTCGGCACCGACGCCGCGGCCACCCCTGCGCCCGCACCCCGGCCGCCATCGCCACTGGATCGGCTCGGTCTCACCGCCCGCGAGCAGGAGGTGCTCGCGCTGGTCGCGATCGGGCGGACCAACCACCAGATCGCCGAGACGCTGTTCATCAGCCCCAAGACCGCCACGGTGCACGTCTCCAACATCCTCGCCAAGCTCGGCGTCCGCAACCGGGTCGAGGCGGCCACCATCGCCCACCGGCTCGGGATCGTGCCGCCGGGATCCTGACCGCCGGCCCCAGGGCCAGCCCAAGCATCCCGGTGGCGAGCTGGGCCTTGAGTCGGTTGGCGGCCGCGACACCGTGCTGGCCGAACAGGCCCATCGTGGCGTTCGGCGGATGGACCCGGCCGAACGCGTACAGCGCCACGGCCACGACCAACGCCAGCCCGCCGGCCACCGCGAGGCGGCCGGCGGGCTGCGGCACGGCGCGGGCCGGCGTCATCCCGTCAAGTCCCGCTCGTCGACGGTCACGGCCACCCCCAGCGCCACCGGGCCGGTCGGTTGCGGTTGGCGCCTGGGGCCGGGCCTTCCGGGCAGCGGCGTTGCATCAGCCATCGGTCTGCTTCCAGAAGTAGTAGTCGGCGGTGTAGGGGACCTCGGCCACGGTCCCTGCCGTGGCCGAGGTGCAGGCCGCGGCCGGGGGGGCCAGGCCGCCGGTGGTGGCGATCCGTTGGACGAAGGTGGTGGCCACCAGCCGGTCGCCGTCAGGGCCGGCGGCCGTCGACGCCGCCGACAGCCGCACCCATGGGATGGCGGTGGGATCGACGGTGACCATGGCCTCGGCCAGGCCCACGACCCTGCTGCCGTCCTTGGCCTGCCAGGTTGGCCCGGCGAAGTGGGTGATGATGAGCTTGCCATGGTCGTCGTACAGGTTCGCGCGGGGCGCGACGAACCCCCAGGCGACGCCGTTGCAGGCGTAGATCTGGACGCCGACCGCGTGCCCGACCAGGAAGACCTTGTTGCCGGCAGGCACCTGGATTTGGCTTGGTACCACCGGCGGCGGTGGGCCGGCGTGGGCCACCTGTGTCAGCGACACCACCGCCGCGGCAGCGACGATCCCCGCCAGCAGCAGGCGGTTGAAACCGATGAACCGCCTCATACGGTTACCTCCATTAGTTCGCGGTGGCGATCTTGTCGCCGCTCGGGGCCAGGACGTACCACCTGGCACCGAACTGGTCGAGGCCCTGTCCCATGGCATCTCCGGGCCGACTGTCGCCGGCGTAGTAGTACAGCGGGTGGCCGTGGTAGTTGACCTGGGAATGGCCGTCGCTGCGGACGCTCGTTCCAAGCAGTGCGGCGTTCACGCCGGCGCCGGCATGCGGCGCGCCGTCGCTGAGGTCCGGCGGCCATGCGCTGGTGCATGCGCCGTTGCATGCAGACCTTCCTGCCGTGTCCGCCTCGAACAGGTACAGCGTGCGTCCCTGACCGTCGACCAGGGTCTGTCCCAGCGCGGAGCTTCGGACCCCGACGGTGGCAGCCGCCTGCCGACCGGCCGACGTGGCCGGAGCTGCGTAGCTCGAGCCGGCACCGGAGTAGGAGGAGCCGCCACCTGTACACGCGGCGGCCACCACGGCGAGGGCTGCCAGGCCGGCGACGGACCACACCAGGCGTCCCAAGCGCGACATGGCAGACGGCCGGCCCCCGGCAGAGCGGGTCGGCCATTTGTCGGTACTCGCGTGGATCGACCTCGTCGGGTCTCGTGGAATCCGGCGTGGTCGCCGTTGCCTGAGGGCGCTGAAGGGGGGTTTCCCCTGCGCCACGAGGGTCTTCTTGGCTGCGTGCACGGCGCCTCCTCTGGAAGCGTGCTTCGAACCCGTTCAGGGTCCCCGACGGTCCGAGCGGCAGGTCAGAGCCGGCCTCATTCGCCTCTCGGCTGCCAGGACGGTACGGCGCCGCGGCGTTCGTGACATCGGACGATGCGCCAACGCCTCGCCGCTTGGGAACCCTAGTTCGCGGCTGCGAGCCTCCTAGTCAGCACGAGGGGCTTCGCCTCGGACCGACGAGCGGTGTCGCGTCGGCCGCCTGGCGTCCATGAGCGTGGCCGTCACCCGCCAGGGCCTACCCGTGCGTTGTTGGTCTCCTGGGGGCAACGCCGCCGACAACCTCCAGGTCACCCAGCTCTGGGTCGGCGGCAGACCGCCCGGCCGCGCCGCCGATGGCTCCAGCCTCGGTGTGGGCTCTTGCAAGCGGCGGACGTCAGCCGGTGGACAGGGCGACGAGGAAGGCGATGAGGGCCACCACGAGCGCGAAACCGGAAAACCACATCGTGACGACGGCGTATCGGCGCGCCTGGCGGGCTAGGCGACCGGCGGCCAGGAGCACGCGCTCCTCGGTCTGGACATGCGTGTAGTGATCGAGCAGGCCGCGTTCACGGCACAGGCTTGGCAGTGGTCGGGGTCGAACCAGTCCGCGTGGTGCTGGTGTTCGGCGAGCATGCTGCTCCTCCTGGTGTTCGTCCTGCTTGTCATCCTCGGGGAGATGATGGGACGTGGCGAGCAGTGCGATGAGCCCGGCCGATGGTCGGGCCAGGTCTGGCATGGCTGATGCGCTTCACAGTAGGGGCGGGGCTGTAGCCAGAGCATCGGACGATGCTCCTAGATTCGGGGGCCGGGTGGTCCTATCTCTGCCAGCCGGCCAAGGTCTGCAGCCGCCGACGGGCCGAACGGCACGCATCCCCGGCCAGCTGGTACGGCCAGCCATCATTCGCCGACGCTATGGCCGGCGGCGGCCGGTGGCCGGCCGGGTGGCTCGGCGCTGGCCGAGCACCGGCGGCGGCGCCATGCTGGAACCGCAGCCCGACGGGGATGGGCCACGATGCGCACGGCAGGACCGGACGGTGACGACCCGGCGTACCTGGCGAAAAGGAGGAGCGCGTGCGATGCTCGCCGCCCTCGTCACGGTCGCGCTGCTGGTAGCGGTCCTGCTGGGGCTGCTCTGGTCGCAGCAGCGGCGACTGATCTACTTCCCCTGGCCCGGCCGGGTGCCGGCGGCGTCGTCGGTGCTGGCCGGCAGCCAGGAGGTCGTCTTGGAGACCGAGGACGGCCTCCGGCTGGGCGGCTGGTTCCTGCCGGCCCGAGGCGCCGGCCCCGGGCCGGCCGTGCTGGTCTGCAACGGCAACGCCGGCACCCGGGCGCTGCGCGCGCCGCTGGCCGCCGCGCTGGCCCGCGCGGGGCTGTCGGTGCTGCTGTTCGACTATCGCGGCTACGCCGGCAACCCCGGCCACCCGTCCGAGGACGGCCTGGCCGCCGACGCCCGGGCGGCCCAGGCCTGGCTGGCCGCCCGCCCAGAGGTCGACCCCGCCCGGATCGCCTACTTTGGGGAGTCCCTTGGCGCAGCGGTCGCGCTGCGTCTGGCGGTCGAGCGGCCTGCGGCCGCGCTGGTGCTGCGCTCCCCGTTCATCTCCCTGACCGACGTCGGACGCCTGCACTATCCCTGGCTGCCGGTCAAGCTGCTGCTCGCCGACCGCTACGGGTCCGCCGCGCTCCTGGCGCGGCTGACCGTGCCGGTGCTGGTGATCGCGGGGGAACGCGACCAGGTCGTGCCCGCGGCGCTGAGCAGGCGGCTGTATGACGCGGCCGCCGAGCCGAAGCGGTTCGTGCTGGTGCCCGGGGCCGACCACAACGACACCGAGCTGCTCGACGGCCGCCGGATGGTCGGCGAGATCCTGGGGTTCCTGGAGGGGACTGCCGTGCTGGGCGCACGCGGCCAGGGTGGCTGACAGGTGCGCCAACAGGCGGGCGCACGGCAGCGCGGGCGGCCTCTCCGCCGGGAACAGGTCCAGGCACGGTGGACCAGCCGGCCATAGACGATGGCGGCGTTCCTGGACCGGGGCTGTGCTTGCGCCTGGCGCTGTGGGGCTGGTGGTCATGCGAGGGTGTGGGCGATGCCGATGGCGGCGCCGGCCAGCACCAGCCACAGGGTGTTGGGGCGCCAGCGCAGCACGACCAGCAGGGCCGCGACGGCGATGCCGGCGGTGAGCGGGTCGGTGATCGCGGCGCGACCCAGGTCGATGGTGACCCCGGCCATCAGCCCGAGTGCTGCCATGGTGATGCCATCCAGCGCGGCGCCGGCCCAAGGGGAGCGGCGGACGCGGCCGACCAGCGGCTCCAGCGCGGTGACCAGCACGAACGACGGCAGGAAGATCCCGGCGGTGGCGACGATGGCGCCGGGCACGCCGCCGAGCAGGTAGCCGAGGAAGGTCGCGGTGGTGAACACCGGCCCGGGGGTGACCTGACCGGCGACCACGGCGTCGAGCACCTGGCGGGTCGACAGCCAGCCGAGCCCGCCGGCCAGGTCGCGCTGGAGGAAGGCGAGCAGCACGTAGCCGCTGCCGAACACCACCACACCGAGCTTGCAGAACTCCCCGGCGATCGCGGCCAGGCCGGGCTGGCGGTGGGCTGGGACCGCCGTGCCCAGCCCGACCGGCAGGACCGGCAGGACCGGCAGGATCGAGAGCAGGGACCGGGCGGGGCGCAGCCGCCGCCAGTTGCCGGCCAGGCTGACCACAAGGCCGCCGGCGGCGAGGACGGCGAGCACGTTGACCCCGGCCAGGTAGCCGGCAACCGCGGCCAGTCCTACCGCCGCCAAGCCCGCCACGGCCTGCCAGCCCTGCTCGCGGTGCCGCGCCAGGGCGCCGTGGGCCAGCTCCCACACCGCGACCGCGACCACGGCGACCACCACCGGCCCCACCCCGTACAGCACCCCACCGCCGGTGGGGGTGGACCCGTACCGGACGTAGGCCCAGGCCAGGGCGAGCACGATCGCCATGGCGGGTGCGATGAAGCACACCCCGCCAAGCAGCAGCCCGGCCCAGCCCGCCCGCCGCCGGCTCAGCGCGATGGCGAGCTGGGTGGAGCTGGGCCCGGGCAGCACGCTGACCGCGCCGAACAGGTCCAGGAACTCGGCGTCCGCAAGCCACCGGCGCCGCCGGACGGTCTCCTCCCGCAGCATGGCGACGTGCACGGCCGGGCCGCCGAAGGCGATCGTGCCGAGCTTGCCCATCACCAGTGCCACCTCGCCGAGCCGGCGAGCTGGCCGTGGCGTGGCCGCCGTGGGGTCGGGATCAGGAGCGGGCATGGTCAGCGACGCCTGGGCTGCTGCGGTGGGTGCGGCAGGGATGGTGCCCGGCTGGCAGCCTAGCGTCGAAGACCGCGATCCGCTCAGGCGGTGCGATGTAGTCTGGGCCGTCCTCCTGGCTGACGCGTTCGACGAACCCGACGATCGCCGCTCGGGTCGGCGTGTCGTTCCAGGATGTCAGCACTCGGCTGATCCCCGCGGGTCGTCTCACTCACGCATCAGCATCAGTTGAGCCTCGCGTTCCAGGTCCATGTACGGCTCGCCGCTGACGTCGACCGCCACCCGGTTGATCGTGCCACCGGTGAACCGGTAGGCCGACGATCATCTGCTCCACAGCGCCCACGAAGCTGTTGACGTAGTGGAGCCGGTTGTTCTTGATGTACAGGGCGTGACCTCCGAAGCGCGAGCCAATCGCGAAGAGCACGCCCTCGGCTCCGGCGCCGGGATGTCCACGAGTGCCCCGATGACCTGGCCGACGCGCCTGGTCAGCAGTAGCCTGCCAAGCTGATGACTCGGCTGGCGGGTTGCCGCCGACCGCACGAGAAGGGGGACGTTCGTTGGTGAGCGAGGCATCGGCCCCCATGCGCCGAGCGGCGGCCCGCGGGCCCGCGAAGAACATGGTCTGGGTGCCCGGAGGCAGCTTCCTGATGGGATCGGAGGACTTCTACCCGGAAGAACGTCCCGTCCATCGGGTTGTGGTCGACGGGTT
Source organism: Actinomycetes bacterium (assembly GCA_044870185.1). GTDB lineage: Bacteria > Actinomycetota > CALGFH01 > CALGFH01 > CALGFH01 > JBIOYL01. Next base: position 5,956 of record JBIOYL010000327.1, on the reverse strand, counting down.
CTGGATGGACGAGCACCCCATCACCGTGGCGGAGTTCCGCCGCTTCGTGAAGGCAACCGAGTACGTTACGTGGGCGGAACGACCGCCCGATCCCGCTCACTACCCGGATGCCGACCCCGAACTCCTCGTCCCAGGATCCCTGGTGTTCAAGCGGACCTCCGGCCCAGTGGACCTGAGCGACTACCGCAACTGGTGGGCGTGGACGCCAGGGGCGCAGTGGCGGCACCCCGAGGGCCCGGAAAGCACGCTGCACGGCCGCGACCGGCACCCCGTTACCCATGTCGCGTACGCGGATGCCGAGGCCTACGCCGTGTGGGCGGGCAAGGCCCTGCCCACCGAAGCCGAATGGGAGTTCGCGGCCCGCGGAGGCCTCGAAGGCAAGACCTTCGTGTGGGGGAACGAGTTCGCTCCCAGGGGCAGGATGATGGCGAACACCTGGCAGGGGGAGTTCCCCTGGCAGAACCTCATGCTCGACGGCTACGAGGGGACCTCTCCGGTCAAGCGCTACCCACCAAACGGCTATGGGTTGTTCGACATGGCCGGCAATGTGTGGGAGTGGACCAGCGACTTCTTCACGCCGCAGCACCCAGGCGAAGTCGAGCATGCCTGCTGCGTCCCGAGGAACCCCAGGGTCGCCGCACCCGAAGCGAGCTACCACGTCGGCATGCCCGGTGATCGCATCGCCCGTCGGGTCATCAAAGGCGGCTCGCACCTGTGCGCGCCGAACTACTGTCTGCGCTATCGGCCTGCCGCCCGCCAGGGTGAGGCGGTCGACACCTCCACCGGGCACATCGGCTTCCGCTGCATCGTTCGCACCACGACCAGCACACCCGCATAAACGACGAGCCCACCGGCGCGCCGCCGAAAGCGGCGGACGGTGGACGTGTGCGCGCTGGCTCGGCACCACCTGGCGAGCACCCGCCGGCGCCCGAGCGCGGCAACCCCCACACTGTCGCCGGCTGCTGCTACCGTACTTGGCATGTGTGGTCGGTTCACCTCCTCAACCCAGCCATCGTTGCTGGCCGAACGGTTCCGCGCCACCCCGGCCGGGGTGGAGGGCCACCAGCCGAGCTGGAACGTGGCCCCGGCCAGCGACATCCTTGTCGTGATCGCCGGCAGCGACGGGGCCCGCCAGCTCCGCGCGCTGCGCTGGGGGCTGGTCCCCCGCTGGGCCAAGGACCCCAACGCCGGCAACCGGATGATCAACCTGCGCGCCGAGACCGTGCGCGAGAAGAAGTCGTGGCAGACCAGCCTGGCCCACCGGCGCTGCATCATCCCGGTCGACGGCTTCTACGAATGGCAGGACCAGGGCAAGGGCCGCCGCAAGCAGCCGTTCTACATCACCGCCCGCGACGACAAGCCGCTGGCGCTGGCCGGGTTGTGGGCGGAATGGCGCGACCCCGCCGCGGCCCATGCCGAGGGCGGCGAGGCGGCGACCGGCGACGATTCCCCGAGCGGCAGCGGCGAGGTGCTGTGGACGTGCACGATCCTGACCACCACCGCCAATCAGCTGATGGGCTCGGTGCACCAGCGCATGCCGGTGATCTTGCCGCCCGAGTCGTGGGATGCCTGGCTGGATCCCGACAACCACGATGTCGAGCGACTGGTTGGGTTGCTGAAGCCGGCCCCCGAGGAGCTGTTGGCCCTGTGGCCGGTGGACCCGGCGGTCGGCAACGTCCGCAACGACCGTCCCGAGCTTGTCAGGCCACTGGAAGGCCACGAGCCGGTAACCGCGTAGCCCCAAGGCTAGCCTGATGGCATGGTCGAGGCGCACGCTGCTACGGTCCTGCCCGTCTCCGCTTCGCAGGCGTTCGCGGAGGCCACGGACTTCACGCGGGCGGACTGGCTGCCCACCGTGCGCCGCCTGCGGCACCTCGGGGGACCGGTCCGTGGGGTCGGCGCCCGCTACGAGGCCGAGGTGGGCGTGGCCGGCCAACGCCTGCGCGGCGTGCTGGTCTGCCAGGAGTTCGAGCCGCCGCGGCGGGCGGTGTTCGTGCTGGAGGGCGGCCTCGACCTGGCCATCGTCGTTGTGGCGCATCCCGCCGACCAGGGCTGCCGCCTGGAGCTGCACGTCCGCTATGCGATCGACGGGTTCGCCGGCCGGGCGGTGGAGCGCGCGACCATCGGCCCGGCACGACGGGAGATCGTGCGGGCGCTCGCCTCCCTGGCCTCCCGGTTCTAGGTCAGTAGCCGCGGAGGTCCGGCCAGCGGCGCTCGACGCCGGCCCGGTCGAGGGCGCGATGGAGCTCCTCCAGGAGCCCCTCGTCCGTGCGGATCTGGTGCGGCTCGACGCCGCGGTCGAGGCAGAACGCCACCAGCCGCCCCGCCACCTCGCCGACGTTCCACTCGACGGGGTGCAGTCGGTAGCAGCCGTTGGCGATGTGGGTGGTGCCGATGTTCTTGGCCGCGGGCAGCAGGTTGCGGACGCGGACGGGCAGCAGCGCCCCGAGTGGGAGCTCGAACGGGACGCCGCCCACGTCGATGTAGGCGTCGCCGCCGGTGGAGGGGTGCAGGTCGATCCGGTAGCTGCCCACGCCGACCGAGTCGTGATGGCGGGTCCCGCCGTACGGGCCGGCGATCGCCAGGGCGACGTCCTGCTCGGTGACCGTGGTCACAGCCCGGATGCGGCGCGATTCGCGGACATACGGCGCCTTCGCCAGGCCGTCGCCGGTACCGACGACGTCGGCGCGCAGCCGCAGGCCGGGAAAGCCGGTCCCGCCGTCCGGGCGCGGGGCCTCGGTCTGCAGCCAGTACAACAGCGACAGGCTGAGCTGTTTGGCGTCGTCGAGATGGCGGCTGGCGGTCTGCTCGTCCACCTCGATGAGCGGGCCGAGCCAGTAGTCGTTCATCGGCCAGTTGACCAACGTGAGGTCGGAGTCGAACCATCCCGGCGCGAAGAGGTTCCGCGCCAGGATGCGGCGGAACGTCCACAGCTCCGTGTCGTCGTGGTTGCGCTGCTGGTCGGCGAGCACCAGGAGCGGGTCGCCGTCGGGGTTGGGGTCGAGCCGGCGGTCGACGGGCTCGAGCGTCCGTGGGTCGGGCGTGGAGAACTCCAGCAGCGGTCCCGGCCAGAACTCGGACTGGTAGGCGCGCCAGAACTCGTACCGCGCGGGCCGGTCGATGGTGTGGTCCTCGCCTGCCCGGTGCTCGAGCGCAAAGCAGCAGTGAAGCCCTGGACGTTTGCCGGGTCCGCGACGGCGGGGGCGTGCGGTTCGCCGTACTCCTTCTGGGACTCGGCCCCCGTGACGTACTCGACGTTCGCCAACGGCAGCAGGTCACCGTGCTCGGTCGCGTCCAGGACGTAGGCTGCGGTGACGGCCACGCGCTCGCCTGCGCGCAGCGGGGCGAGCTCGACGGCGTCGACGTGGTCGCGGTCGACGCCGACGCCGACGCCGATCGGCCGGTGCTCCAGGAGCAGGGTGAGCCGGCCGGCGGCACGGTGGGGGGCGAGCATCCCCTCCAGCACCGCGAGCGCGACGCGCGGCTCGTGGCACAACCTGCTCACCCGCCCGGCGCCAGGGTTCAGCCGGCGCCAGCTGCGCGCGGCGGCGGTCAGCGGGTACCAGGTCCGGTAGTAGGCGCGGATCCCGTCGCGGAGCTCCCGGTAGAGCGCGGTGCAGCCGAACTGCTCGATCCAAGGATGCTCGTCGGGCGGCACCGCCTGGGCGGTGAGCTGGCCGCCCACCCAGTCGGTCTCCTCGGTGAGGACGACCTGGCGGCCCAGCCGGCAGGCGGCGATCGCGGCCGCGACCCCGCCGAGGCCGCCGCCCACGACCAGGACATCGGCCTGGAGCTCACGCGGGGAGGTCATCATGTCCCGGAGGCTGGCCACGGCGGAGGCGGCGGTCGTGGCGGCCGAAGCGGCTGGGAACGCCGCCCGGCGGCGTGGCCGCCAGCCCCGGCGCGACCGCGGCCAGCCGCGCCCGAACCTGCCCAACCGACACGGCATGGGCCGCCATCCCCGCCCACGGGCAGGGCATCGAGGCCAGCCGCCCCGGTACGCTGCGCAGGCCATGCCGGTGCGGGGCAAAGCCCGGCTCGTCCAGCTCCTGCCAGCCGAGCGGCAGCGACACCGGTGCGCCCGGCAGGGCACGCACCGCATACGGCGCGGCGATCGACTGCGCCCACCGGTTGCAGGCGGTGTCCACCAGCAGCCGACCCCCGCGGTCGGCCAGCAGCCACTCGGTGGTCAGCCGCCGCGGGTCACGCGCGGCCAGGGCCCTGGCGACGTCATAGGCCAACGCCTCGACCACCCCGGTGGGGGCCTCCGGGACCAGCGGGACCACCACATGCAGCCCCCGCGACCCGGTGGTCTTCACATAGGCGGGCAGGGCCAGCTCCCCCAGCAGCCCTCGCAGCTGCCCGGCCGCCCGCCGCACCGCCAGCAGGTCCTCGGCGGCCCTGACCCCGGCCGGGTCGAGGTCGAAGCCCAGCAGGTCGGGCCGCTCCAGCCGGCCGACCCGGCTGAGCCACACGTGGGGGGTGATGCAGCCCTGGTTGGCGATCCAGGCAAGGTCCTGGGTGTGCCGCACGACCAGATGGGTGACCGTGCCCCCTTCTGCCTTGGGGACCTGGACCTGCTCGATCCAGGGGGGGGTGTGCGCGCCGGCGTGCTTCTGGTAGAAGCCCGGCGCCCCGATCCCTGCGGGGAAGCGTTGCAGCGTGACCGGCCGGCCGGCCACCAGCGGCAGCATCGCCTCGGCCACGGCCAGGTAGTAGTCGACCAGCTCGCCTTTGGTGATGCCGTCGTCGGGGAACAGCACCCGCTCGGGGTGGGTGACCGCAACCGCCCGCTCGGCCACCTCAGCTGACGATGCGCAACGGCGCCTCCAGGAGCGCGGTGAGGGTCTGCAGGAAGCGGGCCGCGGTGGCGCCGTCCAGGGCACGGTGGTCGATCGACAGGGTGAGCTTGAGCATCTGGCGCGCGGTGACCTGGCCGTCGCGGACGACCGCCTCCGGGGTGGTGGCGCCCACCGCCAGGATGGCGGCCTCCGGCGGGTTGATGACGGCGGTGAAGTGGTCGATCCCGAACATGCCGAGGTTGGAGATCGTGAAGGTGCCGCCGCTGAACTCGGCCGGGGCGAGCTTGCCGTCGCGGGCCTTGGCGATCAGCACCTTGGCCTCACGCGAGATCTGGCCGACGCTCTTCTGGTCGGCGTCGCGGACGACCGGCACGATCAGGCCGCCCGCCAGCGCCACGGCGATGCCGACGTGGATGCGCCGGTGGCGCAGGATCTTGTCGCCCCCCCAGGACACGTTGATGTCCGGGTGGGCCCGCAGGGCGGTGGCGCAGGCTTTGACCAGCAGGTCGTTGACGCTGACCTTGGTGTCCTCGCCGGCCGCCGCCAGGTCCTGGTTGAGCTGGGCGCGGAAGGCGAGCAGGGCCTCGGCGTCGACCATGATGGTCAGGTAGAAGTGGGGGGCTGCCTGCATGCTCTCGACCAGCCGGCGGGCGACGGTGCGGCGCATGTTGGTGAGCGGGATCTCCTCGACCTCGGCAGCGGGCGCCACCGCAGCCGCCGGCGGGGGAGCGGCGGGCGGTGCGGGCGCGGCCGGCGGGGCGGCCGGGGCGGCCGGCGGCGGAGCGGCCGGGGCGGCCGGGGCGGCCCGGCCGTCGCCTTCGGCGAGCGCCTCGACGTCGGCGCGGACGATGCGGCCGCCGGGGCCGCTGCCGGTCACGGTGCGCAGGTCGATGCCGCGCTCGCGGGCGATCGCGCGGGCCATCGGCGACGCCTTCACCTGCTCGCCCTCGGCCGCTGCGGCGGCCGGCGCCGCGGCGGGGGCCTCGCTCGGCGGCGCCGCAGCCGCCGGAGCGGGCGCTGCCGGAGCGGGCGCTGCCGGAGCGGGCGCCGCCGCGGCGGGCGCCGCCGCCGGGGCTGCCTCGGCGGCCGGGGCGGCTGGGGCGGCTGGGGCGCCTGCGCCGGTGCCGACCACCGCGATCGGCTGGCCGATCGGG
>JBIOYL010000326.1:0-2133 GCA_044870185.1 Actinomycetes bacterium | reverse complement strand
GCGCTACAGCCACGTCATGCATATCGTGTCGAACGTGGCCGGCCGCCTCGACAAAAAGCACGATGCGGTGGATGCGCTGATGGCGGGCTTTCCAGCCGGCACCGTGTCGGGGGCGCCCAAGGTGCGCGCCATGGAGATCATCGACGACCTGGAGCGCCACCGCCGCGGCCCGTACGCGGGCTGCGTCGGCTACTTCGACTTCTCCGGCAACCTCGACACCTGCATCACGATCCGCACCTGTGTGTTCGTGGGGGACGTGGCCTACTGCCAGGCCGGCGCCGGGGTGGTGGCCGACTCGGTGCCCGAGCGGGAAGAGCGCGAGACCGAGGCCAAGGCACGTGCCCTGCTGGCCGCGGTCGCGGCGGCCGAGGCGATGGCCCGGCGTCGTGGCTGAGTGGCGCTCGCTGCGGCTCGTCCTGGCCGCCGTCGTGGCCGGGGTGGTCCTGGCCACGACCGGGGGGAGCCGGCCGTGGGCGACGGTGGAGGCGCGCCTGGACCTGCGCTCGCTCGGCAGCGCCCCGGTCGGCCACGGCACGCTGACCGGCAACGCCCTGGCGCCGCTGTCGGCGCTCGCCCTGCTCGGGCTGGTGCTTGCCCTCGGCATCGCGCCGACCCGGGGACGGGGCCGCCTGGTGGTCGGCGCCGCCTTGACGGCGCTCGGCGTGGTCGTGGCCGTCGTCGCCGTCGTGCAGGCATCCCGAGCTGCGGAGCGGGCCACCATGCTGGCCCGCCAGGGACGCATCGCCGGGCTGCCGGCCGCCGCCGACACCCGCACGACGACCTCGCCCGCCGGGCCGGTCCTGGTGGTCGCCGGCGGTGCGCTGCTCGCCCTCGCCGGCCTGGAGACCCTGCGGCGCGGGGCGTCGTGGCCGGCGCTCGGGGCGGCGTTCCGGGCGCCCCCCGACCGGGCCACGCATGCCCCCAGGGCCGACCGGTCGTCCGGTCAGCCGTCGCAGCCCGCCGGCGACGGCGACGCCGAGCCGCCCTGGCAGGGGGACTGAGCAGGGCCTTTACGATGCCCGAACACAGCTTGGGGCAGCGTCGAACCTGGCCCTGTGACCGTGGGGTGACGGCGGCCGGGTGGGCACGGCCGGATGTGGCGGCAAGGAGGCGGCGGCTCGTGGACGGCAAGGGGACGATCCTGCTCGTCGAGGACGAGGAGCCGATCGCCGACCTGGTCCGCCTGTACCTCGAACGCGACGGCTACCGGGTGGTGTGGCGCACCGACGGGCGCTCGGGCCTGGCCGCGGTCGACGCCGAGCGGCCACGGCTGGTGCTGCTCGACCTGATGCTGCCCGGCCTGGACGGCTTCGAGCTGACCCGCGCCCTGCGGGGCCGGGGTAGCCGGCTGCCGGTCATCGTGGTCACCGCCCGTGACGAGGAGGCCGACCGGGTGCTGGGGCTGGAGCTCGGCGCCGACGACTACGTGACCAAGCCGTTCTCGCCCCGGGAGCTGGTGGCCAGGGTCAAGGCGGTGCTGCGGCGCGCCGAGCCCGAGCCCGACGACCGGCCGGAGCCGCCGCTGCATCTCGGCGAGCTGACCGTGGACCCGGCCCGCCACGAGGTCAGCTTCCACGGCCGGCCGGTCACACTCACCGCCCGCGAGTTCGAGCTGCTGGCCTACCTGGTCCGCAACCGCGGCATCGTGCTCACCCGCGACCAGATCCTCGAGCGGGTGTGGGGCTACGCCTTCCCGGCCGACACGCGCACCGTCGACGTGCACATCCGCCAGCTGCGGGCCAAGCTCGGCGACGACGCGCCGATCCGCACGATCCGGGGTGTCGGCTACAAGGCCGACGACCGGGGATGAGCCGCCCGCCACCTCCGGGGGGGTCCGGGCGACCCCAGGGGGGTCGTCGAGGTGGGCCGCGAGGGTCGCTGCGGGCACGGCTGGTGTGGTCGATCGTGGCCGTCGTCGCCGCGGCCGCCCTGATCATCGGCGTGACCACGCTGTCGCTGGTCCGGCGGGTGCCCGAGCAGGGCACCGAGCTGCAGCTGCGCACGCAGCTCGAGGCGCTCACCAACGGGGAGGCGCGCTTTGCGCCCTGCCGCACCCTGGTCGTGCTGCGGACGGTCGGGACCGGGGTCTACCTGGTCGACCCGGCCGGCCAGCCGCAGCAGATCACCGGCTGC
>JBIOYL010000325.1:0-9276 GCA_044870185.1 Actinomycetes bacterium | reverse complement strand
ACCGGATGGCATTGTGCCTAGCCCGAAGTTACGTGAGCCGTAGGTGCCTCATAGCCCTGTTGAGCAGGGAGGATGCTGTGCTCAGCTATCGGCCGTTGTGTCTACATGACTCCTGGGTGGAGCTGGTTGACCAGCGGGTTCGTAGGATGCCGCTCGGTTGGGCGACGCGAAGCCTACCGCCTCCGGCGCGCAAACGAGTGAGCTTCGTGTCTACAACGAAGTGCCTCCACAGGCCGTTTTGGCAGCTCAGAGGGCCTATTGAGTGTCACAACTCACGTAACTTCGGTCTAGGAGGCGCTCCTATGACCAGCCCCGACCTCGACGAACGTGAAGCCCGCGCCCAGATCGCCCAGACCGAGAAGGCCAAGGGCCGTGATCAGGCCGCCCACGCGGCCAGCCTGTTCGACCTCCGCCGGGTGATCGGCGGGCTGCTCGCCGTATACGGCGCCGTGCTGACCATCATGGGCCTGTTCGCCTCCGGCGCCACCAGGGCCAAGGCGGCCGGCATCAACATCAACCTCTGGGCGGGCCTTGTCATGCTGGCCGGCGCCTCGGTCTTCCTGGCCTGGGTCGCGCTGCGCCCCCTGCGGGCCGAGGACGTCGGGGATGCTACGTCGGGCTCTCCAGCCGCGGCTCGCGCAGGTCGAAGTAGCGAAGGTCGCTCAGCAGGCTGAAGATCTCCGGGTTCGACTCGGCCGGGTGCTCCCGCTCGGCGCGCCGCGCCTCCTGCTCGGAGGTGAAGTACACCGTCTGGGTGAAGTCCCCCGGCCGGTCGGCGTGCTCGGCCACGGTCATGCCGAGGACGTGCGGGGCCTGCTCGGCCATCGCCTGCTCCTGGGCGCGGCCAAGCGCGGCCAGCCGCTCCATGTCCTCGGTGTGGCCCTGGATCACCTGCACGAAGCCGGCCTGGTCCGAGCCGCCCTCCCTGTAGGTGTGCACCCGGCCGGAGTCATGGAACTCGACCTCGGCCAGATGCTTGGACGCCTGCTTCCACCAGGCGTCCTGCTCGGGCCGGTCGCTGTTGCGGCGGGCCAGCTCTTCGGAGGCGAACCGGACCACGGCGATGAACCGGCCGTCGTCGGTGATCCCGGAGGTGGAGCCGAGCCAGCCCTCAGCGCCCGGTTGCAGCTCGGCCTTCCAGCGGTCCAGCTCGGCGCGGATGCCGTCCGGGCTGGTGACGCGGCCCTGGATGACCTGAATGAACATGATGGGCTCCTTTGCGACGGGGGCCGGCTGTCGGTCTGCCAAACTGTAGCCGTCCACCCGGCTCGGTCAAGCACCCGGGATGCAGCTGGGCGGTGGAGGCGTGCAGGTCACGCCCTGCGCGGCAGGCCCGAGCGGCCTTGACCGTCATCGCCGGGCATCTGGCTCGCAAGCTTCTCCACGGTCGCTCAAGCCCAGCGGCCGCCCAAGCCAGCGTCGGCGTCAGCCACCGAACACGCTGGACAGATCGTGCACGGCTGCGTCACGCGAGCTCAGCGGCGCCAGGCCGAACCGGCGCTCGATCGTGGCCAGGATCGAGGTCGTGTCGTACTGGGTGTGGTCGACCACGAAGCTGCCGCGAAGCAGCGGCGAGATCACCAGCGCGGGCAGCCGCGTCCCCGGTCCGAAGACGTCGTGGGGGCCGGCCGTGCCGCCCTGGCCGGGCGGGGAGACGTGGTCCCACTGGCCGCCGAACTCGTCGTAGGTGACCACGACCATCGTGTCCTTGCGGCAGCGGCTGTCCTGGACCGCCTGCAGCAGCTCGATCAGGTGGTTGCTGCCGGCGCGCTCGCTGGCGTAGCCGGGGTGCTCGTTGTGCGCGCCGATCGGCTTGACGAAGCTCACCGGCTTGAGGTTGCAGGCCTTCGTCGACGAGCGGGCAAGCTGCAGGAACTCCAGCTCGTCGCGCAGGTGCGCGGCCCGGGTCGCCGTCCCCGGCGCGAACGCGGCGTAGTAGTTGAACGCCTGGTGGTGGAACTGGAACAGCTTGTCGGGGCAGTTGGGGAAGACCGCCGTCGACAGTGCATTCGGGTCCGAGCAGGCCGGGCCGGTGCCGTTGGTCCAGCCGGGGCCGCCGACGTCGCCGTCGGCGTTCGACCAGCCGCCCGAGTACCAGGCCCAGTCGACGCCGGCGCCGCTCAGGCGGTCACCGATGGTGGGCGCCGTCTGCGGCGGGAGCCGACGCGTCTCCGGCGTCCCTGGGGCGTATGGCTGGTAGAAGGGCTGGATCGTGTTCACCGCGTAGTCGCCACACAGCACGCCCGGCGGAGTCGGCCCACGGTCCGGCGCCGGGTTGCAGGAGGCAGTCAGGGCAAGGTCCCGTACCGTCCCGTCCGCCGGCGAGGTGTACAGCTCGTAGTTGTTCGGCATCCCGTTGACGTCGACGACCGAATGCAGGTCGTCGGCCGACCCGTCGTTGCGCGCGTTCGGCCAGACGGGATTCCGCGCGGCGATCAGCCACTGATGGTTCAGGAACGAGCCTCCGAAGGCCGCCTGGAAGAAGTTGTCCGCGATCGCATAGTGCGGATGGCCGGGCCGATGCAGGTAGGCGTAGATGGGCAGCAGGCGCGTGGCATAGACCCCCATCGCCAGGCCGATCGCGTCGCTGCCGGTCACATACCGGTTCTGCTGCCCGCCGTTCAGCTGGTACTGCTCCTGGTAGAAACGGTGCACAAGATCGCGGGTGCAGCCACCGGGCAGGCCGCTGCCGTTCGGCACGCCGTTGGGGGCGGACACGCCAGGAGCCGGGCAGGTGGTCGCCGACGCCGGGATGTAGTCGTCGATCGCGAACGGCGCGTTGGTGAAGTGACTCGTGAACGTCATCCCGGTCGTGGAGTCCGTGCAGGTCGCCGACAGCGGCGGCGAGGCGAGGTTCACGTCGTTCTGCTTCAGGCAGGCGTACGGCGTCTCCGCCTGGTTGACCTGGACCGTGTGGGACTGTGGGGCGTTGCGGAGACCGTTGACCCCCTCCCAGCTGCCGTAGAGATTGTCGAAGCTGTGGTTCTCCTGGTAGATCACCACGATGTGCTGGATCCGCGAGCGGCGGTCCGCGTCAGCGCCGTAGGCGACGGAGCCGCCCACCGCAGGGCCCACGGCCAGCGCCACCAGCATGAGCAGGGACAAGACCAGCACGCGCCGCAACATGACAGACCTCCCCGGAGCCCATCTCGGTGACGCGGGCAGGATTTCAACTGCCAATGGGCGAGTCAACAGCGCTCGGCGTCGGCCCAACGCATGCGGATCGCCAGCCTGCGGCCGACGGCGGCGCGGACCGAAGGGCCGCCCAGATCACAGCCGCGTCATCGGGGTCGTCGGAGTGGCCCGGTGGCCGGCCGCGCGCTTCTTCGGCTAGCGTTCGGCTCGTGAGCGAAGCGAACTGGGCCGGCAACTACCGGTACCGGGCCGACAACCTGCACCGGCCCTCCAGGCTGGAGCAGGTCCAGGAGGCCATCGCCAACGCGCCCCGGGTGCGTGCCCTCGGCTCACGGCATTCGTTCACCGACATCGCGGACTCCTCGCAGCTGCTCACCCTCGACGGGCTGCCCGCCGACGTCGTCGTCGACCACGCGGCCCGCACGGTCTCGTTCTCCGCGGGCCTGACGTACGGCGAGCTCGCCGAGGCGTTGAACGCCGAGGGCATGGCCCTGGCCAACCTGGCGTCGCTGCCCCACATCTCGGTCGTGGGCGCCGTCGCAACCGCCACCCATGGCTCCGGCGACGCCAACGGCAACCTCGCGACCGCGGTTGCGGGGCTGGAGATGGTCACATCCTCCGGCGAGCTCCTCACGGCATCCAGAGGCGACGCCGACTTCGACGGCCTCGTCGTCGGGCTTGGCGCGCTCGGCGTGGTCACGCGCATCACCCTGGATGTTGAACCCGCCTACGACGTGCGGCAGCGCGTGTTCGAGGGTCTCGACTGGGACGTTTTGCTCGGGAACTTCGACGAGATCACCTCCGCCGGCTACAGCGTGAGCGTGTTCACCCGCTGGGGGGTGAGGAGCTCCAGTCGGAGTACCTCGTGCCGCGCCGGCACGCCGTTGCGGCGATCCAGGCACTGCGCGCGCTGGCCGACGTGATCCGGCCCGTGTTGCAGGTGAGCGAGATCCGCACCGTGGCCGCCGACCGGTTGTGGATGAGCCCGCAGTACGACAGGACACCGTCGGCATCCACTTCACCTGGCAGCGTCGGCAGGACGCGGTCGAGCGCGTGCTCATCGACGTGGAGGCCGCGCTGGCCCCGTTCACCGCGCGTCCGCACTGGGGCAAGTTGTTCCTCGCGCAGGCTGCCGCGATCGCCCCTCTGTATGCGCGCCTGCCCGACTTCGCCCGCCTGGCCGAGCGGCTCGACCCGCGCGGCGCGTTCCGCAACGCCTGGCTGGCCACGCACGTGCTCGGCTGGCCGCGACCGGCAGGAGAGTTCCCGCGATCATCGGCGCCGTTGGCGTGTCAGTAGACTCCGTGCTCTGATGCAGCGCCTCTGCCTGGACCGCGACGGCCCCCGCTGGCTGGGCCCCTGCGTCTGCACTCTTCGACCACCGGGAGGCCCATGAGCATGCTCGCCGGCACGCACACGACCCGCCGGGCGTTCGCACAAGCCACCGCGCTTGCGGCCGCCGGCTCGATCGCCGCCGGCGTGGCCGGCACCGTCGCAGTGCGGCACTGGGGCAAGGTGCCATTCAGCGTACCGAGCAAGCCATGGTATCCGAGCGTTCCGTTCTACATCTTCTGGGAGCCGCGCCTTGACCCGGGCTGGGCGATGGTCGCGCTGCCGGTCGCGTGCCTCGCGGTCGTCGCCGTGCTGCTGCTCGCGGGCGCTGCGCTCCCCCGGCCGGTCCGGCTGGCCGGCTCGGCCTGCTGTGCCGTCCTGCTCGCGCTTGCCCTCGCGGCGCTCTCGGGCGGGCCGGCCGCCTGGTCGGCGCCGTTCGCCTACACCGGCGAGTACCCAGGCGCAGTCCCGCTGGTCCCGTCCCTCACCGAGCTGGTCGGCCGGTTCGTGCAGCTGCAGCCGCGCCTGCCGGACTTCCCCGCGCTGCACCCTCCGGGTGCGCTTGGCTTCTACGTGCTCGTGGACCGCGTCTGGCCCGGCTTGACCGGCGCGGCCGTCGCGACGGTGGCGGCCGCGAGTCTCGGCGCGCTGGTCACCGCCGGACTCGCGCGCGACGAGCTGGGCGACGAGGGCGAGCGCTGGGCGGTCGCCTGCTGGGTGCTGTGCCCGACCGTGATCCTCTACAGCGCAACGTCGGCCGACGCGATGTGGGCGCCGGTGCTTGGGGCGGCGGCGCTGGGCGCCCACCGCGGCCTGGAACGGCGCTCCTGGGGTTGGACGCTCGTGGGCGGGGCCCTGCTGTGGCTCGCCTCGATGATGACCTTCGGGGCGGTGCTCGTGCTGCCGTTCCTGCTCGTGCGGGCACTCGGGCGCTGGCGCGCCGAGCCTGGCAGGGTGGCGCTCTGGGCGTTGGCCACCACGGCGATCGTGCTGGCGCTGGCCGGGCTGGTGTGGCTTGCCACCGGCTACGACCCGATCGCCGCAGTGCGGGTGGTGCGCGACTTCTACAACATCGCCCCCGGCCACCAGCGCACCTGGTGGGTGTGGCTGGTTGCGGACCCGGTCGCGTTCGGCGGCATGCTTGGCTTCGCTGTGCTTGCCGCGCTGGTCGCGAGCGTTCGGACGGTCTGGCGCGAGCGAGCGTTCGGCTCGTTCGAGGCGGCGACCTTCGCGATGCTGCTCACGGGCAGCGCCTGGCTACACACCAAGGGAGAGGTGGAGCGGCTGTGGCAGTTCATGGTGCCGTTCGCGGTTGTCGTCGCCGTGCGCCAGCTGTGGCGCTGGCGGGTCAGCCTGCCGCTGGTCGGCGCGCTGCTCGCCGGGCAGGCCGTGCTCGTGCAGACCCTCTTCTTCACCCGTTGGTGAGCACGGCGCGGCGCTCGACGAGGCGATCCGGGCGCGCCGGCTACCACCGCAATCCCGAGACCACGGGCCGGCGTGGGCGGGGCCGTGACAGCTCCAGCACCCCGGGCACCGCGGCGAAGGCCGCCACGGCGTCCCACAGCCGCACCGCGTCGGTCCCGGTCGGGGGCGGCGAGACCAGCGGTCCGAGCAGGCCGACCGGCGGATCGCGGTGCAGCAGCAGCGCCGGCGTGCCGACCCCCTCGCCGATGACGGCGGCCGCCTCGGCCATCGACTGGCGGATCGGCTCGTCCCAGGCGGCGTCGTCGGCGTCGGCCGCAGACGCCGGTGCCAGCCCGGCGGCCGCCAGGGCGGCTTCCAGGTCCGCGGAGGGCGGCCGGCCGTCGTCGTAGGCCGCCACGCCTTGGGCGACGAGCGCCGCATAGAAGCCACCGACCCTGTCGGGGTCGTCGGCAGCCAGCGCCTGCATCACCCGCACCGCCCGGTGGGACGCCCCCCACACCGTCGCCTTCCAGTCCTCCAGCCCCTCCGGGCCATCGCGCAGCAGCAGGCTGTAGGGCCGCCACCGCACCTGCAGGCCGCGCTTGGAGGCGACCTCGACCAGCCACCGCGACGTCAGCCACGACCACATGCACGCCGGGTCGACGAACAGGTCCACCCGCATGGCATGCCTCCTTGTGCGTCGTGGCTACCAGGGAGGCGTTCGTTGCCGGCGAACGAACGCGTTCGGTCAGCCGTTCGGCCGGTAGACGCAGCGGATCCCGGTGCGCACCGAGCCCAGCAGGTGGCGGCCGGCCTCCGGGTCGGCCGCCAGAACCCGGTCGAGCGCCTGGCGGATGGTGCGGGTGACGTTGACCCGCGCCCGCTCGGCCTCGTCGGAGAACGCCCGTGGGCGGCCGGCCAGGCCGGCGGCGCGTTTGAGCTCGGCCACCAGCGCCGCCCGCTCGGCCTCCAAGCCGCCCGCGGCCGTGGCGTCACCGCGGGCGGCAGCCCGGTGCAGCGCCCCGTCCAGCTCGACCAGCCGCTGGCGGTAGGCCCGCCTGGCGGGCTGGTCCAGGACCGGAGCCGGGGCCGCCGGGGTGGGGACGCCGCCGGCCAGTTCCACGGCGCGGATCTCCTGGCCGGGGTTGGCCAGCAGCACCTCGAGTTGGGCCAGGCCCTTGCCGTGCCGCAGCCGTGTCGACCGCCCGCCCATGGTGAGCACCCAGTCCTGGCCGTCCCGGCGCAGCCGCGGCCGGTCGGGACATGCCTCGGCGTCGACCGCCCGCAGGTCGGCGATGTCGCGGGCCAGCACCGGCATGCCCAGCTCGGCGGCGGCCCTGGCCGCCTCGGCGAGCTACTGTCGTGCCTCCTCGGCATCGCCGGGCTGGGCCCGGCCGAGCAAGGCGGTGGCGAGCGCGGCTTGGGCGCGGGCCACAGCCAGTAGGGCGGCGCCGCGCCAGCATCCCACGCCCGCCCCCACGCCACCGTCCACCCTGCTGGGAGGCCAGCGCCGCCGTGTGCTCGGCCAGCGCCGTCTTGCCGATCCCAGGCTCCCCGACCAGATGGACCACTCGCTGCGCGCCACGCCGCGCCGCCGTCATCACCGTCGCGATCGCCGCCAGCTCCCGCGCGCGACCCACCAGCACATCGGGCAGCTCCTGCGGCGCCACCCCGGGAACGCCCCCGGGCCGCTCCACGACCACCCGCTCGTCCCCGTCGGCCGTGGGCTGCCAGCCAGGCACCATGTCAGGCTCGCCTGGCGAGGCGTGCAGGCGACCCGCTCACCCCGGCTCTCGGCCTCGCACCCGGGCTCGATGTCGCATCTCACGGTGCGCGGGTTGGGGCGCATCCTGGCCATGAGCAACCCCAGCCGGAAGGTGTCCGCAGCGGGCCACGGCCGGGAGCCCCGCCCTCGCCCTTGCCGGTGCTGCGCTCTCCGACCGCTGTGCGGCCAAGCCTACCAGGACGGATAAGGCGACGGAACGGCCGACAAGGGCGGTCAAAGCAGACGACACCGCAAGCCACGTGTGGCGCTGGCTATGGGTCAGGCGGTGATGAGGAGGCCGATGCCGAGGGCCAGCAGCCACAGCGACCAGCCGATGTAGGCCAACGGCACCAGCGTGCCGGCGAGCTTCCAGCCCTGGGGCTCGAATGGTCCGACGAACTCCAGTGAGCCGACCGCGAACAGCGGCGCCAGGACCAGCCCGATGATGCCGAGAACCGGGTGCAGCAGGTCGGACTGGATCAGCGCTACGCCGGCCAGCGCGGTCCAGCCGCCGGTGAACAGGTAGCCCAGATGCTCACCGACCGCCACCCCGAGGTAGCGGTTGAGCGTCTGGAAGGTGACCTCGATGGCGTCCCTGGCGGCCGGGGTGGTCGCCGGGTCGGCGGCGCCGCGGGCGAGATACGGCACGGCGAACGGCCAGCGGATCAGGCCGAGGAACTGCACCAGCGCGGCCAGCAGCCCGGTCGCGGTGGCGAGCGCCAGGACGGTCCGGTTGGCGTCGGCGAGGGTGGCCGACAGCAGCACGACGGCGGGAGCGAACAAGACGGCGCTCATGGCGAACCCCCACCAGAGCAGGACCAGTCGGCTGCCGCCGGCGGCGAACCGCTCGAGGATGTGGCCGGTCGGCTGGCGCAGGATGCCGGGATAGTCGAAGGCGCGGCCGAGCAGGGTGTAGAGCCCGTTGTAGGCGACCGGCAGGACGAGCAGCAGCAGGCCGGTCAGCACCTGGGTGATCATGGCGTCCTCTCATGTGCCCGGGGCGTGGAGGCTACCGCACCGCCGGCTGGCCTGGAGTGGTGGAGCCGCGGGTGCTCTGCCCGGAGAAAGGGGGACCGGATGGCCGGAGGTGCCGGTGCTGCGGCAGTCCCCAAGCCCATCGGGGTGGGCCCGGAGATGCAGGCACTGCGTCGCTTCTTCCCGCAGGTCGTCAGCTGGGCGGGCACGATCCACGAAGGCGGGATGGGGCCGGGCACGCCGGCGATGCGCGGGATCGGCCGGGGCATGGCCAGGGTCATCCAGGACGGGCGCTGGATCGCCGGGGACTACGAGCAGGACCAGTTCCACTCGGGCTCGCGGCTCAGTTCGGTGCAGTAGTCGAAGACGTCGTCTGGGGACCGCTGGAGGTCCGCCGCACGCTCGATGACCACCCACGCCGGCCGTCGCTCACGCCGTGCTGGCTTCCTGGCCGGCGTGTGCTGCTCGACGCTCGGCCGCTCTCCTTACCAGCGGCAGGCCGGCGTGGCGGATGAGGATGATCCCGGCCGACATCGGAGCCCAGCCGACCGTCCCTGTCGGGCCACGACCTGTGACCCTGCCGTCCCCCGGCCGATGTCCACGCTGATGGTGGGAGGTGATATGGGGTGCTGCTGGCACAGCGTCCTGCCTTCGACGACAAACCT
>JBIOYL010000324.1:0-8324 GCA_044870185.1 Actinomycetes bacterium | reverse complement strand
GGGCAGCTGGCCGAGCTGCGCGAGCGCGAGCTGCGCTTCACCTTGCAGGAGACGGCCACGCTGCTGCGGGCGGCCACCGGGCGGGAGCTGCCGGCCGGCAGCGTGGCCGCCCTGGCGGCGCGGACCGAAGGGTGGGTGGCGGGCCTGCAGCTGGCCGGGCTGTCGCTGGCGGGCCATGGCGACCCGGCCGGGTTCGTGGCCGGCTTCTCGGGCAGCCACCGCTATGTGCTCGACTATCTGGCCGAGGAGGTGCTGGACCGCCAGCCCGACGAGGTGCGCGCCGTCCTGCTGGAGACCTCGGTGCTGGACCGCTTGTGCGGTGAGCTGTGCGACGCGGTCACCGGCCGCCGCGACGGTCAGCGGCTGCTGGAGCGGGTGGAGCGGGCGAACCTGTTCCTGGTGCCGTTGGATGAGGTGCGCGGCTGGTGGCGCTACCACCACCTGTTCGCCGACCTGCTGCGCGCCCGCCTGGCCGCCGAGCGGCCCGAGCGGGCGGCGGAGCTGCACCACGCCGCGGCCGCCTGGTGCCAGGCGCACGGGCTGGTCGACGAGGCGATCGGTCACGCCCTGGCCGCCGGGGAGCCCGCCTGGGCCGCCGGGCTGGTGGAACGGCACCTGGACCAGCTCCTCCAGCGGGGCGAGGGGGTCGTGCTCCGGCGCCGCTTGGAGGCCCTGCCCGCCGAGGTGCTGCGGTCCCGCCCAGGGCTGGTTCTGGCCCAGGCCATGCTCGAGGTGCACCGCGGCCGGCTGGATGAGGCCGAGCGCCGGCTGGAGCACGCCGACCGAGCCGTCGAGCTGCAGCTCGAACCCGAGCAGCCGCTGGTGCCGACCGACGGGGGCATGGTCCGGCGGGTGCCGGCGGCCATCGCGCTGCTGCGGGCCGAGCTCGCCGCCCGGGGTGACCCCGAGCAGACGGCCAGGTTCGCCCGCTCGGCGCTGGCCGACCTCTCGGAGGAGGAGCGTGGGCCGCGCCTGTGGGCCCGCTGGCTGCTGGCCCTGGCCGACTGGTTGGCCGGCCACGTGGAGCAGGCCGAGCCGGCCCTGGCCGAGCTGCTGGCCGAGGGCCGG
Organism: Actinomycetes bacterium; assembly: GCA_044870185.1. GTDB lineage: Bacteria > Actinomycetota > CALGFH01 > CALGFH01 > CALGFH01 > JBIOYL01. The sequence goes on along the minus strand of JBIOYL010000324.1, from coordinate 7,256 downwards.
GCCACGGCCGGCCACCACCCGCTGGTGTCGTCCTGCTTCTTGCTGGGCGGGGTGCAGCGGGCGCGTGGTCGGCTGACGGCCGCGATGCGGACCTTCCGGGAGGGTCTGGAGCTCGCCACCGAGGGCGGCCGGCGGTCGACCTTCCACGCGGCCGAGGCGCAGGTGGGCCTCGGCCAGGTGCTGTACGAACGTAACCAGCTGGATGAGGCGCGCCGGCACCTCACCGAGGGCCTGGCGCTGGCCCGGCCGCTCGGCTGGCTGCAGTTGTCGGACATCGCGCTGGTGACGATGGCGTGGATCCGCCAGGCAGGCGGGGACCTGGCCGGGGCACGGCAGGCCATGGACGAGGCGTGCCGGCTGATGCCCGACACCCAGACCCCGACGTGGTATCACCCGGCACCGGCGGAGCGGGCGCGGCTGGTGCTGGCCCAGGGCGAGATCGACGAGGCCGCCCGCTGGGCCGAGGAACGCGGGCTGGGACCCGAGGACGAGGTGTCCTACCTGCGCGAGCGCGACCAGCTGGTGCTGGCCCGGGTGCTACTGGCCCAGGGGGATGCCGATCGGGCGCTGGGGCTGCTGGGTCGGCTGGCCGACCTGGCCGACTGCCAGGGCCGCACCGACAGCCTGATCCGGATCCGTGTCGTGCGGGCCCGCGGGTTGCAGGCGGTGGGCGAGCACGACGCCGCCCTGGCCGAGCTGGCGGGCGCGCTCGCGCTGGCCGCGCCCGAGGGCTACGCGCGCGTCTTCCTCGACGAGGGCGCCGCCATGGCCGCCCTGCTCGACGCGCTCGCCGCGGCGACCGGCAAGGGCGAGCTGGTCGCCGGCGTGCCGCCGGCCTACCTTGGCCGGCTGCTGTGGGCGCTGCAGCAGGCCGGCGTGCCCGTCGGCCGCCACGGCAGGCGGGCCGCCGGGGTGGTGCCGGGCCTGCTGGAGCCGTTGAGCGACCGGGAGCTGGAGGTGCTCGAGCTGCTGGCCGCCGGCAGGCCGAACCAGGCGATCGCCGAGGAGCTGGTGATCACCCTGGACACCGTCAAGCGCCACGTCAGCCACATCCTCGGCAAGCTGGGGGCGGCCAACCGCACCCAGGCCGTCGCCCGCGCCCGCGAGCTGGGCCTGCTGCGGTAGGCGGCCGTACCCGCCGCCGGTCCCCGACCACCGAGACCTCGCAGCCGAGCAGCCCCCGCTATTTCGGGCTGGTCGGCGGCCCGGTCGAGGTGGCGGCAGGCATCGCCGCGGTGGTGTTCGCGGTCCGCGGCCGCGGCCGACCCGGCGGGCGCCTGGCGGCCGTCGGCGCGGCCTGCGGAGCAGGTGAGCGTGGCCGGTGCGCGTGTGATCGGGAGCACCGCCGCCGGGTGACGATCGACACTGGCGGGCGCCTCGGTCACCGCGCAAGATAGCGGGTCGGAAAGAGTGAGGGATGGGCGGGATTCAGCGGTTGAGGAACTCGCCGTGAAGCGGCCGGTGCCGTCACGCCCGGCGGAGGGGCTCGCATGAACGACCAGGCAGGCGCCACCAAGGTCTCGCTCGCCACCCAGAAGGTGCGCTTCGCCGTCGCCATGACCGGCGGGGTCAGCCTCGCGGTCTGGATGGGCGGCGTCGCCCGCGAGATCAACCTGCTCACCCAGGCCAGCGACCTCAGAGCCCGCGACAAAGGCGAAAGCCCTGTCCCGCCACCGGGCGGGCCGCCCGCTGGCAGCCTCGCCCTGCAGGTTCGCGACCTGTACCGGCGGCTGCTCGAGCTGGTCGACGTGACCGCATCCGTCGACGTGCTGTCGGGCACCAGCGCGGGCGGGATCAACGCCGCGGTGCTCGGGCTGGCCAACGCCCGCCGGCTCGACATCGGACCGCTGCGGGACCTGTGGCTCCAGGCTGGCGCGTTCGGGAGCCTGCTGCGCAACCCGCGGCGCGAGCCGAACCCGCCGTCGCTGCTCCAGGGCGACAGGCAGCTGCTCGCCGGAATCCACAAGGGTCTGGAGCAGCTCCTCCCCGACCCCACCGCCGACTTCCCCCAACAGGACGCCCGCGCGACCACCGTGCACATCACCACCACCCTGCTGCACGGCCAGAACGGCCGCTTCACCGACGACTACGGCAACGCGGTGGTCGACTCGAACAACCGGGGGCTGTTCACCTTCTCGACGGGCCAGTTGGCCGCCCCAGGCGTGGTCGACGGGCTGGCGCTCGCGGCGCGCTGCAGCGCCTCGTTCCCGGTCGCGTTCGAACCGTCGTTCGTCCCCATCGGCAAGCGCGTCGCCGGCAACAACGAGCCGGCGGCGAACATGCACGGCTGGCATCCCGACATGGCGCCCTACGCCAACCTCACGCAGTCGGCATGGGTCGTGGACGGCGGCCTGCTGGCCAACCGCCCCATCGGTCCGCTGCTGCGGTCGGTCCTCGCCCACCGCGCCGACCGGGAGGTGCGCCGGGTGCTGCTGTTTGTCGTGCCCTCGACGGGGTCGCCCGCGGCGCCGCCGCCGGCCGAGTTCACCAGGCCGTACAGCCTCGGGGAGACGCTGCGGCTCGGCCTGGACGCCGCCCTCCAGCAGAGCATCGCCGCCGATCTGGAGGCCATCCGCCGCCACAACGACCAGGTGACCGCCCTGGCCAACACCCGGGTGCTGCTCGCCCGGCTCGCCGGTGGCAACGAGCTTGCCGACACGGGCACCTGGGCGGACTACCGCAGCGTGCAGACCACCGCCGTCGCCGCCCCGATCGTTGAGGAGGCGACCGCGCGGATGCCCGCCGTCGGCGGCTGGGAGGGACTGCTGGCCACCGGTGGACGCGCCTCGTCCCGCGTCCGGGCCGCGCTCGTCACCGCCCTCGAGCAGCGCCTCACCGTCCCGCCGCGGAATCTGGACGGCGTCGTCACCCTCGGCCTGCCCGCCTACGACAGCGCCCGCGCCGTCGCCCTTGACCTCATCCGCGCCGGCTACCGCCTCGCGCGGCGGCAGGAGGACGTCGAGGCCGTCGCCGGTGCGCACAAGACGCTCAACCAGCACACCCTCACCCCAGCCGACCTGACCACGATCGTCGTGGACGCCCTCCGGCAGCATGCGCCCAGCCGGGCGCCGACCGACGACGGCTGGGACGACGCGCTGACGGCCCTCGCCGACAACATCCTCGATCGACTGCATGACGGGCTGGAGGCGACGCCCAGCTTCGCGCCGCCACCCGACGGCAACGGCTCCGGCGGGAACGCCGCCCCGCCCGAGCAGCTTTCGGGCCGGCAAGCGCTCGAGGCGGCATGGACCGACCTGCTCGACGCGCTCATCGGCGTCAGCGAACTCCTCAACACCCTTGCCGACGGCGAGCCGCAGCCGGCGACCTCGAAAGCGGTCCAGGACGGCGCGCCCGGCGCGGACGCCGACATGCCCGCATCGGCGGCGGCGGCCACCCGCGGCACCCCGCCCAAGGACACCGCAGGGATGCGCCGCGGCTTCGCCGACCTGATCGGCGACTACCTCACCTTCCTGGCCCTGCGTCCAGCTCCCAGCGGCGGCGGCGAGGTGCGCACGCGGCTCGCCCGGCGGCTCGCGGAGCTGCACGCCGCGGAACGGGCCACCTCCCCCATCGACGCCGACGTCGAGCAGCGCGTCGAGCTGGTCCAGGCCAGCGCCACCACCCGCACCCTGCTCAACCCCAACCGCCGGGACGCCCATGGCAAGCTCACCGGCGTCCAGCTGCACCACTTCGGCGCCTTCTACAAGGGCACCTGGCGGGCCAACGACTGGATGTGGGGCAGGCTCGACGGCGCGGGCTGGCTCGTGCAGATCCTGCTCGACCCACGCCGCATCAGCGCGATCATCGACGCACGGCAGGACACCGACGGGCAGCCGCCGCGCGGCCGCCGGGCCGAATGGTTCTACAACCGGCTGTGCGAGATCGTCGGCACCCCGGGCCCGGAGGCAGCCGCCCTCAACATCTCCACGGAAACGCTCCTCAAGAGTCTGGAGTTTCTCGACAATCCTGACATCCCCATCCCGCCAAGCCTTCCGGAGGTCGCCCTGTGGGCGGCGCTGCCGCTGCAACGGCTGATCGCCGCCGAGGAACTCGCCGCGGTCGCCGGCCAGGTCCGCGACCCGGCCAACGGCGGCGCCCGCAGCGACGCGCGCCGATGGCTCGGACAGTACGACATGGCCTTGACCGGCAGGCCACCCGCCGACATCCTCGACCCAAGCAGCATCTACCAACGCCTGGTCCAGGCGCGCGTGCCGAAGCGAAAGCGCGTCAGCACCTTCATCGGCAGCTTGGAAACCCTCCTGGGAGACAGGGCTCCCGCTGCGGTCCGCCAGGAGCTCGGCTTCCTGCGCAAGGCCGAGCCGGCCATCCCGGCATCGTTGACCGCGCTTCAAGCCTGGGCCGCCGGCGGCCTGCCGGCGACCCCCCACGCGGGGTCGGCAGGCCCGGCCGACGACACCTGGGTCAACCGCGTCGCGGCCACCCTGCCGGCCTGCCCCATCCCCGCCGAACGCCTCGACCAGGAGGTCGGCACCCCGCTGTTTACCCGCACCGTCACCCAGACGCTCGCGGTCGCCACCGCCGCGGGCACCACCACCAAGAACAAGCCGCCGGTCAGCCTGACACCGGCGATCTCGACCGCCCGCACCGCCACCACCACCGCCTACCTCGCCACTCGGGAGACCCACGGGGACGGCAAACGGCTCGTCTGGTTCGGGCTGCTCGCCCTGGGTATCGGCGTCGCGTCCATGTTCGTCTCGGTGCCGCTCGTCGGCGCCTTCGGCCTGGTCGTGCTCCTGGTCGGGGCGATCCTGCTCGGGGTCGGCCTGTGGCGCCGCGCCATCCCCGTCGCCGGGCTGGTCGTCGCGCTGGTCATCATCTTGCTCGCCGCGGCGCCCTGGCTGCCGTTCCTGCACGACCGCCTGTTCTCCTGGCTGGAGCGCACCGCGCTGCCGTTCATCGAGCATCACGCCTGGATCTGGACCGCGCTGTTCCTGTTCGTCCTGATCCCCCCTGTCTGGATGCTCGTCGGCGCGATCGCCCGGCGGCGGCGGGTCGCTCCGGCCCCGCAGGATGCGGGACCTGACGCGAGGCCGTCGTCGATGCGGCCGTCACCCGTGGTGGCGGCCGCCGGGGACCCCGGTACGGTCACCGACGCAAGCGACCCGCAGCAACCACCGCTGCCAACGAGCTGACACCCGAATCCTGAGGTTCCAGGCGGCGGTCAGCTCGGGGAAGACCAGGGAGGCCAGCCGGCCCACACCACCCAGCAGCGCCAGGACGCGGAGCAGGGTTGGCGGATGCCATCGCGGCAGTGGAGGCCGCCCAGCAGCGGGTCGCTGAGGTGGGCGAGGGTGCGCGGCGGCTGCTGCGCCGCCGGGAGCTGACCGAGGCCCGCAACCGCCGCGCCCTGGCCGAGACCGCCCGGGCGTTGGCGCGGCAGCAGGCCGACCGGGCCGCCGACCGGAACGCCTGGCCCGCCGCGCGCAGCAGGGATACCAAGCATGGCGGGAGCGGCATGCCGACCTGCTCGCCGCTGACTGGGCGCGCGCCCGGGAACTGGCCTGGCGCGGCCGCGTCGACGCCCGCGCGGTCGAGCTGGAGCGGCCCGTGAGGCGATCGAGCGGTTCCAGGCCCGGCGGCGTGCCGAGCGCCAACAGCGCCTCGACCGGCATGAGCGCGAGCGCAAGGGCCCTCCGGCTTGTGAGAATCTGCTTCACGGTCCCTTTCAAGGCCGGCCCTGCGGGCGGCCGCCCTCGCGCCGGCAGACCCGGCGAGGGTACCTCCGCGTGGCCCGTCCGATAGCCGAGGTGCGTAGCCTCCAGGCCATGACCACCCGCCTATCCGCCCGCCACCGTCATCCGCAGGGCCAGCACGTCGGCCTGTAGCCGCTCCTCTGGCTGTCCGCCGTTGTCCAGGAAGTCGAACGGGAACGGGCGGCCAGGAAGTCGAACGGGAACGGGCGGCCCGGGACCGGATCGTCGGCGTACCTGGGCACGATGTGGGTGTGCAGGTGCGGCAGGGCGTTGCCCAGCGTCAGGTAGTTCAGCTTCACCGGCCGCAGATACCGCTCGCCCTCCCTGGTGCAGCTGTGCCGGAGCAACCGGCGGCCTTGAGCAGCCAGATCGTCTCACCCGCACACTGGCGTGCCCAGGCGAAGTCAGCAGAGCTGCGCGCGACAGGCTGAACACCGAAAGGAAGCGCACTGCCGCGCCCCCCCGTGGGAGGCTTGCCAACGAGCCAGATGGTCACCGAAGACAACCACGGTCGGTCCCTGTGCTCTTCAAGCTGTCCGATCAGCCCGTCGAGAGCGGCCCGAGGGTGCTTCCCAAGCTCGCGGTGTCCACTGTCTGAACGCGAAGCGTCCGGACCCCGGTACCCAACGTGTCCACAGCGGACACCGCACTGGACCATCAAATGGCTGATCGTTGTCATGTCCGCCGCCGCCCACGAGTCGACCGCCGTGGCGCTCACTCCGGGTGCATGCTCATCCAGTGTCCGCTCGACTGTCCGCAAGCGTCCGCCACCCCGGACATGCTGAGCGCCCCGGACGATCACCGGGGCGCTCAGCGATCACACAAGCGGCCAGGCCGCTCACCGGCTGGCGGTCACCGCTCCGCGCGTGCCCATCGCCCGCTCGAGGAAGCAGACCATTCCACATCGTCCACAGGCCACCCGCTGGGCGACGCCTCTCCGTCATCTTCCGGATGAGCGAGCAACGTCGCTGAGCGCGGAAGGCGGGGTTCGGGTGACAGCAAGGTCAAGGGCCTGCCACACTGGTACGACCGAAGGCCGGAGGTAGGGAGCCATGAGCGTTGCGGAGCGGGTGAGCGGGCCGGACCTGCCCGAGCGGGCAGAGCTGGTCCGGGCCGCCCTGGCCGCCGCCGACCGCGCCCGCTTCGATGCCGAGCTCGACCAGGCGCTCGACACCGCCCGGCAGACCACGACCTCAAGCCGCTCGGGCACGTCGTGGAGGCGTGGCACCGCCTGGTGCTGCTCCGCCGCCACGGCAGTCCCCGTTGGGCAGCCACCGAAGCGCAGCTTCGTCGTGGCGACCGACCGCCGGCGGAAGGCGAGCCGCTCGAGGTGGAGGAGTTCAAGTTCATCGCGCGGCATCTCGCCTGACCGTGGCCCGCTGGCGGATCACGCAGGCAACCTCGTTCGGCGCACTGGTCGCCGCGCTGCCCGACGACACCCGTAAGGCGCTTGCCGACGTCTACCGGGTGCTGTCCCAGGGGCCGCTGCCTGGCGAGTCCCTGCTGCAAGTCGAGCCGCTGCCCGGCGCGCCGGACACCGAC
>JBIOYL010000323.1:0-3848 GCA_044870185.1 Actinomycetes bacterium | reverse complement strand
GTAACGGGAGACTGTTACGCACGGATCTGTGGGAGCCCGGGGGTGCGATTCCCCCGGGCTACCCGACCAAATCGAAAGGGTGCAGCGCTTCTGAGGGACGGTCATCGGGTGGTGGGGATGACCCCGTCGGCGTAGCGCGTGTTGTGGATGCGTTGCTGCTCTTGGGTGAGGTGGTACGCCCAGTACTGGTCGAGGTCGCCGTTGCTGCGTAGGGCACGGAGCTTGCCGATGGCTTCGGCGCCGGCAAGGCCCCAGCGGGCGCCGGTGAGGTCCATGCGGTCGTTGACCAGGTGGCGGCAGGCACCTTCGATGACCCCGGTGGCGATCGGCCAGCCTTGCTGGAGTGCGGTGGGGTAGTCCAGGTACCCACGCTTGTTGAGCAGATAGTTCGCGCAGGTGTCGGCACGCCTGCGGGCGTGGGGTCCAGCCGAGCGCGGGTGGCCTTGCGGCGGATCGCGCCGGCCACGTCGCTGCTGCGGCCGTGCAGGATCCGCAGGCCGTGGGCGCGGACCCACGTCTCGGCGTCGGGGTCGCCCTCGGCGACCAAGCACCAAGCCGCCTTCCACAGGTACTCCAGCACGTGCACGAAGTCGACCACGATCGTCACGTCCACCCCGCGGGTTCGTGCTTCGGTGTGGATCCGGTCGATCTGGTGGCTGTTGCCGTCGACCAGCGCAACCCAGCTGCGGTGGTAGCCAGGATCACGGCGGGTCGCCTCGTCGAAGACCTGGGCGATGACGTCGGCGGCGTCGTGGGTGACGCTGGCGAGAAGCCACTTGCCACGCGCGGTCGGCCCGGTCGGGCCGGGTGGGCGTTGCTCCTCGGCGGCGGGCAGGATGTCGTCGGGAGTGCGGGGCACCGGGGCGGCGTCGTAGACGCTGCTGAACTGCCCTGGGTTTGATGGAGGCCTGGACGGTTGGGTTTACACGACCTCCTTGGGCTGTTGGTGCTCACGGTAGTACAGAGCCTCGTACTCTGCAGGTGAGAGGTGGTCGAGCGCGCCGTGCAGCCGGCGCTGGTTCCACCACCCAACCCAGGCCAGGGTCGCCAGCTCGACCTGGGTGGCAGTGCGCCACGGGCCGCGTGGGCCGACCAGCTCGGCCTTGTACAGGCCGTTGACCGCCTCGGCCAGCGCGTTGTCGTAGCTGTCGCCCTTGGAGCCAACCGAGGTCACCGCGCCCTCGTCGGCCAGCCGCTGGCTGTAGCGGACCGACAGGTACTGGCTGCCGCGGTCAGAGTGGTGCACCAGGTCGTCCAGGGCGGCGCCGTGGCGGGCCCAGATGGCCATCTCCAGGGCGTCCAAGGCCAGCTCGGCCCGCAAGGTGGTGGCCACCCGCCAGCCGACGATGGCGCGGCTGTAGGCGTCGATGACAAACGCGGCATAGCAAAACCCCGCCCACGTCGCGACGTAGGTCAGATCCGCGACCCACAGGCGGTTGGGCGCCGGCGCGCTGAAGTCGCGCTGGACCAGGTCGGCGGGACGCTGGTCGGCTGGGTCGGGGGTGGTAGTACGCCGCGGCTTGCCGCGCACGACCCCCCGGATGCCCAGGGCGCGCATCAGCCGGGCCACCTGGTCGCGGCCGACCTGGATGCCTTCCCGTGCGAGCTGGTGCCAGATCTTCGCGGCGCCGTAGACCTCGAAGTTGGCCTTGTAGACCCGCTTGATCTCGAGCTTGAGCTCGCCATCGCATAGGGTGCGGGGCGACGGTGGCCGGGTCTTGGCCGCGTCGTAGCTGGACGGGGCGATCTCCACCGCGTGGATTGCGGTAGGGACCGCCCTTGCGGGCGGCCCCCCGCACAGATCCCAGCGTGCGGGACTACCGCACTGGGCTCCTGCCTTGGGTACGAGCGTCGAAGCGCACCTCCGGATAGGGATGCTGGATGCGGGCGGGCGGTAGCCATCGGGCGACCAGGCGCTCCATCCGCCGCCAGCTCAAGTGGTGACGCTGGCTGCGGCGCCTGAGCGCCCGCCGCCAGAGCCGGCCGAGCTGCCGGTGGAAGGCGCTGATGGCCCGACTGTTGCCGGGCACGGCGTAGTAGGCGAGGTGCCCTCGCACCACGCTTGCAAGCCAGCGCCCCTGGTCGGGGATGGGCAGATGCCGGCGCCGCTTGAGCTGGTCTTTGACCTGCTTGAGCTTGGCCCGCAGCCGCTTCGAGACGGTGTGGCGCCTGAGCCAGAAGCTCCCGTTCTTGCCCCTTCCGCAGATATGCGTGAAGCCCAAGAACTCGAAGGTCTCCGGCTTCCCGAGTCCCCGTGCCGCTCGGCGCTGGGCGGCAAACCGCCCGAACTCGATCAGCCGGGTCTTGTCGGGGTGCAGCTTCAACCCGAACTTCGCCAACCGCTCGCGAAGGTCGTGGAGGAACTGCTTGGCGTCGCCCTGCTGCTCGAAGCCGACGATGAAATCATCGGCGAACCGCACCACGATCATGTCGCCGCGCGCCTGCCGACTCCTCCATTGCCGGACCCACCAGTCGAACACGTAGTGGAGGTAGACGTTGGCGAGCAGCGGCGAGGCCGATGCTCCCTGTGGCGCCCCCTCCGGCGTGTCCGACCAGCTCCCGTCCTCGATGACCCCTGCGCTCAGCCACTTCCGGATGAGCCGCAGGACCCGCTTGTCCGCGATCCGATGCTCAAGGAACTTCTCCAACCACGCCCGATCAAGCTTGGAGAAGAAGTCGCGGATATCCGCGTCGAGTACCCAGTTCACCTTCTTCCGCAGGATCCCGACCGCCAGCGCATCCAGCGCAGCATGCGGGCTGCGCCCTGGCCGGAACCCGTAGGAGAAGCCCAGGAAGTCCTCCTCGTAGACGGCGTTCAGCACCTCGACGACCGCCCGCTGCAAGAGCTTGTCTTCCAGCGCGGCGATGCCGAGCGGCCGCAGCCGCCCGTCCGCCTTCGGGATGTACGCCCGCCGGGAAGGTCTCGCCTGGTAGGTGCCGCTGTGGACCCGGGCGTGCAGGTCCTGGAGATTGGCCTCCAGATCCTGCCCGTAGGCCTTCCACCTCACCCCGTCCACCCCCGGTGCGGCCTGAGGGCGGATCGCCCAGTAGGCCGCCCGCAGGCGGTCGAGATCCACGTGGTGCAGCAGCGCCGTGAACCGTGCTCCCTTGTCTGTTCGTGCCACCTCGCGCACACGGTCCAGCCCGCTTGGCACGCCTGACCCGGCCCTGTGTCCGGGGCGTGTCGGCCCGTCCGTGTTTCCCTTGGCCAGCCCCCTTTCCTCCACCGCCTCCGCAGCCATGGCCTTGTTCGACGGCTTCGCAGGTACTACGGGGCTGTTTGACTTCCCATGCTCGTGCATCTCAGGCGTGCGACCTCGGTCTTTTCTGAGCGGCCCGCCCGGCCAGCGGCCAGACGGGCGAGCATGGGACCTCCCGGTTCTCGCGCATGGAGATTCCACGCATGCACGGGTTCTTCGACCGCGCGGGGCCCGCCGGCAGCTCGCGGTAGCGCTGCCGGCGGTGTTGCCTTCCGCCGATCTGAAAGCGTCGGCACCCCGAACCGAGATTCTTTCGCGGCTCAATAGCCCGGCCTACGTGTGCCCCTACCAACGCTTCGCCTGCCCCTCACGGGCGTCGACGCATGGCTCGGGGTCATCGTGGGTCGCTACCCCTTCGATGTAGAGCTCTCGCATCTCCTTCTCCATGCCGGTTTATCCCGGCGCTCCAGATCGGCTCGACCCCGAACCGGTCCCGGTGGGTGTCGATGAACCGGGTCATCTCGGCAGGCGCGGGTCGAGCTCCCGCGCGAAGAAACTGGCAGCGGCCTTGAGGATCTGGTTGGCGCGGCGCAGCTCCCGGACCTCGCGTTCCAGCTCGGCGAGGCGCTGGCGCTCGGCGGTGGGCAC
>JBIOYL010000322.1:0-5465 GCA_044870185.1 Actinomycetes bacterium | reverse complement strand
CCGGCCACAGCCGGGCTGGCCACCACCGCGGCCGCGCAGGCACCGGGCAGCTCCGGGTAGAGCTCCTCCCGGTCGAGCAGGCCCCTGCCGACGTGGACCGGGTAGGCGCCGCCGGGCAGCCGCACCTCGACGGTGCCGGCCAGGGCGGGCCGGCCGCCGACCCGGGCAGCGATCGCCGAGACCCGGTCAGTCATAGCCGAGGCCCTCCAGCCGCCGCCGGTACCAGGCGACCACCTCGCTCGCCGTCTGCTCCGGGGTCAGCCGGTCGGTGTCGATCGCCAGGTCGCTGGCGGTTTCGTAGATGGGCCCGCGGGCGACCAGCAGGTCGCGGATGCGGCCGGCCCGGTCGCCGGTGTCGAGCAGCGGCCGGTCGGTGGCATCGGCCAGCCGGGCGGCCAGCGTCTCCGGGGTGGCCCGCAGGTAGACCAGCAGCCCGGCCTGCTTGAGCGCCGTGCGGTTGCCGGCCAACAGCACGGCGCCGCCACCGACCGCGAGGACCCGGCCGGGTGTGGCGAGCGCGCGGTCGATGGCGGCCATCTCCCGGCGCCGGAAGCCGACCTCGCCCTCGCGGCGGAAGATCTCGGTGATGCCCATGCCGGCGGTGCGCGTGATGACCGTGTCGGTGTCGACGAACTCACGGCCCAGCGCGCGTGCCACCAGGCCGCCCACCGCCGACTTGCCGGCTCCCATGAAGCCGATCAGGACGACGGTCGGTCGTGACAGCGGACGCACGCAGCAGGCTCCCCCTTGGCTTGGCATGCGGGTCGGGGCGCAGGGTAGCAGCCCGGGCCGGTCGGCGCGCCAGGTCGGCGGGCAGGTGCCGGCAGGGTCGACGCGGCCAGGTCGGCGGGCAGGGCCGCCAGGTCGGCGCGGCCCGGGTCAGCGGGCGAGGCCGGCCAGGTAGGCGTCCAGGTTGCGGCGCACCTCTGCCAGCGAGTCGCCGCCCGTCTTCTCGAGCAGGGCGTCGGCCAGGACCAGGGCGACGACCGCCTCGGCGACCACGCCGGCCGCAGGCACGGCGGTCACGTCCGAGCGCTGCACGACCGCCCTGGCCACCTCGCCGGTGGCCACGTCGACCGTGTCCAGCGCCCGGACCAGGGTCGACAGCGGCTTCATGGCCGCCCGGACGCGCAGCACCTCCCCGGTCGACATGCCGCCTTCGATCCCGCCGCTGCGCCCGGTCCGCCGCCTGGGGCGGCTGCCGCGGCCGGGCACGATCGCGTCGTGCGCGCGCGAGCCCGGACGGGCCGCCCCGGCGAAGCCGTCGCCCACCTCGACGCCCTTGATCGCCTGGATGCTCATCAAGGCGCCGGCCAGGCGGGCGTCCAGCTTCCGGTCCCAGTGCACGTAGGAGCCGAGGCCGGGCGGCAGGCCGTGGGCCACGACCTCGACCACCCCGCCGAGCGTGTCGCCGGCCGCCCTGGCCCGCTCGATGGCGGCCACCATGGCCGCGCCGGCCGCCTCGTCCAGGCAGCGGACCGCGCTGGCGTCGATGCGCTCCAGGTCGCCCGGGCCCGGCACCGCTCTGCGCCGGCTGGCCACCGGCCCGATGCGCACCACCTGGCTGAGCACGGCGACGCCGAGCTCGCCGAGCAGCGCCTTGGTGACCGCCCCGACCGCCACCCGGGCGGCCGTCTCCCGTGCGCTCGCCCGCTCGAGCACCGGCCGCGCCTCGTCGAAGCCGTACTTCTGCATGCCGGCCAGGTCGGCGTGGCCGGGCCGCGGGCGGGTCAGCGGCGCGCCGCGTCCGCTGCGGGCCGCCTGCGGGTCGGCCGGCGGGTCGGCGGCCATGACCTCGGTCCATTTCGGCCACTCGGTGTTGCCGATCAGCACGGCGACCGGCGAGCCGAGGGTCAGGCCGTGACGGACCCCGCCGAGCAGCTCGATGCGATCCTGCTCGAAGCGCATGCGCTTGCCCCGCCCGTGGCCCAGGCGCCGGCGGGCGAGCTCGGCGGCGATGTCCTTGGAGGTGACCGGCACGCCGGCCGGCATGCCCTCGAGCACGGCGACCAGCGCCTGACCGTGGGACTCTCCGGCGGTGAGGTAGCGAAGCATGGGTGGCGGTGGGCGGTCCGGGCGGTAGGCGGTCCGGATGGTGGCGGTCGGGGCGGTGGGCGGGTCCGATCCTACCTGGGCTAGCCAAGCAGGGCCCGCCCGTACCAGCTTGCCAGCTGGTGGCCGTACAGGACGCCCAGCAGCGCCCCGGCGGCGAGCCAGGGCCCGAAGGGCAACAGCGCCTTGCGGCCCAGCCGCAGGACGACCATGGCGACGACGCCGGCCATCCCGCCGAGCAGGAACGCGCTGACGACGCCGACCGCGACCACCGGCCAGGAGAGCCAGCCAAGGGCGATGCCCAGGGTGGGCGCGAACTTGACGTCCCCGAAGCCCATCCCCCGCGGCGAGATCAGGAAGAGGACGAAGAACAGCGCGCCGACGACCGCGGCGGCGGCGAGCGCGCGCCCGAGCCGGCTGAGGTCGTGCTCGGCGAGGCTGGCCACGGCCAGGAGCACGCCAACGGCCGGGAAGGCCGGGTAGGTGACGCGGTTGGGCAGCTTCCTGGTGGTCGCGTCGATCACCGTGAGCACGACGCAGACGAAGGTGAGCACGAGGTAGGCGGGCGCGGCGGCAGCCAGCCGCGCGCCGACGAGCCGCCAGGTGACGGCGAACCAGAGCGTGGCCATGACCGCCGGGACGGCGCAGGCCAGCCAGCACGGCCACGGCCGCGCGAGGGGCTCACGACGCGGCACCCGGTCGATGACGACGTTGGCGAGCGTGCCGGCGGGCAGGCCGAGCAACGCGGCCACGCCGGCGGCAAGCAGGGGGCTGGTCACGGCGGCAAGCCTACTGCGCCACCCGACCGGGTGGCCGGATGGCTCGCACTTTTCGTCGCTATCGAGGGTTTCGATCGGTTGCCGTTAGTGGCTCGTTAGCGACGTTGGGCATCCTGTCACCCCCAGGCGGACCCCGCCGGTTGCAGGCTGTGCGGATGGCGCTCGATCCCCCGGCCGGCCGCAGAGCCGGTGAGCGCGTGGCCCGCCTGGGGCCGAGCCGCCTCCCGCCCCGGCCCTGGCCGGGCTGGCGAGGTCGCGGCGAGCCGGCGGACGCAGGGCCCAGGAGGCGGCCCTAGGCCCACTCCTTGAGCCGGGGGAGGCGCGGAGCCAGCAGCGCCACCGCGCCGAGCGGCTTCCAGACCCCCAGGATGACGAGGAAGTAGGTGGGGTAGCCCAGGCGGTCGATGACCCCGCGGACCGGGGGGCGAGACATCGGTGACCTCCTCGATCGTGAGCGCATGGCCATCGGCGGGTTGCGCTAGGCGCCGCGCTCGAGCCGTTGCTTGAGGTTCCGGTAGCTTCTGGGCGCGCCCTTGGCCGCCATGCGGCGGATGACGTCCAGCGGCAGCAGCTTGCCGATCCCGTGCCCCTCGAAGTCCAGCACGATCGTGACCTGCGACCGTGCGCCGTCGTCGAGCGGCTCGACGGTGATGCCCGCGCTCGGCCGAAACGGCCCGTCCACGCCGCGGGCAGCCCAGCTGCTTGGGGGACGGACCTCGGTGATCTGCTGCGTCGTCGTCTGCTCGACGCGGCCGATCCGGCGGGTGGTGGTGAACCTCGTGCCCACGCCGGGCGGGCGATCGCCCTGGATGCGCACGCGTACGACGTCGTGCTGCCACTCGGGGAACCGTGACGGGTCGGTGACGTACGCGTAGACCTCGTCCGGTGGACGGGCGATCTCGAAGCTGGACACGATCGGTGGCATCGTTCCCCTCCTGGTCGTCACGTCGGCTCGGGTTGGTCCGTCACTGCTCTGACGGACCGCGACCGATCGATGTGACCGACCAGCGTTCGGCGCCCACCGCCGAACGGCGCTAGTTCGCGCGCGGCGGGCGCGGGATCCAGCGGGAGACCGTGCGCCGGTAGGCCTCGTACTGCTGGCCGAACTGGGTGCGCAGCCTCGGTTCCTCGTAGGCGATGACCAATAGGTGGAAGGCGACCGCCGCCATACCGGCATACAGCAGCAGCGCCGCCGATCCGAACAGCCACGCCTCGCCCAGGATGATCAGCAGCGCGGCGAGGTAGATGGGGTTGCGGACCCAGCGGTAGGGCCCGACCGCGATCAACCGCCGCGGCGGATCCCACGGTCCCGGTGTCCCCCGGCCGACGACCGCGAACACCCACAGGCACCACAGGTACAACCCGACGCCGGCGGAGATGACGGCGACGGCGGGCCAGGCGACCGGCGTCGGCGCCGCGCCGTGCCGTGTGAGGATCAACCAGGGAAGGTAGATGCCTCCCGTACCTGGCACGACGACGGTGAACAGGAGGTTGCGCAGCGCAAGGCTCATCGGCAGCCGATCTTCCTCCGTACGGGTCGGACGCCCACCATGTGCGTTCCACGGGAGGTGGATCTGCCTGTCACATCGGCTGGGTTTGGTTCGTCACTGCTGGGACGAACCGCAACCAACGGATGTGACCGATGGACGAACATGACTGGCTGGCGGGGCGGTTCGAGGCCAACCGGGCCCACCTGCGGGCGGTGGCCTACCGGATGCTCGGCTCGGCGAGCGAGGCCGACGACGCCGTCCAGGAGGCCTGGCTGCGGCTCAGCCGCTCCAATGCGAGTGGCGTGGAGAATCTGGGCGGATGGCTGACGACGGTCGTGGCGCGGGTGTGCCTGGACATGCTGCGCGCGCGCAAGCAGCGACGCGAGGAACCCCTGGGCCTGGGCGCGCAGGTGCCCGAGCCGGTCGCCAGCCGCGCAGACAGCCTCGACCCCGAGCACGAGGCGCTGCTGGCCGAGGGGGTCGGGCTGGCGCTGCTGGTGGTCCTCGAGCGGCTGGCGCCCGCCAAGCGGGTCGCGTTCGTGCTGCACGACACCTTCGCCGTGCCCTTCGACGAGATCGCGCCCATCGTGGGGCGCTCCCCGGCCGCGGCACGGCAGCTCGCCAGCCGCGCACGCCGCCGGGTGCGGGGGACGGCCACGGTGCCCGACGCCGATCTCGCCCGCCAGCGAGCAGTGGTCGACGCCTTCTTGGCTGCCGCGCGCGAGGGGGACTTCGACGCGCTCGTGGCGGTGCTGGACCCCGACGTCGTGGTCCGCGCCGACCGCGCTGCGGCGCCTGCGGGCACACCCAGGAAAGCCCGCGGCGCGGCGGCGGTGGCAAGGCGGGCGCTGGCCTACTCGCGGCCTGCCCGGTTCGCCCAGCCGGCACTGGTCAACG
Organism: Actinomycetes bacterium; assembly: GCA_044870185.1. Classification (GTDB taxonomy): domain Bacteria; phylum Actinomycetota; class CALGFH01; order CALGFH01; family CALGFH01; genus JBIOYL01. The sequence goes on along the minus strand of JBIOYL010000322.1, from coordinate 247 downwards.
GCGCCGTGGGCGTGGTCGTGGCGCCGCGTGGACGGCTGCTTTGGGTCCTGGCCTTCACGGTCACGCGCGGGAAGATCGTCGCAATCGACATCCTCGCCGACCCCGCGCGCCTGCGCCAGCTCGACCTGGCGGTCCTGGACGACTGACGCGCAGCGCCTCCGCCACGTCGCTGGGATCCGATCCCACAGCTCCGGCATGGTCGGCGCCTCGCCGGCCCCGTCCGCCGCCATCAAGGCCTCGGCGACCC
>JBIOYL010000321.1:0-2290 GCA_044870185.1 Actinomycetes bacterium | reverse complement strand
GCCGCGGCCAGGCTCACCCACAGCTCGCCGGCGCGCTCGAGCTGCACCGTCCAGCTCGTCCACGTCTCGGCCGCGACGCCGGTGATGGCCAGGTCGTAGGCGTCGGGCAGCCTGCCGGTCTCGGTGAGCCGCTCGGCGACCTGCTCGCGCAGCGTCAGGATCCCCTCCAGGCCGTGCTCGGCCTGGAGGCGCCGGCCGGCGACCTGGGTGCCCAGCGCACCCGGCGGCTCGGGGAAGACCGGAAACCACAGGTCGTCGTCGCGGAAGATCGCCACCGGGCCGACGCCACGCAGCTCCCGGTCGAGCAGGAGGATCTCCAGCTCGGCGGCGCCGCGGGCGGCGCCGGAGGCGGTGCCGCGGGCGGCGCCGGGGGGCGCCGCCCGGCCGGCGGCCCAGTCCGCCACCGCCGTGCGCAGCCGGCCCAGCTCCCCACCCTCGACCCGCCGGCCGTCCAGGACCACCCACAGCCGGCTGCCGTCCTCGAGCACCGGCACCAGCAGCTCGCCGGATGCCCGGAACAGGTAGCGCGGCACCTTGTCGGTGGCGAGCAGCTCGGCCAGCAGCCGCCGCAGCGCGGTCTCCAAGGCGGGCAGGTTCGCCCGCTCCAGGCGCGTGCCCGCCAGCTCGGTCCAGTAGGCCTCGCGCATGTGCGGGTCCTGCGGCCGTGGCTCCCGCCACACGCCGAGCCGGGTGTCCAGCTCGCCGGCCCGGACGCGGACCAGGTAGGCGGGCGCTCCCGGCATGGCCGCGTTGAGGTTCCTGGACAGGGAGATCCGCGGACCGGCCTCGGCCGCGCGCTCGGCGGCCCGGCGGGCGGCGGGCCTGGGCGCGCCGGGTGCGGCAGCGCCGGGCGGGGCGGGGGCGGACGCCGCCACGGCGCCGTACTCCACCAGCGTGTAGGCGGCCTCGGCGTGCTGCGAGAAGTCCAGGCCCGCGACCTCCTCCTGCTCGCCGACCCGCAGGGTCACCACCCGGCCGACCAGCTTGAGGAGCGCGAAGCTGACCGTGAACGACCACAGGATCGTCACGCCGACCGCGGCCGCCTGCTTGCCCACCTGCGCGGGGTTGCCGTACAGCAGCCCCTGGGCGCCCGCCGGGTTGACCAGGGTGGTGGCGAACACGCCGGTCAGCAGCGCGCCCAGCGCACCGCCGACCCCGTGGACGGCGACCACGTCCAGCGTGTCGTCGTAGCGCAGCCGCTGCTTGAGGCCGACGGCGAGCTCACAGACGCTGCCGGCGGCGACCCCGATGAGCAGCGCCGCCCACGGCCGCACGTACCCCGATGCCGGGGTGATGGCCACCAGGCCGGCAACGGCGCCGGTGGCCGCCCCGACCGTGGTCGGCCGGCCGTGCAGGAGCCACTCGGGCAGCATCCACCCCAGCACCGCCGCCGCGGTGGCCAGCTGTGTGGCGACGAAGGCGCTGGCGGCCAGCGGCCCGGCGGCCAGCGCGCTGCCCGCGTTGAAGCCGAACCAGCCAAACCACAGCATCGACGCGCCCAGCACGACGAACGGCACGTTGTGGGGCACCGGCTGCCTCGGCCAGTCCCGCCGGCGGCCGACGACCAGCGCGGCGGCCAGCGCGGCCATGCCCGCGTTGAGGTGGACCACGGTCCCGCCGGCGAAGTCGAGCGCCCCGATCCCGTCCGGGCCGAGGAACCCGCCGCCCCACACCCAGTGGGCGAGCGGCGCGTACACCAGGATCGTCCACAGCGCCGTGAAGACCAGATAGCCCGAGAAGCGCATGCGCTCGGCGTAGGCCCCCGAGATCAGCGCCGGCGTGATGATGGCGAACATCAACTGGTAGACCGCGTAGGCCAGGTGCGGGACGGTGGGCGCCAGCGGGAGCGGCTGGGCGCCGACACCGCGGAAGCCGACGAAGTCCAGGCGGCCGATCCAGCCGCCGTGGCCGACGACCGTGCCCACGTCGGGACCGAACGCCAGGGTGTGCCCGACCAGGGTCCACACGACGGTGACCAGCGCCAGCGCCGCGAACGAGTACATGATCGTCGCCAGCACGTTCTTGGTGCGGATCAGGCCGCCGTAGAAGAAGGCCAGCCCCGGGGTCATGAACATGACCAGGGCCGCCGCGGTCAGGATCCAGGCGGTGTCCCCGGCGCTGATCTGGGTCGTCGCGGCCGCCTGGGCGCCGACCACCGCGAACTGGGTGTCCGAGGCCGCCTGGGCGCCGGCGGTGGCGAGACCGACCATGCCCCATGCTGACGCCGGAGGAGAAGGTTCGAGTTCGACACCACCTCGGCTACATCGGGGTGCAGCAGGCCTCCACCTTC
>JBIOYL010000320.1:0-2548 GCA_044870185.1 Actinomycetes bacterium | reverse complement strand
GGATCGTGGTTGAGGTCTTTGAGCGCGTCGATCCGCGCCTTGGTGATCATGCCGCGGTCGCCAACCAGGACCAGCTGGTGCAGGTCGAAGCTGCCGCGCACCACCTCGACGGCCTGGGTGAACGCGGTAGGGTCGGCGGTGTTGCCCGCAAACACCCGCACCGCCACCGGCCGGCCCTGGGGGTCGGTGAGCAGCCCGTACTCGATCTGCGGCTTGCCGCGCTTGCCGTCGCGGGAATGCCCGAACGCGGCCAGCTGGTTGTGGGTGCCTTCCACCCAGGAGCTGGACAGGTCGAACATGGCGATGCCGCCGGCTTGCAGGTGGCGACGGGCCAGCTGGGCCTCGATCTGGTCCTGGCGGCCGGCCAGCCAGTCCATCGCGGCATACACCTCGTCGGTGGACGCCCCCGCCACCCCAAGATCGCTGCCCAGGGTGACGTCGTCCCACCAGCCGACGGTGGACAGCTTGGAGCTCGGGCGGACCACCCGCGAGACGATCAGCGCATAGGCCAGGTCCCGCGCCCGGCCTGCTGGCCCCAGCAGGTCCGGCAAGCCCAGCTGGCGGGCGATGGTGTGCACCGCGGCCACGTGTCCGTGGCCGGCCGAGCGCTCCACCGTCAGGGCGGCGTCGGCGTCGACCATGGTCTTGCCGGCCAGCACCAGGCGTAGCGCCGCGATGGCCTCGTCCGGCAGGTACGACAGGTTGGCCAGGGTCTGCTTGCGGACCTTGCCGCCCTCGCGGTAGGAGCGGCGCAAAAGGTGCCGCTGGTAGACCCGCTCCGTCCCGTCCTTGAGCGTCTGATGGCTACGGGCGGTCTCGATATGCATTGCGCCAGCTCTGCGTGTCACGGCGTGATTCTCGCATGCTGGCTCCTTCAACACAAATCATCTAGTGTCTACATTTCAGGGGTGTATGACGCCATTCCTGCTGGTCAGCCCAAACACCAGACTCCGGAGCCGACGTAACTTCGGGCTAGCCGGCGCTGGCGTTGCAGGAAGGCGGCGGCGCTGCTGCGGCCACAGCCGGCGGCCTCGGCCAGGGCGCGCGCCGTCCACGCCCGCCCGTCCACACGCCCCTGCGCGTAGGTGGCCTGGAGCCGCTGGCCGACCGTGGCGGTGGCGTTGGTCGTGGCCGTGCGGGCCGACAGCTCCCTGACGGCGGTGGCTGGGACTGCGGCCGGGGTGTCGGCGCGGCAGACGGTGGTGGCCTCGGCCGCTGGGCCGGTCGGTGTGGCCGGGACGCCTGGGGTGGGTGGGGTGGCCAGGCGGGTGACCTCACCAGCGTCGCCTTTGAGGCCTTCTAGCATGGCCAACACGGCCAGCGGGATCGCGGCGGCGACGGCCTGGGCGACCAGGTGGGGCTGCGCGTGGGCGACGTTGCCGCCGATCGAGGCCAGCGTGCCGCAGCCGACCAGCATCCAGCCGTAGCCGGCCCCGCGGGCGCCGCGGCGGGAGCGGCTGACGATGCGAACCATGCCGTAGATGGCCGGCCCGTCGGCCACCACCGGCACGGCGGCGGCCTGCCAGGCCGAGTAGCCCGCCTGGCAGCCCAGCGCGTACAGGCTGGTCGCTGACACCGCATACGAGCAGACCGCGATCACCACCGCCACGGCCACCCCCAGCTGCAGGGTGAGCCGGTCCAGCCTCGACACCCGCCCGGCCACTGGACACGGCGGGTGAGACAGCACGGTGTCCGGGTGACCGTCGGGCCGGACCGGCCTGGTGCCGTTGTGGTGGGGGTCGGGCCGGTCAACGCGCACCGCCGGCCTCCCACTCCGATGGGGTTCGCTCCAGGTCGCGTTGGAGGTCGGCGACCAGCCCACGGGCCCGGTCCAGGCCGCCGCGGACCTGCCGCAGGGTGGCTGGGTCCTCGAGCTGGTCGGCGTGGGTGCCCAGCCAGGCCAGCAGCCGGACCAGCTCGCCGCGACGCTGCTCGGCCTGGCGGGCCAGCAGCGGCTCGGCGTGCTCCCACCGCCACTGCTCGAGCGCGAGCTCCTCGCCTGCCTCGGTCGGCGGATAGTGGATCTCGCCGTGCCAGCCGCACGCGCAGCCGGCCACCAAGCTGGTGCCTCGGTGGGTCGTGGCGCTCCAGGTGCTGGTCAGGGTGCCGTCGGGTAGGCGCCGTAGGGCCACGCCCTCGTGGTCGTATAGGTCCTGGCAGATCACGCCCATCTAGGCCGCCTCCCCACTTCGCTCAGCGGCTGGCTGGCCGATCAGCTCCACCTCGGCCAGCGGCGGCGTCCCACTTGCCACCTGCGCCGCCGTGCTGGCGGTGGCTAGCCGGGACAGCCGGGGAGAGCGGAACCAGGGACGTAGCCGCAGGCGCACCGGGGGCAGGTGGCCGTAGACCAGCACGGCCCGCCGTGGCTTGAGCTGGCGCAGCGCCTCCAGCGGCACCAGCCGCCGGTAGGCGACCGACTCCGTGTGGGACTGGCGGCCATCACCAGAGGTTTCGGATGTATGGGTGATCGCCTCGTCGCCGATCAGCTTGCTGGCCAGCTCCAGCGAGGCCGGATCGGCCTGACCCGACAGGAACAGCTTGGCGCGGT
>JBIOYL010000319.1:0-8844 GCA_044870185.1 Actinomycetes bacterium | reverse complement strand
CGGCGGGCCGGCCGGCGGCCGCTCCGGTCAGGCTGCCGGCTGGCGGGGCGGCCACCGACGGGACCTGAGCGGCCGTGAAGACCATCACGAGCGCCACGAGGCGCAGGACGAAGCATGCTCTGGTTGCGTGCGGCAGCATGGCGGCCCCCAAGCGGTGGCAGGGAGACGACCCGGCCGGCGCGTCCGCCGTCCTGCGGCGGGTGTGAGAGGGCGCTGCAGGGTCGCCCCGGCATTGTCAAACCACGCGATTCAGTCAAGCCGCCATGCGCCTGTCAAGCGCCGCGGCCGCCGGCCGGCCCGCCGACGGCGACGGCTGACCCGCCGACGCCGGGCCGGGCGGTCTCAGCGGGCACTCAGCGAAGTCCCAGCGCAAACCCAGCTTCCGGCCGCACACTGGTACAGGGCGGGCCGAGGCGAGGCGCGGGCCGGGCGAGGAGACGGGCGGCCGAGGCGAGGAAGCGGGCCGGCCAGGGAAGGGCCAGGGAAGGCCGGGCCAGGCGGGGACGAGCGGGAGACGGGACGCGATGGGGACGGGCGAGGGCCGGATCCTGGTCGTGGACGACGAGGCCTACATCACCGACCTGGTGAGCATGGCGCTGCGCTACGAGGGCTTCGAGGTGTCGACCGCCGGGAGCGGGCGGCAGGCGCTGTCGGCCGCGGCGGCGTTCCGGCCGGACCTGGTCATCCTCGACCTGATGCTGCCGGACATGGAGGGCCTGGAGGTGTGTCGGCGGCTGCGCCGCAACGGCAGCTCCGTGCCGGTGGTGTTCCTGACCGCCAAGGACGCCACCGAGGACAAGGTGCTCGGGCTCACCGTCGGCGGCGACGACTACGTCACCAAGCCGTTCAGCCTGCAGGAGCTGATCGCCCGCGTCCGGGCGGTGCTGCGGCGCACCCACGGGTCGGCGGGCAGGTCCGGGCGGCTGGAGTTCGCCGACCTGGAGCTGGACGAGGACAGCCACGAGGCGTGGCGCCAGGGCGTGCCGGTCGAGCTGACCTCGACCGAGTTCAAGTTGCTGCGCTACCTGGTGCTGAACGCCCGGCGGGTCGTGTCCAAGGCCCAGATCCTCGACAACGTGTGGCAGTACGACTTCGGCGGCAACGACAACATCGTCGAGACCTACATCAGCTACCTGCGCCGCAAGATCGACCGCTTCGACCCCCCGCTGATCCACACGGTGCGGCGGGTGGGCTACACGCTGCGGCTGCCGAGGGGCTAGTGCCGTGTCCCTGCGCGGGCGACTGCTGACCGCCGTGCTGCTGCTGGTCGCGGCCGGGCTGGTCGCCTCCGACGTCGCCACCTGGACCGCCCTGCGTGCCTTCCTGCTGCAGCGGGTCGACCAGCAGCTCGGGATGTTCCGCCAGCGGACCGCCGAGAGCATCCTGCGCCGCGGCACCGTCGGCCCGCCCTCGGACCGGCGCGACGATCCGGGAGGGGCCGCGCTCACCCCGACCTACGTCGAGGTCCGCGACCCGGCCGGCCGCACCTTGCTCGTGTCCAGCGCCGACGACGGGCCGGCGCCCAGGCTGCCCGACCCGCTGCCCACGGGCGCGGCGGGCGACGGCGGGATGGTGGCCACCTTCACCGCCGACGCGCGCAGCGGCGCGACCCGCTTCCGGGTCCAGGCCGCGCCCCTGCCCGGCGGGTTGGGCACGGTCGTCGTGGCGGTGCCGCTCACCGACGTCGGCCAGACCCTCGGCCGGCTGCTCGCCATCGAGCTGGTGGCCAGCATCGCCATCCTGGCCCTGCTCGGCGCCCTGGCGTGGCGGCTGGTGCAGCTCGGCCTGCGGCCCTTGGAGGAGGTCTCGGCCACGGCCGGCGCGATCGCCGCCGGCGAGCTCTCCCGGCGGGTGCGCCGGGCCGAGCCGCGCACCGAGGTCGGCCGGCTCGGCCTGGCGTTCAACGCCATGCTCACCCAGATCGAGGCCGCGTTCGCCCAGCGGCGCGCCTCCGAGGCCCGCCTGCGCCAGTTCGTCGCCGACGCCTCCCACGAGCTGCGCACCCCGCTCACCTCCATCCGCGGCTACGCCGAGCTGTTCCGCCGCGGCGCCCGCAGCCGCCCGGCCGACCTGGCCACCGCCATGCGCCGCATCGAGGACGAGGCCGAACGCATGGGCGTGCTGGTCGACGAGCTGCTGCTGCTCGCCCGCCTCGACCAGGGCCGCCCGCTGCAGCGCGAGCCGGTCGACCTGTCCCGGCTGGCGGCCGAGGCCGCCCAGGACGCCCGGGTGGTCGAGCCGGCGCGCCCGATCACGGTCGCCACCCCCGGCCCGGTCATGGTGGCGGGCGACGAGGCACGGCTGCGGCAGGTGGCGGGCAACCTGCTCGCCAACGCCCGCATGCACACCCCGCCGGATGCGCCCGTGCACGTGCGGGTCGCCCGGGACGGCGGGGTCGCCGCGCTGGAGGTGACCGATGCGGGACCCGGGCTCACCCCCGACCAGGCCGAGCGGGTCTTCGAGCGCTTCTACCGCACCGACCCTGCCCGCTCGCGGGAGAAGGGCGGCGCCGGGCTCGGGCTGTCGATCGTGGCCGCCGTCGCCCAGGCCCACGGCGGCCGCGCCGGCGTGAGCTCCGCCCCCGGCCGGGGGGCCCGCTTCCGCGTCGAGCTGCCGCTCGCCCCGGCCGCCGGGCCGGCCGCCGGCGGCCAGGGACCGGCCGACACCCCGGCCGGTCAGGCGGGCGTGGAGATGCCGACGCCGCCGCGGGTGGTCGCGCCGTAGCGCTGCTTCTCGCGGTCCAGGTCGAGCCGGCCAATGCGCTTGCGGCCGGCGAGGGCGTCCTCGTCGAGCAGGGCGGCCGGGACGATCCACACGACCTCGAACTCGAGCCCGTCGGGGTCGTGCCCGTACAGGCTCTTGGTGGTGCCGTGGTCGCTGGCGCCGACGAGCGCGCCGGCCTCGGCGAGCCTGGCCGCAACCCGCTCGAGCTCGGCAAGGGTGTCGACCTCCCAGGCGAGATGGTACAGGCCGACGGTGGACCGCCCGGCCGGCGACCGGCCAGCGGCCGACGGGCCGGCGGCCGGTGACGGGCCGGTGGCCGCGCCCAGCTCGAACAGGCCGAGGTCGTGGTCGTTGCTGGAGCCGGGGGCCTGCAGGAAGGCGGCGCCGGCGAAGCCGTCCGGGGTCATGTTGACGCGCCGGAAGCCGAGCACGTCGGTGTAGAAGGCCACGCTGCGCCGCAGGTCGCCGACGTAGAGCACGGCGTGGTTGAGGCGGGTGATCGGCATGGCGCGATGGCTCCTTTACTGTCGAGCCAGCTATCCCGACAGGGTGCTGCGGTCCTCGATCTCCCAGGCGTGGTCGAGGACGTGCCAGGCGAAGCGGCGGGCGGCGTAGCGGGGCGGCCAGCCCTTCGGGACCAGCGGCGCTCCTTCCCACGGCGCGCGCAGCACCGCGGCGACGGCCTCGCGCAAGGCCGCGATGGCAGGGGCGTCGTCGCGGGCGGGCTGGCGGTGCCGGATGCCCAGCTTGCGCGCATACCCTGCCTCGGCGCCGAGCACGTGGTCGACGATCTTGTCGCGGTCGCGGCCGCCACCGCGGGGACCCTTGCGCAGCTCGGTCGGCGCCCCGGCGACAACCTGGTCGAACAGGTCCCACGCCGACCTGACCAGCGCGGCCAGGCGCTCGGCCTCCACGCCCGGCACCGGGTCGGCGTCGCTGGTGGCGACCTGTGCGGGCACGCCGAAGTCGGTGGACGCCGACCCGGGGAGCCGCTCGACGACCCGAACGGCGTCCCCCGCCCCCGGGGGCCACGCGATCCGGGCCTGGGTGGCGACGACCCCGTAGCGCGGCGCGTAGGCGGCCAGTGTCTGCAGCGCAAGCTCCTTGGTCTTGCCGGAGCGGCACCAGCCGGGCCAGTCGAGCGCGCAGGCGAACACGCGCTGCTTGCCCAGCTCGAGGTAGACAGCCGTCTCACGCACCATCTCCGACACCTTACCCGACTGGCAGCAACCGGCTCCCGGCCGTAGCCTGCCGACGTCACGCGGAACGACACCCGAGAGACGGGAACGCGTGGGGCCGCTGGTGAGCCCAACGCGGCCATCGAGGCACCGGCGCTCGACGAATGGCCCCTGCTTCATACTACTTGCATGCTATGCATCTGAATGCATACAATGGCGCATGGCCCTCGTCCAGGTCCGCGGCGTTCCCGAAGCGACGGTCAACGCGCTCAAGGCGCGCGCTGCCGAGCGCGGCCTCACCCTGACCGCCTACCTCCGAGCCGAGCTGGAGCGGCTGGCTGCCCGCCCCACCAACGCCGAGATCGTCGAGCGGCTGGCCCGCCGCAACCGGCGAGGCGGTCCCACGGTGGCCGACACCGTGGCCGAGATCCGCAGACTCCGCGACACGTCGTGATCGTCATCGAGTCGTCGGCGATGGTGGACGCCCTCGTCGACGACCCCGCCAACCCCGAGCTGCTCGCCCTGCTGGCCGACGCGGAGCTGCACGCACCGGCCCTGCTGGACTTCGAGGTTGCCAGTGCCCTGCGCGGCCACCTGCTGGGTGGCAAGCTCGACCCGGCGCGGGTCGACGAGGCGGTCGAGGACTTCGCCGCGTTCCGGATCGAGCGGCATCAGATGACCAGCTGGCTTGGCCACATGCTCGCGCTGCGGGACAACTTCACCGTCTACGACGCCGCCTATCTTGTGCTCGCCCAAGCACTGGAGGCCCCCCTCGTCACCTCCGACGCCAAGCTGCGGGAAGCCACACGGCTGGGGATCGACGTTCGGATCCTCAGCTGACGCGCGGCGACGTCCCGGCCGCCGACCTCCAGGTCACCGACCTGAGCATCCGTCGCCTTGCCGCCGGTGTGGCGTGCCGGTGAGGTGGCTGGCGAGGCGCTGCGGTGTGGGTGCATGAGCTTTGCTCCTTCGCGGTGCGGACGCGAAGGCCCGTTCAGCGCCCCCTGCGGTACAGGTGCATGGTGAGCGGCGCGAAGACGGCGGTGAGCGTGGCGGAGGCCGCCAGCACCCAGCCGACCTGCCCAGCCGTGGCGGTGCCGGCCATCAGGCCGCGTGCGGCCGTCACCAGGTGGCTGATCGGGTTGACGTCGATGAAGGCCTGCAGCCAGCCCGGCATGGTCCGCGGGTCCACAAAGATGTTGCTGGCCAGGGTCAGGGGAAACAGCACCAGCAGGCTCAGGTTGTTGACCGCGCTTGGGGCACGCAGGACCAGCCCGAGCATGGTCCAGATCCACGACAGGCCAAACGCGAACACCAGCACGAGTCCCACCGCCGCCGCCACGCCGACCACGCCGCCGTCGGGCCGGTAGCCGAGCACCAGGCCGAGGGCAATGACGATGGTGGCGGCGAGCAGGTAGCGCCCGACATCGCCGAGCAGGGCCCCGACGATGGGCGCCGGCCGCCAGATCGGCAGCGACCGGAAGCGGTCGAAGACCCCCTTGGTGCGGTCGGTGTTCAAGGTGACTCCGCTGGAGGTGGTCACCAGCACCACGGTCATGGCCAGGCTGCCCGGCAGCAGGAACCGCAGGTAGGCGCGGGTCGAGCCGGCCAGCGCACCGCCGAACAGGTAGGTGAAGCCCAGCGTGAAGATGACCGGTAGCCCGACGACGTCGATCAGCTGCTCGGGGACGTGCTTGAGCTTCAGCAGCGCCCGCCAGGCAAAGGTGAGCGAGGCGGCCAGGGCGCTTGGGCGCGGCGGCCGGGCACGGGCCGCCAGCGCCACGCGGAGCGTCTCGCGGATGGCGGTCTGGGGTGGCGTGGTCGCGGTGGTGGTCATGCGGCCTCCTCCTCCTCCTTCTCCTCGGTGGCGGTGGTGGTGGTGGTGCTGCCGCGGTCGGCCGGACGGCCGGTCAAGGCCAGGAACACCTCGTCCAGGCTGGGCTGGCCGAGCGCGAAGTCGGTGACCGCGACCTCGGCGCGGGACAGCTCGGTGAGCGCGTGCGCGACGCGGTCAGGGTCGGCGATCCGGGCCGACAGCGCCGCCGCGTCGGATTCCAGGTGCAACGGCACGCCGAGCGCCTGCGCCAGGACCCGCTCGGCCTGGGGTCGTTGGCTGGGGTCGCGCAGCCGCACCTGCAGGGTGCCGGCGCCAACCGAGGCCTTGAGCTGGCCGGGGGTGCCCTCGGCGATGCGGCTGCCGTGGTCGAGGACGGCGATCCGGTCGGCGAGCCGGTCGGCCTCGTCCAGGTACTGGGTGGTCAGCAGCACCGTGGTGCCGCCGGCGGCCAGCGCCCGCACCAGCTCCCACACCTGGCGGCGGCTGCGCGGGTCCAGCCCGGTGGTCGGCTCGTCCAGGAACAGCAGCTCGGGGGCGACCACGATGCTGGCGGCCAGGTCCAGCCGGCGGCGCATGCCCCCCGAGTAGGTGGCCACCAGCCGGTCGGCCGCCTCGGCCAGGCCGAAGGCGTCCAGCAGCGCCCCGGCCCGCGCCCTGGCCTGGGCGCGCCCGAGGCCCAGCAGCCGGGCCAGCAGCACCAGGTTCTCCTTGCCGGTGAGGTCTTCGTCGACCGAGGCGTACTGGCCGGTCAGGGCGACTCGGCCGCGCACCGCGTCGGCCGCGGCCACGATGTCGTGGCCGAGCACCCGCGCCACACCGGCGTCGGGGCGCAGCAGGGTGGCCAGCATGCGGATGATGGTGGTCTTGCCGGCGCCGTTGGGTCCCAGCAGGCCGTACACCGAGCCGGGGGGGACGGCCAGGTCGACGCCGTCCACGGCCCGGGTGCTGCCAAAGGTCTTGCCCAGGCCCGAGGCCTCCACGGCGAGGGTGGAACGCGAATCCATGCTGCCTCCTTGAGTGTCGGGACCCGCTGTGGTTGGGGTGTGGGGCCCGGTCAGCGAGGAGCCCGGTCGTCGTTGGGCGACGATTAGCCGTCCCGACGGGCCGCCCACAGCCGCGTGGCCCGCGAGACGCCCTTGAGCTCAACCGGACCGATGTCGGTGAAGCTCACCCCCGGTCCGCCCGATGCATCGACCACGGTCTGGCTCACCAGCACCTCGCCCGGCCGGGCGTACTCGGCGATCCGCGCCGCGAGGTTGACCGTCCGCCCGAAGTAGTCGCCCTCCTGGAACAGCACCGACCCGGCGTGCAGGCCGACGTGCGCGGGAGGCAGGCCCACCTCCGCAGCGCCCTGGACCATCTCCAGGGCGGCCAGCACCCCGGCGCCCGGCTCGGGGAAGTGGAACATCACCCCGTCGCCCAGCCACTTGACCGGCTGGCCGCCGTAGCGGACCGCGATCCGCTGCACCATGCGCGCCAGCCGCGCGGCCAGCTCGGCGGCGGCCTGGTCGCCGCGCTCCTCGGTCAGCCGTGTATAGCCGGTGAGGTCCAGGAAGCAGACCGCGGGCAGGCGCTCCAGCCGGCTGTGGAGGCCGGCCGCGTCCAAGGCGCTCTCGACGTCCTCGATGATGCTCTTGGTCCAGGTGTGGGCCTGCTGGGCGTGGTAGATGGCCAGGACCGCCTGGTCGCCGAGCCGGGCCAGCCGAGGGGAGAGCTGGTTGGCTGCCTGCATCATCTCGGCCGAGCCCATGCCGGCCCCAAGCCGCGGCATCACCTCGGCATGCCACCAGTCGGCTTCGGTCTCGGCGATGCGCCGCAGGCTGTCGCCGTAGACGCGCAGCATGCGTTCGATGACCAGTGGCCGGACCCCACTGGCGAGCTGGAGCTCGATGAGCGGCACGATCGGCAGCTCGTCGTCGCGGACGCGGTCGATGGGGCGAGGCTGAGCAGAACCGATCGCCTCGTGGATGACCATCAGCAGCTCCACCGGGATGCCGGTCTGCTCGCTCAGCTCGGCGAAGGTGACCTCGCTGAGCCAGGCGAGGCGGTCGTAGGTGGTGGTGTCCACGAAGGCCAGCGACAACCGGCCGCTGCGGACTGCACGGCCGATCCCCTCCAGCGGCACCCCGGCCCGCTGAAGGGTCTGCACGATCGTCACCCGTCGCACGTCACCCGGGGAGAACCGGTCGCGATCGTCGGGCGAGAGGATCCCCAGCTCGACCAGCCGGCTCACGAAGTCGAGCTCGACCCCGGCTCGCTCGGCGACCTGGTGCCGCTGATACTGGTTCACCACGGCCTCCCTGTCGGTACCGCCAGCTACGTGGGCGGGTGGGGATGCCCGGCGTGTCGGGCGCGTCGCCGGCCGGTCGTTGGAGCGCTCGAGGGAGTCTCCGCTACCCCGGCGGGTGCGGGTGGGGACGTTGAAGGTGGTGTCGTAGGCGTCCATGGCAGACTTCCCGTTCGTTGGAGCTTGGTTGTGCGAGGACGATAGGGGCTGAGGGTGCCGTGGTCGTCACCCGAAGGTGCACCTGCCAGGTGGAATCCTCCGCAGCCCAGCCCAGGCACGAAGGTGCCGCCGAGATGACGAGAGCGCGCCAGGCTAGGGGAGCAGACCCAGCGTCCGCGCCCGAGCGACGGCCTCGGTGCGGTTGGCCGCGCCGAGCTTGTCCAGGACCCGGCCGACGTGCTTCTTGACGGTGTCGAGGGTGACCACCAGCTCCTCGGCGATGCGCTGGTTCGACCGGCCCGCGGCCAGCAGCCTCAGCACGTCCAGCTCGCGGGCGGTCAGCGGCTCGACCAGGCCCGGCACCGCCGCGGTAGCGCCTCGCCCGGCGTGCCTGGCGTCGAAGGCTCGCAGGAGCCGAGCCAGGCAGTCCAGCGGGACGCCGCCGGTGGCGGGCTGCTCGGTCCGCTGGGCCGCGACCAGCCGGCCGAGCAGGGCGCCCATCGGCGGCCCCTCGTCGGCGAACACCCGGACGTAGCCCTGGGGGCAGGCCAGCGTGAGCGCCCCGGCCAGGGCGGCCAGCGCGGCGGCCTCGTCGCCGCGCGCCGCCAGCGCCAGCGCCTGCAGCGCCCGGATCTCGATCAGGCTGCCCGTGCGGGCTT
>JBIOYL010000318.1:0-2505 GCA_044870185.1 Actinomycetes bacterium | reverse complement strand
CGCGTCGTACGCCCTCGGCCCGCCTTCGACCGACCAGACCAGGCCCGGGCCGCGCTCGGCCGGCCCGGCGGCCGCCTTGCCGAAGACCTCGCCGAGCGGGAGCGCGTAGCGGTCGACCCCGCCGTCGGCGTAGGCGACGGCGGCGACCACGAAGCGCAGCGCGGGCGGGCCCTCGACCAGCCGCTCGTCGGCCTCCACGCGCACACCCTCGACCGGCCTACCCTTGCCGGCGAACCAGCGCTGCCGGGGCAGGAAGTCGGCCAGAGCCGTCTCCAGCGCGGTCACGGGGCCACTACTTGCGGCGGACGTGAAAGACGTGCGCGGGCTCGGTGTGCGGATCCAGGCGGACGTAGTTGGAGCTGTCATGCCAGGTGTAGGTCATGCCGGTCAGCTCGTCGAACACGTCATAGGCACCCCAGTTCCAGTCGAGCCCGAGCGCCGGCATCCACAGGTGCACCACGCTGTCATGCGGGTTGAACGGGTCGAGGTTGGCGACCACCAGCACGACGTCGTCGCCATATTGCTTGGAGAAGGCGATGATCTCGGGCGAGTCGACCAGGTGGAAGCGCAGGTTGCGCAGCCAGTGCAGCGCCGGGTGGGCATGCCGGATCTCGTTCAGGCGCGCGAGGTAGGGCGCCAGCGACGGCTGCGCCCAGTCCCGCGGCCGGTACTGGTACTTCTCCGAGCTCATGTACTCCTCGGAGCCCGGCCGCAGCGGCGTGTTCTCGTACAGCTCGTAGCCGGAGTACACGCCCCAGCTCGGCGACAGCATCGAGGCGAGCACGGCCCGCACCTTGAAGGCCGGCGGGCCGCCGTGCTGCAGGTAGGCGTGCAGGATGTCGGGGGTGTTGACGAAGAAGTTGGGCCGCATGTACCGGGCGACGTCGCTGTGGGCCAGCTCGGTCAGGTGCTCCTCCAGCTCGGCCTTGGAGTTCCGCCAGGTGAAGTAGGTGTAGGACTGGGTGAAGCCGACCTTGGCCAGCACCCGCATCATCGGCGGGCGGGTGAACGCCTCGGACAGGAACAGCACGTCGGGGTGGTCGGCCTTGACCTCGGCGATCAGCCACTCCCAGAACTGCACCGGCTTGGTGTGCGGGTTGTCGACCCGGAAGATGCGCACGCCGTGGGCGATCCAGTGGTCAAGGATCGCCTTGCACGCCCGGTACAGCCCCATCCGGTCGGGGTTGTCGAAGTTGAGCGGGTAGATGTCCTGGTAGCGCTTGGGCGGGTTCTCGGCGTAGGCGATCGAGCCGTCGGGGCGGATGTGGAACCACTCCGGGTGGGCCTTGACCCACGGATGGTCGGGCGAGCACTGCAGCGCGTAGTCGAGCGCGACCTCCATGCCCAGCTCCTTGGTCCGGGCCACGAAGGCGTCGAAGTCGTCGATGGTGCCCAGGTCGGGGTGGACCGCGTCGTGGCCGCCCGCCTCGCTGCCGATCGCCCACGGGCTGCCCGGGTCGTCCGGGCCGGGGTCCAGGGTGTTGTTGGCTCCCTTGCGGAACGAGTGGCCGATCGGGTGGATGGGCGGCAGGTAGACCACGTCGAAGCCCATCGCGGCGATGGCCGGCAGGCGCTCGGCCGCGGTCTTGAACGTCCCGCTGGTGGTCTCGGTCGCGCCCTCCGAGCGCGGGAAGAACTCGTACCAGGCGCCGAACAGGGCACGCGGGCGGTCCACCCACACGGCGACCGGCCCGGAGTGGGTGGCGTCGCGCAGCGGGTGGCGCTCCAGCAGGTCGACCACCACGCCGTCGGACGCGGCGGCGAGCCGCTCGGCCTGGTCGGCCTCGGTGCGGCGCAGGTTGCGGGCCACCTCGAGCACCCGCTCGCGTCCCGGCTGCGGCACGCCCTTGGCCGTCGCCTCGTACAGCAGCGCCCCCTCCTCCAGCTCCAGCTCGACGTCCTGGCCGGCGTCGAGCTTCTTGGTGGTGTCCCGGCGCCAGGTGGCCACCTTGTCCGGCCAGGCCTCGATCGTCAGGGTGTGCGCGCCGGCACGGGGGAAGGTGACCGCCGCCCGCCAGCGGTCGAGCCCCTGGCCGACCTCGTGCATGGGGACGAGCGCCGGCCGACGGTCCTCGGGCCCGGCCACGCGCACGCCGGCGGCGATGACCTCGTGGCCGTCCTTGAAGATCGTCGCCTCGACCGGGATGGTCTCCCCGGCGACCGCACGCGACGGCCACTGTCCGCAGTCGACCTGGGGCTCGATGTCCTCGATGACGATACGCCCGATCATGTCAGCACCCTACCATTCCTCTGCGCCGGCGCCTGCTCGGGCCGTGCTCGAATCATGCCCGGACAGATGTGGTACCCCGCTCTCCCATCGACAACCGTACCCGCAGCCAGACCGTGCGTGAACCGCCCCGGCGCCCACCCGCCGGCGGTCGACCAGCCTGTTCGGCCGACGTGAGGACGTGAGCCATGGACATGACCGTCATCCACCTGTCGGGGGACCGCTTCGAGGTCCAGGTGCGCGGCCACCGGCTGGTCGTCGACCAGCCGGTGGCCGAC
>JBIOYL010000317.1:0-4304 GCA_044870185.1 Actinomycetes bacterium | reverse complement strand
CGTGGCCAATGCCCGAGCGGTCAACCTGGACTGGTCGACCCCAACCGTCGATACGCTCGAGGCAGGCCGGCGGCATCTCAGCATCGAGGAGCTTCTGCTTGTGCCGCAGATCTACAGGAACCTCAAGATCCCTGACTTGCTGATCGCCGGACGTGAGCCGGTCGTGATCGTGCCGGGCACGTGGGCCTCGAGCGATGCGATCCGTCGCTCGCTGGCTGGCGGCTACGAGACCGACTACGACGTGATGACCCAAGCCCGGCAAGATGCCCTGCTGGCCGGGATCGCCCGCGAGCTCCTGCCGACCATCGAGGCGGCACCGACCGTAGAGGCCGCTGCTCGGGCCAGCGCTGAGCGGAAAGCCGCAGCCAAGCTCGGCGTCACCCCGAAGCAGATCGCCGAAGCGTCAATCGCCCTATGGGGACGGAGCCTGACGGCCGAGCGGGATTGGCGTGTCGACCAGCAGGTCACCAAGGACACGCCAGCCCGCACCAAGCAGGCCGTCCGCGGCTGGGTCACCCGGCAGCTCGTCACCCAGCTCGCCAAGTTCTTCGAGAGGCAGCCTTGATGGGCCACATCGAGCGGCGCGTCCGCAACGGCCGCAAGACCTACCGGGCCCGCTACCGCGACCCGACCAAACGCGAGCGAGTCCGCACGTTCGCCCGCCGCATCGACGCCGAGCGGTTCCTCGCCACCGTCCAGGCGGACATGCTGCGTGGCGCCTGGGCGGACCCGCAACTCGGCCGCATCCGTCGAGCAGTTCGCCACTCGCTGGCTGGCCGGCAAGACACCGCTGCTCAAACCCAAGACCGCCGACACCTACGAGGGCCTGTTGCGCACCCGCGTGCTGCCCGAGCTCGGCCGCCTGCCCCTCGGCCGGCTCGACCCGCAGACCATCCAGGCATGGGTGGGCGACATGGTCGCCTCCGGCCTGTCGCGTCGCGGACACGTCAGGCGCACGCCCTGCTCGGTGAGGTCCTGGCCGCCGCGGTGGCCGGGAACTACCTGGCCCGCAGCCCATGCCAGGGCATCGACCTGCCACGGCTGCCCCAGACGGAGATGGCCTTCCTGGACGCCGCTCAGGTCAGCCGGCTCGCCCAAGCCGCCGACCCCTACGCGAGCCTGGTCGAGGTGCTGTGTTACTGCGGGCTGCGCTGGGGTAAAGCCATCGCGCTCAAGCGGCGCCGCTGCGACCTGCTCCGCGGCCGCCTCGAGATCGCCGAGTCCGTGGTCGAGGTCCGGGCCCGGCCGATCTGGGGGCCACCCAAGAACCACCAGACCCGCACGGTCAGCCTGCCCGGCTTCGTCCGCGACCACCTCGCCGAGCGGCTGGCCGGCATCGCCAGCCCGGACGGACTCGTGTGGACCGCGTCTCGGGGCGGGGTGCTGCGGCTGGCGAACTGGCGCTGCCGAGTGTGGCTGCCAGCGCTCGAGCAGGCCGGCCTGTCCGCCATGCGCATCCACGACTGCCGGCACACCGCCGCCGCGCTGATGATCGCCACCGGCGCCCACCCGAAAGCCGTCCACACCGCCCTTGGGCATGCTTCCATCGCGATCACGATGGACCGCTACGGGCACCTGTACGGCGATGAGCTCGACCGGATCGCGGCCGCCCTGGACGCCGCGCACCGTGATGACGCGCAGCGTTCCGCGACCCAGACGCGACCCACCAGCACACCGCGCGTCATTCCACTGCCCAACAGCCCAGCTCAGCAGGGTGGTGGTCGGTCGTGAGCCACGGTGCCGCCGGCTGTACGTCGTCGCCCGCCCGCGGCTCAGCCGGTCAGCTCCTCCTCGCGGCGCATCCGCGAGACGGCCAGGCCGTCGCCGATCGTCAGGATGACCGAGTCCAGGCGCGGATGCTCGACGATGCGCCGGGCGTAGGTGCGCAGCCCCTCGGTGTCCGGGTCGGTCACCTTGCGGTCGGTCACCCGCCCCGACCACAGCACGTTGTCGGCCAGGATCACGCCGGCCGGCCGGACCAGGCGCAGGGCGTGCTCCAGGTAGTCCGAGTACTCGCGCTTCAGCGCGTCCAGGAACACCAGGTCGTAGGAGGCGTCGGCCAGGCGGGGCAGGACGTCGAGCGCCCGGCCCAGGATGGCGCGGACCCGGCTCGCGATGCCGGCCTCCTCGTAGGACGCCTTGGCCAGGCGCTGGTGCTCCGGGTCGGCCTCGATGGTGGTCAGGATGCCCTTCGGCGCCAGGCCCCGCGCGATCCAGATGCCCGAGTACCCGGCGCCCGAGCCGACCTCCACGGCCGTCTGGGCGCCGCTCCAGCGCGCGGCCAGGCGCAGGAACGCACCGGTGTCGGCCGACACCGGCGGCATGCCGCCCACCGAGGCCCGCTCGCGGGCGTGCTGCAGGACGTCGTCCTCGACCGCGGTGAGCTGCCCGAGATACGCGGCGATCGCGTCGGCTTTGATGATCACGGCGGCTGGCTCCTTCCCCCGGTTCAGGTCGTGCACGATCGCTTCAGCCTAACCGGCGCGAGCCGGCAGCGGGGGACGAGCTGGCCGTCCCGGCGAGGCGCGCCTACCCTGGCGGTACCCCGTGGGCGGCAGCAGGAGTCGGGCCGTGTTCAACGTTGGCATCGGCGAGATCATCGTCATCGTCATCGTCTGCCTGGTCGTGTTCGGGCCGGAGCGGGTCCCGGAGATGGCCCGCCAGGCCGGCCGCCTGCTCGGCAAGCTGCGCCTCATGACCCAGGGCGCCCTCGACCAGCTCAAGGAAGAGGCCGAGCTCAAGGACCTGAACCTGCCCGACCTGCGGGTCGGGTCCCTGCGCGCGCAGGCGCGCGACTACGTCCGCGAGCTGCTGGACGTCGAGGGGCAGATGGCCGAGCTGGAGCGGGAGCGCGCGGCGCTCAAGGCCGCCCTGGCCGGCGAGGCCGAGGCGGACAAGACCGCGCCGGCCGACGGCGCCCCCCCACCGGTCGACCCGGACGCCACCTGACGTTGGGCACGTTGGGCCGGCCGGCTGGAGGGTCGCCTCGGCGGGCGGGGTCAGCGCAGCATCTCGATCAGCGGGCCGGGCGGGTCATGATCCAGTTGACCGTCCCCAGGGCCTCGACCTCGGCCACCGTGCGGAAGCCGAAGCGCTCGTAGAAGACGACGTTGGCGGGCTTGTCGGTGTCGAGGTAGACCAGCGCCGGCGTCGCGTCGACCTCGGCGTCGAACGCCTGCATCAGCAGGGTGCCGATGCCCTGGCCCTGCCGGTCCGGCTCCACCGCGACCGGGCCGAGGTGCCAGTGACGCTCGGGTGGATGGTGGGCGACCAGCGCCGAGTGCCAGCGCAGCACGCGCACGAGGTCGCGCCGCAGCCAGGTGGCCAGGCGGGGGAGCAGGTGCAGGGCCGGGGCCCGGCAGCCGCCCGGCGGCATGCGGCCGAGGACGCCGACCAGCCGGTCGCCGTCACGCGCGACCAGCGGCGGGCTCGGCAGGGCCGGGATGAGCACCTCGAACAGGCGGTCGAGGCGGCGCAGCCGCCGGCGGGGGTCGTCGCCGAAGGCGGCCAGGTGCATCGGGTTGTCCCGCATCGCGCGGGCGAGCAGGCCGACGGCGGCTTCGAGCTCGCCGGCGGCGAGCCGATCCACCCGGATGTCGACCGGGGCACCCCCCGGCTCCTGCCGGTTGACCGGGGCACCCCCTGGTTGATCAGGGCACCCCCGGTTGACCGGGGGACCCCCTCGGGGTTCCCCGGACCCCTCCGGGTCGGTCACGGCCGGCTCACGCCGGGCTAGGTGAGCAGGGTCAGCCGCTTGCCGACGAGCGACCTGCGCAGGGGTGGCAGCTCGGCCGCCACCTTGAGCAGCTCCTGGCTGGCCGGGGCGTCCGGGTCGGAGACGACCAGCGGCTTGCCGGTGTCGCCGCCCTCGCGCAGGCGCGGGTCGATCGGGACCTGGCCGAGCAGTCTCGTGCCCAGGTCGCGGGCGAGCAGCTCGCCGCCGCCGCGGCCGAAGATGTGGTGGCGCTCGTCGCAGCCCGGGCAGATGAAGTAGCTCATGTTCTCGATGACGCCGGCGAGCCGCATCTGGTTGGCCTGGGCGAACTTGCCGGCCAGGATGGCGACCCGCTCGGCGGCCTCCTGGGGGGTGGTGACCAGCAGCATCTCGGCGCCCGGGAGCATCTGGGCGAGCGAGATCGACACGTCGCCGGTGCCCGGCGGCAGGTCGGCGAGCACGTAGTCCAGCTCGCCCCAGTACACGTCGGTGAGGAACTGCTCGAGGTACTTGTGCAGCATGGGGCCGCGCCAGATCACGGGCTGGTCGTCCTCGACGAGGAACCCCATCGAGAACACCTTCACGTCGA
>JBIOYL010000316.1:0-2892 GCA_044870185.1 Actinomycetes bacterium | reverse complement strand
ACCGGCACAGCCAGCTGCGATACTCCGGCCATGCGACGCGCCTCCAAGTTCCCCCTGCGCCCCACCAACAAGCAAACCGGGGCGCTGACCGCCATGCTGGACGATCACCGGCGGCTGGACAACGGCGCGCTCGAGCACCGCCGCACCGCCTGGCAGATGCGCCAGGTGACCATCCGCTACCCCGATCAGTCCGCCGAGCTCAAGGATATCCGCCGGGCTGATCCGGCTGGGCAGGGCCGCTGGTCGTTTTCCTCCCAGCAGGCCACCCTGCGCCGCCTCGACCAGGCCTTCCAGGCGTTCTCCCGGCGGGTCAAGGCCGGCCAGACCCCCGGCTACCCCCGCTTCAAAGGCAAGGGCTGGTTCGACACGGTCACCTGGCCCGCCGACGGGGACGGCTGCCGCTGGCTGGCGGACCAGCGGCGCGTCGACCTGCAGGGGGTTGGCCAGGTCAAAGTGCATGCCTATCGGCCGGTGCAGGGCCGGGTCAAGACCTTGAGCGTCAAGCGGGAGGGCCGCCGCTGGTATCTCATCTTGTCCTGTGACGATGTCCCCGCTGCGCCACTGCCGCCGACCGGGGCGGTGGTTGGCCTGGACCTGGGGGTGGCCTGGCTGGTGACCACCAGTGACGGCCGGCAGATCGCCAACCCTGGCTGGCTGGCCGCCTCGGCCGCCAAGCTGGCCCGCGCCCAGCAGCGGCTGGCCCGCAAGCAGCCAGGCTCCAAGCGGCGCCGCAAGGCCAAGGCGCGGGTCGCGGCCCTGCACGGCAAGCTTCGTCGGCAGCGCCGCGACCACGCCCACAAGACCGCCCTTGGGCTGGTCCGCGGCGACGACCTGCTCGTGCATGAAGCGCTGCAGATCGGCAACCTGACTCGTTCGGCCGCGGGCTCGGTCGCCCGGCCTGGGATGAATGTGGCGCAGAAGGCGGGGTTGAACCGGTCGATCCTGGATGCGGGCTGGGGGTGTTGCTGGCGGTCCTGGCCGACCAGGCTGCAAGCGCCGGTCGCACGATCATCGCCGTGGACCCCCGCAACACCTCGCGCACCTGTTCCGATTGTGGGCAGGTGGCTGCCGAGAGCCGCCGCAGTCAGGCGGTGTTCTGCTGTGTCGCGTGTGGGCATGCCGCCCACGCCGATGTGAACGCGGCGGTCAACATTCTCCGGGCAGGGCTTGCCCGTCAGGCCGCTCGCGCGGCCTGAGAAGCTGACGCCTTCAGGCGACAGAGGAGTCACCAGGAGCCGTCGGACTGTACGAGGGCGACCAGCGCCGGCCCGACCCGGTCCAAGGGAAGGACCTGGTCGACCTGGCCGGTCGCGGTGGCGGCGCCCGGCATGCCGAACTGCTCGGCGGTCGCCTGGTCCTGGGCGATCACGACGCCGCCGGCGGCCCGGACCGCCCGCGCGCCGTCGGCACCGTCCTGGCCGCGGCCGGTCAGGATCACGGCGACGGTCGCCTCGCCGAACGCGGCTGCCGCCGAGGCCAACAGCACGTCGGCCGACGGGCGCGCATACCAGACCTTGCCGGCCTGGGTGAGGCCGAGCGTCCCGCCACGCCGGACGACGAGGTGATGGTCGCGCGGGGCCACGTAGACCGTCCCGGCCCGCAGCCGCTCGCCCTGTTCGGCCCAGCGCACGGCCAGCGCGGTCCGCTCGTCCAGGATCGAGCTGAGCAAGCCCGGCCCGTGCGGGGCGAGATGCTGGAGCACCAGGACGGCGGCCGGAAGCTCGGCCGGCAACACGGCCAGCACCCGGCTGATCGCGTTCAGGCCGCCGGCCGAGGCGACGAGGACGATCAGGCGGCGGATGCCCGTGGCGGGGCTGGAGACGGCAAGTTGCGCCATACGGCACGACCCGGGTGGTGACCGCTGCGCCGCTGGCGGCGTATGACACCGGCTCATGCGCTCGACGTGCCCTCGGCGCCAACCAGTGTCCCACCGACGGCACGCCAGATCCAGCCGTTCGCACCCTGTCACCCTGGCCGATCCGGCAGCCTCGCGGGCGCTGGGCGCCACGCGTGGACGCTCCCAGGTGGTCCAGCCGATGTCACCGGATCTCTCCGCAGGAAGCCCCGGCCTTCAGGCCGGGGAGCAATGCAGTGCGGCCTGCACCGTCGTTGTCGCAGGTGGATGCTAGGTTCAGCGGATGAGCCGCTAGGGGAGGACGTCAAAGGGCCGGATTAGCATGCTGGTCGCGGCGCCCGACGGCCGCGCCGGCGGCGGCCGACCACCGCACCGCAGGAAGGGCATCCGTGGCATCGACATCGACCTCCGACGATCAGGGCGGCTCCGCCCGGCCGGGATGGTTCTCCCCGCTCACCCGGGCCTGGTTCGACAGCGCCTTCGCCGCCCCCACGGCCGCCCAGGCGGGCGCCTGGGCGGCGATCGCACGCGGCGAGGACGTGCTGGTCGTCGCGCCGACCGGCTCGGGCAAGACGCTTGCCGCCTTCCTGTCGGCCATCGACCGGCTGGCCACCGCCGCGCCGGTGGACCCCAAGCAGCGCCTGCGCATCCTGTACGTGTCGCCGCTGAAGGCACTGGCCGCCGACATCGAGCGCAACCTGCGGGCGCCGCTGGCCGGCCTGCGCGCGGCCGCCGCCCGGCTCGAGGAGCCCCTGCCCGAGATCACCGTCGGGATGCGCACCGGCGACACTCCGGCCGACGCCCGCCGGCGCTTCCCGGCCCACCCGCCCGACATCCTCATCACCACCCCCGAGTCGCTGTTCCTGCTGCTCACCTCCCAGGCCCGCGAGGCGCTGCGCTTCGTCGAGGAGGTCATCGTCGACGAGGTGCACGCGGTGGCCGCCACCAAGCGGGGCGCCCACCTCGCGCTCAGCCTGGAGCGCCTCGACGAGCTGCTCGTGCGCCCGGCCCGGCGCATCGGCCTGTCGGCCACCGTC
>JBIOYL010000315.1:0-3927 GCA_044870185.1 Actinomycetes bacterium | reverse complement strand
ATCTCGTTGGTTATCTCCAGCCGGATCCTGCCTGTCTGAGACGTGACAGTCGCAGTCTGTGGGCGGTCTCGTTGTCTGTCGTGGAACGGTTATCTGCGGTGTCCACGATGGAGGTTCGGGTGCGTGTGCAGCAGGTTGTTATGCCTTCGGGCGGGCCGCGGTCGTGGACCGTGCTCGACCGGGGCTGGTCGGTGGTCGAGTCGGCCGAGGCGTTCCTGGCGCACCTGCATGCGGTGGAACGCTCGCCGAATACGGTGAAGGCGTACGCGCACGACTTGCGCGACTGGTTCGACTTCCTGGACGGGGCGGGCCTGGTGTGGTCGGCGGTGAGGCTGGAAGATGTGGGCCGGTTCGTGGCGTGGTTGCGTCTGCCGCCGTCGGCTCGTGACGGGCGGGTGGTGGCGCTGCCGTTGGCGGAGGGCTACTGCACCCCGGCGACCGTGAACCGCAAACTGGCGGCCGTGTCGTCGTTTTACGAGTTCCACCAGCGGCACGGGGTCGAGCTGGGTGACCTGTTGGTGACCTGGCGGACGCAGACGAGCAGGGGTGGCTCGTGGCGGCCGTTGCTGGCGCATCTGGGGTCACGGGCGGAGCGGCGTCGGACGGTGAAGCTGCGAGCGGGGCGGCGCATTCCCGCGGTGCTCGACGCCGACCAGATCGAGGCGGTGCTGCGGGCCTGCCATCGGCTGCGGGATCGGCTGCTGTTCATGGTGCTGGCCGATACAGGGCTGCGGGTCGGGGAGGCGCTGGGACTGCGACACGAGGACATCGACGCCGCGGCGCGGCTGGTCACGGTGACGCCCCGCGGCAATAGCAACGGGGCACGGGCGAAGGGCTGGCAGCGTCAGGTGCCGGTGCCGGCCCGGGTGGTCCGCCTCTACAGCGACTATCTGCACGCCGAGTACGGCGACCTGGACTGCGACTACGTGTTCGTCAACCTGTGGTCGGCGCCGATGGGCCAACCGCTGCGTTACCGAAGCGTCTACGACCTTGTCGGCCGGCTTCGTGCCCGGACCGGAATCACGTTCGGGCCACACACTTTCCGGCATTCCTACGCGACGGAACTGTTACGGCGCAAGGTTCCGGTCGAGGTGGTGCAGCGGCTGTTGGGGCACGCGTCGATCGCGACGACCAGCGACACCTACGCCCACCTCAAGGTTGAGGACGCCCGGCGGGCGCTGGTCGACGCGGGCTGGCTGTCCGAACAGGACACACCGCGGTGAGCGCGAGTACCACCGCGGCGGCCGCGGCGCGTCGACCCGGTCGAGGTGGCCTGGTCGAGCATCTGCGCGAGCTGGTCCGTCCCGAGTTCGCTGTCGAGGTCATCGTCCCACCGCCCGGCGATGCGATCCTGGGCATGACCGTATGTGGGGTTCCCGCGTGCGGGCGTTCCAGCAGCCTGCATGGCTGGTGCCAGGCCCACTACCGACGCTGGCATCTGTCCGGGCGGCCCGAGCGGCAGGCATGGGCGGCAGCCGCCGACCCGGCCGGGGTCGGGCATCGGCCGCTGGCCGCGTGCCGGGCGCCCGGCTGCCGGTTCGGTCAGCACCGCGACCGGTTGTGCTACAAGCACTCCCGGACGTGGCGGCGCGAAGGACAGCCAGACATCGCCGGCTGGCTGAGTACGCTCACCCCCGCCGGCGCCGATGACACCCCGACGTGTGCGGTGGCCGGCTGCGACCTGCTGGTGGAGTGGGGCGAGCCTGGCCTGTGCGCTTCGCACCGCATCCGCTGGCGCGGACACGGCCGGCCTGAGCTGGCCGCGTTCCTGTTCTCCTGCGCCACCTACGGCGAACCTCGGTTCGACCTGCGCGGGCTGACTGCGCAGGCCCGGCTGGAGATCCAGTACGTGTTGCAGTGCCGCGCCGACGAACGCCGCACCCGGACCACCCCCCGGTCGATCCAGCCGCTGCTGCGCTACCTGGCCGAGCAGCAGACCAGGTCGCTGCTGGACCACTCGGCCGACTTCTGGGTCGCGCGGGTGACGGCGCAGATCGGCTCGACGACCACGATGCGGGCGTTCGTGCGCTACGCCATCGACTGCCTGACCGACCTGCGCGACGGCGAGGGCTGGGACAGCGAGTACGACGCCGACGTGTGGCGGCTGGCCCGGCTCGGCCTGCCGGTCACGCGCCGGGCCCGGTTCGACTTCCGGCCGATCCGACCGGGCTGGTTGCGGGATCTGGTCAAGCGGTGGCTGCGCTGGCGGATCTCCAACGAGTTCGCGTTGACCCAGATCCGCAAGGACTTCACCGCGTTGACCCGCCTGGCCCGACTCACCGCGGGCCTGGGTGCCACACCGGCCAGCCTGGACCGCGTCGCGCTGGAACGCTACCTGGCCCGACTGTCCACTATGGTGAAACATGCGAAGACCCGCAGCGGCGACATCAGTGTCGTCGCCGCGTTCCTGCGGGCGGTTCATCTGCACCGGTGGGCGCCGCTGCCCGCGGACGCGGTCATCCACGCCGCCGACCATCCCCGCCACGACCTCAACCCCGCGCCGCGGGCGCTGCCCGAGCCGGTCATGGCACAGCTGGAATCGGAAGCCAACCTGTCCCGGCTCACCGACCCGCGCATGCGCCTGCTGGTCGAGGTCCTCATCCGCACCGGGCTACGCGTCGGCGACGCCACCCGGCTGGGCATCGACTGCCTGGTGCGCGACCCGCAGCGCGCGCCCTACCTGCACTACCGCAACCACAAGATGCGCCGCGACGCCATGGTCCCCGTCGACGAACATCTCGCCACCATGATCGGTGAGCAACAGCAGCGGGTCCGGGCCCGCTACCCGCACTCCAACGTGATGTTCCCCCGCGACACCACCAACCCCGACGGCCGCCTACCCCTGCCCACGGCGACGTTCAACGCCAACCTCAAACAGTGGCTCGCCGAGTGCGAGATCACCGACGAGCTGGGCCGGCCCGCCCACGTCACCGCCCATCGCTTCCGGCACACCTACGCCTGCCGCCTGATCAACAGCGAGGTGTCCCAGGAGGTCGTACGTCGGCTGCTCGACCACACCTCCCACACCATGACCGCGCACTACGCCCGGCTGGCCGATTCGACCATCCGAGACCAGTGGCAACGCGCCCAGAAAATCAACATCCGGGGTGAGCCGGTCGAGCTGCCCGACGATGGGCCTCTGGCCGACGCCGCGTGGATGAAGCAGAACCTCGCCCGAGCGAAGATGGCCCTGCCCAACGGCTACTGCGGGCTGCCGCTGCAGAAGTCGTGCCCACACGCCAACGCCTGCCTGACCTGCCCGCTGTTCATTACCACCGCCGAGTTCCTACCTCAGCACCACCAGCAGCTCGCCGACACCCGTCGCCTCATCGCCCAAGCCGAGGCCGACGGCCGCGACCGCATGGCGCAGATGAACCGCACCGTCGAGACCAGCCTGCTCACCATCCTCACCACCCTCCACAACGGACAGACCTGCTCCTGCCAGCCCACCACAGACCAGCCGACCTATGCGTGCTGACAACTCCCACCACCTCGCCGCCGCCACCCAGCGACGCCGTGAACAGACCCTGGCCAGAGCCCGCCAAGCGTTGCGGGAACTCGAAAGCAGCGGCGTCACCGTCACCGTCGCCGCAATCGCCGCGAAGGCCGGCGTCTCCCGCGCCTGGCTCTACGCCGAAACCGAACTCCGCCAACAGATCGACGCCCTCCGTGGCCGGACACTCAGCACCCCACAGACACCGGTCGAGCGCAGCTCGGACGCATCCCTACGCCACCGTCTCGCCCTGGCCCACCAACGCATCCGCGAACTCACCGACGACAACCACAAGCTTCGCGACCAGATCGCCCGCCTCCACGGACAGCTACGCACCGCCAGACTCGGCGGCCCCGCCACAGACACCGTCCACGACACAGACGCCCTGCTCACACCACCTGCAAGATCATCTGGCTGAAGATAACGTTGGCCCG
>JBIOYL010000314.1:0-4033 GCA_044870185.1 Actinomycetes bacterium | reverse complement strand
CTGCTCGACCCGGACGCCGCGGTCGGCCAGCACTGCGTGCACGCGGCATTTGGCCGCGGTGACGATGCGGCCCAGCCTGGTGTTACCGGCGTGACTGGCTGTGGACGTAGGCCGGGGGAACGGCAGCGCTGATTTGGGATGGACTGGTGGGGGCGGGCAGGATGGGGGCGTCCTGAACAAGCAAAGGACCCTCCCATAGGAGTTGGGGCTCCGGGAGGGTCCAAGGCGGTGTCTGCCACCGTGGCCATCGTATGGCCTTGCCCGTTGAGCGTCGAGGAATACCAGGCTGCGGGCCGTGGGGTGCGGGTCCCACGGGCGGACTGCCCAGACTGTGGCCAGCCGATGGTGTTCTGGTCGGGCTATCAGCGGTATGTGCGCCTCGGCCGTGGGTGGCGGGTGTGGGTGGCGTGGGCCAAGTGCCGGCCGTGTGGGGTGACGCACGCGCTGCTGCCGTCGTTTGCGCTGCTGCGGCGCTTGGACATGGTCGAGGTCATTGGTGTGGCGCTGGAGCGGGTGGTGGCGGGGGCGGGGCTGCGCCCGGTGGCCGCGGGACTTGGGGTGCCGCACACCACCGTGCGGGACTGGTGGCGCCGGTTCGGGGTGCGCGCGCCGGTGCTGGTGGCCGGGCTGTGCGCGCTGGTGGTCGAGCTCGGCGGGCTGGTGGATGGCCTGCCCGGCGTGGCTGAGCGTGCGGCCTTGGCCGCGCTGGGGGCACTGGCCGCTCGGGTGAGGCAGCGGCTGGGTGGGGCCGCCCCGGCGGCCTGGCCGCTGGCGGGGATCGTCAGCGGCGGCGGGTGGTTGGGCGCCACCACGAGCCCGCCCTGGCAGGGCGTGGGGGATGGCGTTGGCTGCCGCCCGTGCCCCGACCCCCACCCTCATAGGAGGTGGCCGTGCCCACCACCCGCCCGTCCGGCTCGGACGATCCCGCCGAGCAGGTCGCCCTGT
The DNA here is from genome assembly GCA_044870185.1 of Actinomycetes bacterium. Classification (GTDB taxonomy): domain Bacteria; phylum Actinomycetota; class CALGFH01; order CALGFH01; family CALGFH01; genus JBIOYL01. The sequence goes on along the minus strand of JBIOYL010000314.1, from coordinate 3,088 downwards.
TCCGCTACCGGGTGATCGCCGTTATCCCGAATTCCAGATAACCCGGATTATGCCGAGCGGCCAGTTATGCCGAGTTGGTGGTGAGCGAGCAGCGTTCGTGCTGGTCAGCCGGGGGGAAGGCGATGACCGCCTCGGCATAATCCCAGCGGTTGGATCGATGCTTCCTGCTTCGGGTCGTGTGATCCGGAGAGGAGGCGGAGATGTCAGCACCACGCCGGGTCCAGGTAGTGCGGGGACCGCTGGCGCCCTATGCGGCGGGCTTTGCGTCCGAGCTCGCCGGTCGGGGCTACGCGCCGTCGTCGGTGAGGAAGCGGCTCTGGCTGCTCGACCATGTGAGCCGCTGGCTTGAGGGTGAAGGGTTGGCGCCCGGCGAGCTCACACCACAGCGTGTGGAGCAGTTCCTGGACGCACGACACGCCGCAGGCTACCAGACGTGGGTGTCGCCGCGGAGCATGGCGCTGCTGCTCGACTACCTGCGCAGCGTCCAGGTGGTGCCAGTACCGGTCCCCAGGGTCACGCAAGGCCCTGTTGCGGGGCTGCTTGCGGCCTATCACCGCTACCTGGTCGGCGAGCGGGGGCTGGCCGAGGGCACCGTCGCCTACTACACCGACGTCGCCCGCCTGTTCCTGGTGGCGCAGGCCAGGGTGGACGGCCTGGACCTTGCGCAGCTGCGCGCCGCGGAGGTCACCGGGTTTGTGGGGCGCGAGTGCGCCAGGCGGAGCGTTGCTGCGGCGAAGTATCTGGTGGTGGCGTTGCGTTCGTTGCTGCGCTACCTGCACGTGGCGGGCGTCACCACGACGTCGCTGGCGTCGGCGGTGCCCGGCGTCGCCGGGCGGCGACAAAGCTCGCTGCCGCGGGGGCTTGCGCCCACCCAGGTGGACCGTCTGCTTGCCAGCTGTGATCAACGTCGCGTGGTCGGGCGGCGCGACTACGCCATCCTGGCGCTGCTGGTGCGCCTGGGCCTGCGGGCCGGGGAGGTGGCCGGCTTGCAGCTCGACGACGTGGACTGGCATCGGGGCGAGCTCGTGATCCGGGGCAAGGGAGACCACCACGAGCGGCTGCCGCTGCCCCACGACGTTGGGGAGGCGCTGGTCGGCTACCTGCGCCGCGGTCGTCCCCGGGATGGATGCCGCGCGGTGTTTGTGCGGGTGAACGCTCCGCATGGGGGGCTTCGCCCCAGTGGGATCGCCGCGGTGGTGCACGACGCCTGTGTTCGGGCCGGCCTGCCGCCGGTGGGTGCCCATCGGCTGCGGCACACCGCCGCGACCCAGATGCTGCGGGCCGGCGCGCCGCTGTCGGAGGTCGCCCAGGTTCTGCGTCACCACCGGCTCGACACGACCGCGATCTACGCCAAGGTCGACCGAAGAGCGCTGCGCACGCTCGCCCAGCCCTGGCCGGGGGGTGCGCCGTGACCGGGCTGCGCACTGCCGTGGCCGACTACCTGGCCATCCGCCGCCGGCTCGGCTATGGCCTCCAACGTGCCGGGCGGCTGCTTGCAGACTTCGTCGGCTACCTCGAAGACGCCGGCGCATCCCAGGTCACCACCGAGCTCGCCCTGGCCTGGGCCACCGCGCCCAAGGATGTGCATCCGGCCTGGTGGCGGCAACGCCTGGGCATCGTGCGTGGCTTTGCCTGCTACCTGCAGACCCTCGACCCGTCCACCCAGGTCCCACCCGCAGACCTGCTACGTGCGCACCGTCCTCGGGTAACGCCGTATCTGTACTCCGACGCCGACGTCGACGCGCTTATGGCAGCGGCCCGAGTGTTGACACCGCCGCTGCGGGCCGCGACCCACGAGACGCTGGTTGGGCTGCTGGCCGTGACCGGCCTGCGCGTCGGCGAGGCCCTCGGACTCGACCGGGCAGACGTCGACCTGACCGGCGGGGTCCTCCTGGTGCGCCGGGCCAAGCTTGCCAAGCCCCGCGAGCTCCCCCTGCACGACAGCACCCTGGAGGCCCTGCGGCGCTATGGCCGGCTGCGGGATCAGCGCTGGCCCAAGCCTGCCACGCCGAGCTTGTTCGTCTCACCACGAGGCCTGCGGCTGTGCAGCAGCACCTTCCACGACACCTTCCGCACGCTGGTGCGTCACGCCGTGCTTGAGGGGCGCGGCCAGCGGTGCCGGCCGCGGCCCCACGACCTGCGCCACAGCTTCGCCGTACGCACCCTGCTTGGCTGGTATCGCGACAAAGCAGACGTCGACGCCCGCCTGCCGCTGCTGTCGACCTGGCTCGGCCACGTCGATCCCGCCGCGACCTACTGGTATCTGGAGGCGGCACCCGAACTGCTCGCGCTCGCCAGCCAGCGTCTTGACGACGTCCTGGGGGACCTACCATGAGCTTGCTCGCCCCCACCCTGGAGGCGTTTTTCACCCAACGGCTGATCGGCCAGCGCCGGGCGAGCCCGCAGACCGTGGCCGCCTACCGCGACACCTTCCGGCTGCTGCTGGGCTTCGCCCACCACACCACCGCCAAAGCACCATCCAGGCTCGACCTCGCCGACCTCGACGCCCCGCTGATCGCAGCCTTCCTGGAGCACCTGGAGCGCGAGCGCCACAACAGCGTCCGGACCCGCAACGCCCGCCTGGCCGCCATCCACTCCCTGTTCGGCTTCGCCGCGCTGCGCCACCCCGAGCATGCCGCGCTCATCCAGCGCGTCCTGGCCATCCCCCGCAAACGCTTCGAACGGGCTGTTGTCTCGTTCCTCACCACCGACGAGATCCAGGCGCTGCTCGCAAGTCCCGACCGCTCCGGCTGGACCGGCCGGCGCGACCACGCCCTGTTGCTGGTGGCGATCCAGACCGGCCTTCGGGTCTCCGAGCTCACCGGCCTGCGCTGCCAGGACGCGGTGCTGTCCACCGGCGCCCACCTGCGCTGCCACGGCAAGGGCCGCAAGCAGCGCTGCACGCCGCTGACCGCCCAAACCGTGGCCGTACTGCGGGTGTGGCTCCGCGAACGGGCGGGTGGACCGGCCGACCCGCTGTTCCCAAGCCGCCGGGGCACGCCGCTCAGCGCCGACGCGGTGCAGGCACTGGTGACCAAGTACGCCACCGCCGCCGCCGAACGCTGCCCGTCGTTGCAAGCCAAGCACC
>JBIOYL010000313.1:0-3183 GCA_044870185.1 Actinomycetes bacterium | reverse complement strand
ACTACGAGGACGGCTGCTACCAGGAACACGACTACGCCATAGAAGACAACGGGGCCAGGCAGGTAGGGGCGGACTTTGAGCGGCCAGGCCTGGGCCGGGTCGCTCAGGTGATGAGGGAAGTTAGCGGCCGCTAGCACAGCCTCGGCCACGCCTGCCGGCGGCCACGTGTGCGACTTGAGTAGGCCGGCCAGTTGTCCAACGACCCAGACCACCACCGACCAGGCCCCGAACAGGAGCAGCAACCCGAGGATGAGGCGCTCGAGCAGGCCGCCGCCGGCTCCGCTGTCCCGCCGGCTCATCGGGCTGGCCGCTTGTGTTCGGTCGAGGCCAGGGGATGGGTTGACCCTTGCATGCGGCCCGCCTCCATTACCCGGGTAACGCTGGAGTATGTGGGAGGAAACTACTTTGCTACTCGGGTAAGGTCAACCCCAGGTCGGGCGTCGGTGCCTTGACGTGCAGTTGAGTCGGGCTCAGCATCGTGCCCAGACAGGAAACTCGCGGGTAGCCCAGGAGGCGCGGATGCTTATCCAGGTAGCAGGGGACTGCGACGACGGGCGCATCTGCCCGGCGGTGTACGTCGCCGATGATGACCAAGACACGGTGGTGATCCAGGGCTACCAGGTGGCACTCGAGCAGCTGGTACCACCGGCCGGCGAGAGCGCAGTGCGTATCCCCCGGGCACTCCTGCTCGATGCCGCACGGCGGCTGGACGGGAGATAGCGCTCATGGCCTCTGCTTCTGAGGAGTTCTTCGACTTCTTCACCCGGTCGGCCTTCCGCCTCGAGACGCTCCCGCAGTACCTCGGCACCTCTGATCCGGCCTTCCGGGCATTTGAGAGGACCGGGGAGCTGCTGCCGCTCACGCAGCGCCCGAGCAAGCAGGAGTGGATGCGGCTGGTGGCTAAGGCGGCTACAGAGGGCAAGCGGCTTAGCCGGGTACACGTGGTGGACCTGCCGCTCACGCCATACCTGCGATATGAGATGGCCGCCTACCCGGAGAACGCCGAGGCCGGCGAGGAGATCCACATCGCCGACCGCGGCGAGCATCCCGAGTTGGGGCCGCTCACCCGGGACTTCTGGCTGCTCGACATCGAGACCGACCGCCCGTCGGCGCTCGTGATGGAGTACGACCCTGAGGGCCGGTTCCTGGGCGACGAGCTGACGAGTGATCCCTCAGTCATCGCCCGTTGCCGCCATCACCGGGACCTGGCCCTGGCCTGCTCGGTTCCCTTGGATGAGTTCATGGCAGCCATCCGCGGATGACACTTGGCACCTTTGGTGAAGGCTCACCCCATCGCCAGCGCCTGGCCGAGGCGCTGCGTGGGTTACGCCGGACGGCCGGGCTGAGTGGCGAGCAGCTGGCCGAGCAGACCGGCATCAGCCAATCCAAGGTGTCACGGATCGAGCTCGGTCAGTCGGTGCCCTCGGCCGCCGATGTTGACCGCTGGGCGAAGCAGACCGGCGCCAGCGAGCAGCAGCGCCTCACGCTCCTTGAGCTGACTGAGACGGCCGCTACCGAGGCGGTGGCCTGGCGCCGGCGGATGCGCCGGGGTCTCGTTGGCCTGCAGGAGGAGACGGCCGAGCTCGAGGCGACCGCCGGCACCATCCGGGTGTTCAACCCCATGCTCGTGCCGGGGCTATTGCAGACCCCCGGCTATGCCCGGGCGGTCTATCAGGCAGCGCACCCGGCCGGCCAGCCTGACCTCGCCGAGGCGATCGAGGCTCGGTTGAGACGCCAGGCGATCTTGTATAAGGAAGACAAGCGCTTCGAGTTTGTACTGACTGAGGCAGGCCTGCGCACCCGCCTCGGCCCACCCGAGCTCCTGCTCGAGCAGCTGGGCAGGCTGACCGTGGCGGCCACCCTGCCCAACGTGGCGCTCGGGATCATCCCGCTTGATATAGAGCTACCGGTCTGGCATACCCACGGCTTCGTCGTCTTCGATGACCGCGACGGGGAGCCGGTTGTGAGTGTCGAGACGCTGACCTCGGCACTGAACGTGCGTGACCCCGAGGATGTGGCCAACTACCAAGACGCGTTCGCCCGGCTCCGGGCGGTGGCCGTGTCCGGAGCTGAAGCCCGGGCACTGCTCGAGCGCATCGCCGCTGACCTCCGGCCGGCTTCGGCCTGATCGCCCGTCTCTCAGCTCGTGGCGCGACTGTGCAGAGTGGGGTCCTTGAACCACGGCCGCAGGTGCAGACGCACCGGCGGCTTGTTGGCGTACAGCAAGACCGCGTCGCCCTTGGGCAACTGACGGAGTAGTTCGACGGGAGCCAGCTCGCGCAGCTCGGTAGCGTCGGTGGTACTGACGTCACCGGCTCGGCCACTGCGGGAGACGGACTGCCGGGCGTATTCCGCCTGCCCGATCAAGCGCGAGAGGTACTCGAGCGTGCCCGGGTCGCTCAGGCCGGGCAGTAGCAGCTTGGCGCGGTGGCCGTTCACCACGCTGTCCGCCAGAGGGCCGTACAGGGCTCGGATCTGAGCCATGTCATGCCAGATCGAGACGAGCTGGATGTTGGCAGCCGACACGGTATTCGCCAGCTTGGCAAGGTTCCGTAGCGGCGCGATGTGGGCGGCCTCGTCCAGCAGCACCAGGAAGGGATAGGGGAGCTGTCCGTCCGGCGAGGTGGCCGCCTGCTCGACCGCGACTCTCAGGACCGTCTGCATGAGCCCCTCGAAGAGCGGGCGCATGCGCTCCTGCTCGTGCTCGGGCGCGTAGCAGAACAAGGAGTTATCGCCGTCGAGAAGCTGCGCCGGGTCAATGCGGGAGCTCTCGGCGCTCTTGGCGACCGCCGGGTCATTGTAGACGTCGAGGATGACCTCGGCCGTGCCCACCACGTTGCCCTTGAAGCGCTCCTCGCGACGGCAGTGCGCCTCGAACGACTCGCAGGCCGCTTCGTCGCCGATTTCCTCCAGGATGGCGGCCGGCTCGCGCTCTTCGCCGCGGTTGACCCAGCTGACTACCTGACGCATGGGCCGTCCGTCGTTGGCGGCCGCGAACAACAGGGGCCCGAGAAACTTGCTGCCGAGCACTTCGAAGAACTCGGAGACAGCGTCACGTTGCTGGGTGCCTGCACCGGCGGCAGTCAGCCACTGGCCCATAGCCCGGGCGGCCTGCCAGCCTTCACACGAAGCCAGGGGTGACCAGGTATCGCCCGGGCGGCCCAGCCCGCCGGTCGGGTCGTA
>JBIOYL010000312.1:0-3440 GCA_044870185.1 Actinomycetes bacterium | reverse complement strand
GACGTACAGTGCGGTGGCGAGGGTGTCCAGGTCGGCGTCCACGGGGCCTCCAGGCTCGACGTTGGGTAGCAGCGCCGATCATGGACGCCCTCGCTCGATCCCGCACCCCTTGGAATTACTCGTCTAGGCTACGGCTACTCGACACGCGCTGCACCCTGCGTCGTTGCTAACGCCGTTACTGGAGATGGTGAGGACTACAAAGCCCGCAGTCACAACCAAAGGGGGAGCATGGAGATCGGATCTGCTCTCGCGCTCCTAGGGTCGGCCAGCGTGACCAAGCCCATGCTCGAACGTCTGCTCGGTCCGACCTTCGACTACCTTGGCGACGGGTTACGCGATCTAACCGATAAGCGTGCGCGGAATATAGCCAGCATCGTGCATAGGGCTTCTCGCAAAGCTCTTGATATCTCACAGGATGGGAGGTACCACCTCGGGTCATAAAGATCATATTCGACGATGGCTCTTTCAGTGATGATGAGCTGGTTGCCGAATACCTGGGTGGCGTGCTTGCCTCCTCCAAGTCGCCTAAAGGCCGAGATGATAGGGGTGTGGCGCTAAGCGCACTAGTGAATCGCCTCTCTTCCTATAGCCTCAGGACTCACTACATAATGTATTCGGCAATTCGAAAGGCGGCCTTGGGAACAGAGCTTAATTTAGCTCTGAATGAGGATGCTGCTAAGCCTGATTCCACCGATTCCCTGATTGTGGGCGGCAATCTCGCCTGCTGAATGCTGAGACGGGCTAGAACTGGGCCGAGAGGGGCTGTGATTGGCATTGAGCAGGCTGGCATCGGGCCTGCCACGCTCCCAGCCGCGTCCCGGTAGACCGAGTCGGCGGGTTCTCACTGGTTACCGGGCAGGCTGCCGCCTGGCCCGTGGGACTGCTCAGTAGTGTCGGGACGGCCGCAGGCCCGGGCGGTCAGGTCGGGTGGGGGATGCAGCGCAGCCGGGCCAGCGCGAACTCCCAGCGCCACCGCCACGGCCACCAGCGGGGCAGGTGCAGGGTGGGTCGGCGGGCCGACACCGTCAGCCGGCCGGGCAGCGCCAAATAGCGCACCCGCAGGGTCTTGGGGCTCATACGCGGCTCGCCCATGCCCAGCCGGCCGGGTCCAGCGGGCCAGGTTGGCGGCCAGCCCGCACAACGCCAACCAGACAGCGTTGGCGGCGAACCGGCCCGAGGGCAGATGCTCCAGGCCAGCGCCATGCTTGAGATCGCAGATGGCGGGTTCGACCTCGGCGTGACGGCGGTGGTCGGCCTCCAGCTCCAGGGTCGAACCTTGCCGGTCGGTGATGAACGGGTGGTAGTCGTAGTTGGTGAACAAGGCCAGCTGGCTACCGGGGGTGGGCCGCACCCGGCGCACGATCAGCCGCACCAGCGGCCCGGTCTTGCCGAACGGGCGGTAGCGGGTCTCGGCCACATCCGCGCCGCCCTCCAACCAGTACGGAATCGGCGTCCATGCGGTCTCGGGGATCGCCTCGATCGCCTTGCGCACCGCCTTGGTGAGCTTGGCGGTGATCGAGAAGCGCACCTGGTGGCGCTGGCAGACCCCCACGACCGTGCGGGTGTAGAAGCCCGAGTCGGCCCGCAAGGTCAACGGCCCGGCGGCGCCCGCCGCGCGGACCCGGCCGATGGTCTCGGCCACGAACCCAGCCGCACCCGGGCGGTGTAGGCGCTGCCACCACGCAGCCGGGCATGCAGCAAATCCCAGGTGCCCGCCGCAAACGCCAGCAGCGGATGGTAGCCGCGCACCTTGGTATGCCCGAACTCGGCCCCTTGCTTCTTGGTGCCCTTCTTGGTGCCGTAGACCTCGCAGATCGTGGAATCGACGTCGATGGTCAGTGGCCCGGCACCTGGACCCGCTCCCGCCTGCCAGGCCCGCGCCAGCGCCTGGCCGCTGACCCGATCGAGCTGGCGGGCGTGGCCAAAGGTGAACGAACGCAGGAACGTGCCGATCGTGGAGGGAGCCAGCACGCGGTGGCCGAGCAGCTGCCCGGTGGCCCCAGCGCGCAGTCGGTCGCAGTCGTCGATCCAGCTGCCCCCGGCCAGCGCCGAGTGCACCAGGGTCAGCGCCTTATCGGCGGCATGCGCCCGGCCGGGTGCCTGGCCAAGGTCCACAGGGGCATCGAGCAGCTCGCGTAGGCCCAGCCCGACCGCCAACGTGGCCGGCAGGAGCAGACCGGCGTCGCCGACCAGCCGCTCGTCGTCAAAGGCGACAGTGATTTCGTCAGGGTTGTAGCATCGCACCTGACAGGTGTCCTCCTGCCCGAGTCGAATGGTCGTCTTCCACAGCGCCATTCTCGCAGGTCAGCGGGGCACCTGTTGCCGTTTCAGGCAGGCGATCTCAATCCGTTACCGGTGGGTCAGGGCTTACGTAACAGGAGTTACGCGGTCGCTCGGAGATGAGCTGGGCAGGCTTTGAGCGGGGCGGGTGGTGGCTCGCCGTGGCGGGTGATGGTCAGCTGCCAGCGCTCCTTGACCGCGGCGACGCTCTCGGTGGGATCGAGGCGCAGGCGTTGCAGTACCACGAAGGCGACCAGGACCAGGGCGACGTGGCGGACCATGGCCTGATCGGTCCAGCACTGGCAGGCGCCCAGGCCGGCGTACTGTTTGCTGTCACGGAAGATCGTCTCCACGCTCCACCTGCTGCGCTTGCGGGCCACCACCCGGGTCAAGTCGGCCGTCAGCTCGTTGCTGGCCAGGCACTCCAGGTTGCCGTGACGGTTGCTGGTCACGACCAACCGGATCGTGCCGTAGGTGGGCGCGTAGACGGTGACCGCAGCGGCGCGCAGCCCCAGCCGCGGCCGCCAGCCAAGCCGCAGCCGCCCAGCCAGCTCGGCGACCGACTGTCGCCGACCGTGCCAGACCACGGTGGTGCGGGGCGGCAGGGTGCCGACCCAGCAGATGCCGAGCCGGCCAGCCAGGCGGGTGATGAAGCCGGCGGTGTCGTGGGTGTCCATGACCAGGTAGGCAAACGGCAGCCGAGCGGCGACCAGCTCGGTGAGCATCTCCGCGGCCAGCTGCAGTTTGGTCTGGTAACGGTGTGGGGCGCAGCTGCGCTTGGGCCGCCACCGCCGAAACGCGACCGGGATGCGCCAGGCTCCCTCGCTGGCACACCACAGCACCACCACGATGTGCAGGCCGTAGACGGTGCGTTTGGTGGCGAACGAGGAGGTCCAGCCGGCCCACCGCAGCCGCGTGGCCAACGCCTTCTCGACCACCACGTCGTCCAAGCACAGGTAGCCCTCCGTGCCCCGCCGAATGATCCAGGCGATCAGCAGCCCTAGCAGCGCCCGGGTCGACCGGGGCGTGGTCCGCAGCAGCCGGTTGAGGGCGTCGTGGCCGCGGCCGGGCAGGAAGCGCGTTCCGCGTGTCTGCGTTGGCCGCGCGTCCAGCAAGATCAGGCCGGTCACGTACAGGGCGAGCAGGATGGTGGTGGTGGG
>JBIOYL010000311.1:0-3410 GCA_044870185.1 Actinomycetes bacterium | reverse complement strand
GCACCGGTGACACCACGCCACCTTGCGGACAGCCGCTCAGCGTGCGGTGGTAGCGCCAGTCCTCCAGGTATCCGGCCCGAAGTAGCCCGTCGATCAGGCGTAGGAACCGACCGTCGTGGATCTTCTGAGCCAGGACCGATCTCATGATCGAGTGGTCCAAAGATCCAAAGGAATCCACGACACACTACGTGCTTCGATGAGTTTACGAAGGCGTTGCGGGCGCACGCCGAAGGGCTCTACTGCCGGCAGGCGGCTGTCGAGCTGCTGATCGGGCATCGCCATTGGTTGTGCCGCGACGATTTCGTGGGCCGGTTCGTGGGTTTGGTGCCGGGTACGGGCGGCGCCGTGGCGTTGGCGATGGTCGCCTGGCGGGCCGCGGTGCGGGCGTTGGGGGCGGGACGGTTGTCCTGTTCGGACAGTGAGGGGTCCGTGCTGCGGATCGCGGCGAGTATCGCCGAGGGCGTTCCTGTCGACCTGGGCGAGTGTCTGTCCATCTTGGACGAGACGAACATCGGTCTGGTCGTGGACGCGGTGCATCGGGCCGCCGGCCGCGCCACCGTCGGTGGTGTGCGGCCGGGCCGGGGTGAGCCGCGGTGACCGTCGTGACGATCACCCGGCGGAAGGATCCGCTGGACGGGCAGCGGGTGCGGGTGCTGGGCCGGTTGCGCCGCCACGGCGGGGTGGAGCTGCTGGTGGTGCTGCCCGATGGCAGCAAGCGGATGATCCCGCGGGCGTGGACCGACGCGCAGCCGGCAGCCGAGGGTGGCGGGGCGGCCACGCTGGGCGGGCTCGGCGATCTGCTGGCCGCCTGTGTGCTGGTGTCGGCGCTGTCGGGCGGCGCGGCGGGGCAGGCTGCACGGCAGTCACCGTGCAAGGAGGACGACCATGCAGCCTGTCCAGCTCAGTCTGCTGCCGGAGCAGTGTCCGGTGCCATCCCCGGCCGCGTTGGATCACCTGCCCGAGCCCGAGACCGCCGAGGCGATCCGGCTGCTGGCCGGCCTGATCGCCAAGGCGGCCGCCGGCGACGAGGAGCAGAGGGAGGCCGGTGATGGCTGAGCACAGCAAGATCACCGCCTCGCACCGCTCCCGGGTGGCGGTGGTCTATGTCCGGCAATCCACGCTGGCCCAGCTGGAGCGCAACACCGAATCCACCGCCCGGCAGTACCGGCTGGCCGACCGCGCCGTCGAGCTGGGCTGGCCCCGCGCCGCAATCCGGGTCGTCGACGCCGACCTCGGCGTGTCGGGCTCGGTGCTCGGGCACCGCGACGGGTTCGAGTCGATGGTCGCCGACGTGGCGCTGGGCCAGGTCGGGATCATCCTGGCGTTGGAGGCCTCCCGGCTGGCCCGGGACAACTCGGCCTGGTACCGGCTGCTGGACCTGGCCGGCGCCTGCGACACGCTGGTCGCCGACGCCGACGGCGTGTATCACCCCGGCCTGTTCAACGACCGGCTGGTGCTCGGCATGAAAGGGATCATGAGCGAGGCTGAGCTGCACGTGCTGCGCGCCCGGTTGGAGGGCGGCATCCGCAACAAGGCCGCCCGCGGGCAGCTGCGCCGGGGCCTGCCGGTCGGGCTGGTCTGGGGGGAGGGCGACGGCGAGATCGGCTTTCACCCCGACGAGGCGGTCACCGGTGTCATCGCGGCGGTCTTTGACCGGTTCGCCGTGTGCGGCTCGGTGCGCGCCACCTGGCTGTGGCTGCGCGAGCAGGGCCTGCGCTGGCCGCTGCAAACCGCCGGGTATCGGCGCGGCGGCCCGGCGGAGATCGCCTGGGTGGAGCCGACCTACCACGCGGTGCACACCACGCTGACCCACCCGGCCTATGCCGGCGCGTATGTCTACGGCCGCACCCGCACGGAGCGTTACCTTGACGCCGGTGGTGTGCTGCGCCAGCGAAGCCGGCGGCTGCCCCGGGACCAGTGGGAGGTGCTCATCACCGATCATCATCGCGGGTTCCTCGACTGGGACACCTACCAGGCCAACCAGGCCCGCATCGACACCAACACCCGTCCGCAGGCCCGCCAGCCGGGCACCGGCGCGGTGCGGGAAGGCTGCGCCCTGCTGCAGGGCCTGGCCAGCTGCGGGGTCTGCGGCCGCAAGCTGGCCATCTTCTACCGCGGCCCGGCCAGGTCGGTGCCGAACTACTACTGCCAGGGCTCCGCGGAGCTGGTCGCCGGCCGCGGCGCCCGGCACCTGAACGTCGGCGGCCTGGCCATCGACGCCGCGGTCACCGAGGCGTTCCTGGCGGCGCTGGCCCCCGCGGCGCTGCAGGCCTGCCTGGCCGCCGCGCAGCAGCTGGAGGCCGGCCACCACAGCGCCCTGGCGCAGTGGCGACGCCAGGTCGAACAGGCCCGCTACGCCGCCGGCCGGGCAGAACGCCGCTACCGGGCCGTCGACCCGGACAACCGGCTGGTGGCCCGCGGCCTGGAAAGCGAGCGGAACACCGCCCTGCAGCAGCTGGCCGACGCCGAGGCCGAGCTCGCCCGCCGCGAGGCCGCCCGCCCGAAAACCCTGACCCCACAGGAGAAACAGGCCATCCTCGCCCTCGGCGACGACCTCGGCCAGGTCTGGTCGGCGCCGAGCACCACCGACAAGGACCGCAAAAGGCTGCTGCGCACCCTGCTGACCGAAGTCAACATCACCGTGCACCGCGACCAGCCCGACCCCCGCGCCGAGGTGGTCCTGCGGTGGAAAGGCGGCGCCCTCAGCGACCTGGCCGTGCCGCTGCGCCGCCCCCAGCCGACCACCCGCACCGACGAGGACGTCATCGACCTGCTGCGCCGCCTGGCCGTGCACTACCCGGACGCCAAAATCGCCGGCGTCCTCAACCGGCAGGGCCGGCGCACCGCGCGGGGATTGTCCTACACCACCGGTAGGGTCCAATCACTGCGCCACCACTGGAACATTGCCTGCCACCAGCCCACCGACCAGCCACCGGAAGGAACCCTGCTCAACGTGACCGCCGCCGCCAAACAGCTCGGCATCGCCCCGTCCACGCTGCTGCGCTGGCTCAACGACGGCTTCGTCGCCGGCGAGCAGGTCACCCCCGGCGCGCCCTGGCGGATCCGGCTCACCGACGAGCTGCGCACCATGCTCGTCGACGACGCCCCCGACGGCTGGGTCGCCGTCCAGTACGCCACCCGCGCCCTTGGCGTGTCCCGCCAGACCGTGTTGCAACGTGTCAAGCGCGGCGAACTGCAAGCCGTCCTCACCCGCACCGGACGCAAGAAAGGCTTACGCATCAACGTTTCCAGCGAAACCGACACCCTGTTTTGATCATGGCAATCAGCGGAGGGAGCAGTGTGACGATGCATCCAAACACGCCTGGATATCGGCCTCCAGCACCCACTCATACGAGTGGGTGGCCAGAAAATGGATCTCAGCGATCGCGTCCTGGGCCCGCCGGTTAGGG
>JBIOYL010000310.1:0-8087 GCA_044870185.1 Actinomycetes bacterium | reverse complement strand
GGCCGCGCCGGGCCGGGCGCCCGGCCCGGCGGCGGGCATCCAGAAGGCCTCCAGGCCGGCCTCCAGACTGGCGGCCAGCGGTGGCTCGTCGACCTGGATGGCGGCGATGGCGGCGTGGTCCTCCTGGCCTGCCGCGGCCGCGGCGGCGGTGCCGCCGCGCAGGGCGCGCAGGTGCTCCAGCAGCTCGTCCTTGGCGCGGCCACGCCAGGCGAAGATCAGGAACGGGTCGGCGTCGAACGCCTCGGCGAGCAGGTAGTAGACGGCGGCGATGTGCTTGCAAGGGTTGGCCCAGTCCGGGCAGGAGCAGCTACTGGCCAGGTCCCGGGCGGCGGCGGGAAACAGCGACAGGCGGCAGGCGCCGAACGCCTGCTCGATCTCGCGGGGCATCTCGCCGGCCAGCAGCTTGGCGGCGAACAGCGCCTGGCCGGCCATGGCCTGCTCGACCCTGGCCCAGTCCTGCTCCGGCAGGGTCTTCACGCCGATCTCGACCCGGTAGGGTCGCACCCTGGAGCCCTGCACCCGGGCGCGCACCACGCCCGGCGCGACGGTGAGCTCCAGCACCTGGCCGGCGCGGGCGTAGGCGCGCCCGCGGCGCAGCCGCGCCTCCATCCCGAACGACTCCAGCACGGCCAGGAACCGCTCCGACCACCAGCTCTCGCCGATCTGGCCGCGGCGGCTGCGGGCCTTGATGCCACCTTCGACCCGGCGCGGCCGCGACGGCGGCGGGTACGGCCAGTCCGGCTCCCAGCGTCCCACGACCCCGCCTCCTCCAGCCCGCCTACTCCGACACCGCGTCGGCCGACAGGGCGACGACCTCACGCAGCTCGGCGGTGGACAGCTCGGTCAGCCAGCTCTCGCCCGTGCCGACGATCCGCTCGGCGAGCGCCTTCTTCTCCTCGATCATCTGGTCGATGCGCTCCTCGACTGTGCCGACGCAGACGAGCTTGCGTACCTGCACGTCGCGGCGCTGGCCGATGCGGAACGCCCGGTCGGTGGCCTGGTCCTCGACCGCCGGGTTCCACCAGCGGTCGAAGTGGATCACGTGGCTGGCGGCGGTGAGGTTCAGGCCGGTGCCGCCGGCCTTCAACGACAGCAGGAAGATCGCCGGGCCGCCGTCGGCCTGGAAGCGCGCCACCATCGCGTCCCGGGTCTTCTTGGGTGTGCCGCCGTGCAGGAACAGCACCTCGCGGCCGAAGCGGGCGGTCAGGTGCGCCTGCAGCCGGTGGCCCAGCTCGGCGAACTGGGTGAAGCACAGCGCCTTGTCGCCCTCGGCCAGCACCTCCTCCAGGACCTCGTCGAGCCGGGCGAGCTTGCCCGAGCGTCCCGCCAGCGGCGAGCCGTCGCCGAGCAGGTGGGCAGGGTGGTTGCAGACCTGCTTGAGCTTCAGCATGGTGGCGAGCACCAGCCCCCTGCGCTCGATCCCCTCGCTCTGCTCGATCCTGGTGAGCATGTCGTCGACCACCGCCTGGTACAGGGACGCCTGCTCGGCGGTGAGGTTGCACAGCACCTTCATCTCGAGCTTGGCGGGCAGGTCGGCGATGATCGAGCGGTCGGTCTTGAGCCGGCGCAGGATGAACGGGCCGGTGAGCCGGCGCAGGCGCTCGGCCGCGGCCTCGTCGCCGTAGCGCTCGACCGGCACGGCGAAGCGGCTGCGGAACGCCGTGGCGGAGCCGAGCAGGCCGGGGTTGGTGAACTCCATGATCGACCACAGCTCGCTCAGGCGGTTCTCCACCGGCGTGCCGGTGAGCGCGACCCGCCGGGCGGCCGGCAGGGCGCGCACCGCCTGCGCCTGCCGGGTGCCCGGGTTCTTCACGTTCTGCGCCTCGTCGAGCACGACCCGCCCCCACCCGGCCGCGGCCAGCGCCTGCCGGTCCCGGGCGGCCAGCCCGTAGGTGGTGATCACCAGGTCGGCGTCGCCGATCGCCCGGGCAAGGTCCTCGCCCGCGAGCCGCTCGGCACCGTGATGGACGTGGACCCGCAGGCCGGGCGCGAACCGCTCCGCCTCGCGCTGCCAGTTGCCGACCACCGACATCGGGCAGACGAGCAGGGTCGGGCCGGGCGGGGACGGCAGCACCCCGGCGCGCTCCGCCACCAGCAGGGCGAGCAGCTGGATGGTCTTGCCGAGCCCCATGTCGTCGGCCAGGCAGGCGCCGAGCCCGAGCCCGCCGAGGAACGCCAGCCACGCCAGCCCGCGCTCCTGGTAGGGGCGCAGCGTGCCGGCGAAGCCGGGCGGGGTGGCCAGCGGCTCGAGGCGGCGCTCGGCGCGGCCGTCGAGCAGGTCGCCGAGCCAGCCGTCGACGGCGACCCCGACCACGGGCAGGCCGCTCGGATGCTCGTCCAGGCCGAGTCCGCCGCGCAGCGCCTCGCCGGCGCGCATCTCGCCGGTGCCGGCCCGCTCCAGCCAGGCCAGGCCGGCCTGCAGCTGCTCCGGGTTGAGCTCCACCCAGCGGCCCCGCAGCCGGACCAGCGGCACCTTCAGCCTGGCCAGCTCGGCCAGCTCGGCGGCGGTGAGCGGTGAGTCGCCGACGGCCAGCTCCCAGCGGTAGTCCACCAGGGCGTCCAGGCCGAGCCCGCCGGGGCGGGCGACCGCGCCCTTGCCAGGTCCACCATGGGCGGTCAGGCGCACGCCGAGCCGCGCGGATGGCGCCCGCCACCAGGAGGGGAGCAGCACCCCGAAGCCGGCCTGGGCGAGCGCCGGGGCGGCCTCGCGCAGGAACCGGTGGGCGCCGGCGGCGTCGAGCGTGAGCGCCTCCGGCCGCCGGCCGCGCAGCGCCCGCTCCAGCTCCGGGTACAGCCGGCTCGCCCGGCCGAGATCGGCCAGCAGCCGCTCCTGCGGCTCGTCCACGCGGCGCCGGAACGCGCGCAGCGAGCGGCCGGCCTGCCACACGTCCGCGGCGCCGACCAGCAGGCTCGGCTCGTCGGTGGCCTGCAGCAGGAACTCCAGCCGCCAGACGCCGCCCGGCCCGTCGGCGGCCGGGGCGCCGTCGGCCGGGGCGGCACCGGCCCGGCCGCCAGCCGCCAGGGCGGCGCCCGGCTGGTGGGCGTCCGGCTGGTGGGCGTCCGGCCGGTGGGCGCCCGGCTCGGCGTCGTCCGGCTCGGCGTCGTCCGGCTCGGCGGCCGGGGCGGCCAGGCGGAAGCAGGTCCGCACCGGCCCGGTGGCCGGCTCCGCCGAGCGGCGCCACTCGTCCAGCGCCTGCTGGAGCTTGGCCGCCTCGCCCGGGTCGGCCTCCACCCGCGGGTCGGGCCCGGCAAGGGCGGCGAGCCAGGCCTCCGCGAGCGGTTGCGAGGCGGGGCGGCGGCCGCGCCGGGCAGGCAGCAGCACCTGCCCGGTGAGCGCCTGGCGGGCGGCGGCATCGACCAGGCGGTCGAGCAGGTCGCCCAGCACCGCGGCGCCGGGGCGGCCGTCGGGGGCGCCGCCGGCCTGCTCGGCACGGCACAGCGGCGGCATCGCCTGGGCGAGCTGCCGCAGCCGCTCCAGGTCCTGCGCGCCGGGCACGGGCTTCCAGCGTGCCGCGAGCGTCCCGCCTTCGGTGACCAGGGCGGGCAGCACCCGCCCGCCCGCGACCAGCCCGAGCGCCGCCTCGGCCGCCTCGGCGAGAAAGCCCAGCGACGGGCCGGCCCGCGCGGCCACCACGCCGTCCCCGGTGCGATCTGCCAAAGGCTCGCCGGCCTCGACCACCAGCAGCTCCCCCGCGCGGGCCGCCAGGTCGAGGAGCAGGTCGAGCGCCGTATCCGGGTCGAGCGCCAGCGCTGGCACCCGCCAGGGCGCCAGCGCGAGCGCACCCGGCGGCGCCGAGATCGGCGCGGGCGCCTCCCGGTCCGGCGGCCATGGCGCGGCGGGCTCCTCCCGGACGAGCAGCGGCGAGGCGGCCGGCCCGGACCGCCCGCTCGGCAGCAGCAGGGTCAGCTCGGCGTCGCGGCCCGCCTCCGCCACGCCCGGCACCAGGGCCCGCAGGCCGGCCCGCAGCCCCGCCGGCTCGCAGGCGAACGGATGGCGGCGTGGGGCGGGCCGCCGGGGCGTCCGGCCCCGGCGGGGCGGCGCCTCGGCCGGCAGGTCCGGATCCTCGCCCCAGAGCGCCAGCGTCCCCGCCGCCGACCAGAGCCCGTGCAGGACCAGCATTCCAGGATCAGCGCTCCATCGCGGCTACGGTCGCGGGCTCGACCTGGCCGGCCCGCTGGCGTCGGCCGGCGTGGCCGGAGCCGCAGGGAGCTTCGCCGCCCAGCGGCGGACCTTGGCGTCGGGGTCGGCGGCCGCCCGACGGAATGCGGCGTCGACCCCTTCGCGGCGGGCGAGCGCCTCCAGCGCCTGCAGCCGCACCTGGCCGCGTGGCCAGCCGAGCCCGAGGTCGAGGACCTGACTGGCCGCGCGACCGTCGAGCGCGTCGAGAGCGTCGAGCATGCCGGCCACGACCGCGGCGGCGCCCATCTTGTCGGTCGCGCCGAGCGGGCCGACCCGGCCACGCACCTCGCCGAGGCGCGCCGGCGCCCGGCCGACGATCCGCGCGGCGGCCCAGCGGCGCAGCGGCGGCTCGATCCACCGCTGGAACGGCACGGTCGACGCCGGGTCGAGCGTGAAGACCACCTCGGCCACCTCCTCCTCGCCGTCGGCGTCGTCCCAGGGCCGGGCGTCGAGGTCCTCGGGAGCCCCCTGCGCGGCAGCGTCGTCTACCTCGCCGTCGTCGGGGACCAGCGCGCCGATGGCGATGGCCTGGTCGAGCGGGATGGTCACCGACCGGAAGCCGGTCCAGGCGACCGGGGCGTGATGGACGTAGCGGTCCGGCCACAGGAGCTGCTCGGCCAGCTCGTCGAGCTGGCCGTCGTCCAGCAGCCCGCTGCCGACGATGGCGGCGAGCAGCTTGCCGGTGCAGCGCCGCCAGCGGGCGTCGGTGCACAGCAGCAGCGCGGTGTCCACCGCCCCGTCGCGCCGGTCCTGGTGATGCTTGCGGAACAGCGCGGCGGCCTCCCAGTGGTGGGTGCTGGACCGCCGGTGCGCGCCCATGACCAGGACCCGCCACAGGTCCTCGGGTTGCTCGGCCTCATACAGGTCCACCAGGTCGAGCAGCACGCCCTCGTCGTCGTACAAGGCTGCCTCCTTCGTCATACGCGCCGACGCTACCCGTCCGGGCGTCCGAGCGCCAGCCCGCCCAGATGCGGCACTGGGCCCGCCCGCCGCCTCCTCCCATGGATATATTGTTCGTAGCAGAGATATACGGAGGCGGCGGATGACCAAGCGGCTCATCGACATCGAGGACAACCTCCTGGAGCAAGCCCGTGCGGCACTGGGCACCGGCACGATCAAGGAGACGGTGACCATCGCACTCCAGCAGGCGATCCGAAGCCGCCAACGCCATACCCGTGTGGACGACGCCGCGTTACGGCGCTTCGCGGCCGCAGCCACGGACCTTGGTGACGACGAGGTGATGGGCGCCGCGTGGCGGTGAGCCCGGCCACGTGGCTGGTCGACAAATCGGTCCTGGCGCGCCTCGTCCGCTCCGAGGTCCGCGAGGTGGTGCTTCCCCGGGTCCAGGCTGGGCGCGTCGCCATCTCGATCGTCACCGAACTCGAGGTCGGGTTCTCGGCGCGGTCTGTTGACGACTACCGGACCATCCGGCGAACGCTGGTGGACCACCTCATCCCGGTCCTGCTCCCTCCTCGAGCCGAGCAGCGCGCCCGAGAGGTCCAGGCCGAGCTGATCCGGCTTGGCCAGCATCGTGCGGTCGCCATCCCCGATCTGCTGCTGGCCGCAACCGCCGAGGTCGAGCAGCTCACCGTGCTGCACCACGACGCCGACTTCGACCTCGTCGCAACCATCACCGGGCAGCCGACCGAATGGGTCGTCCAACGCGGCAGGGTCGGCTGAGTCCTACTGCTCAGCTGGCTCGCCGCGCAGCCACCGCAGCCCGTACGCCATCGTTTGCTCGTGACCGGGAGCCCGCCTGGCCCACACCGTTCGCCACCAGCCCTCGATCACCGCATCGAGCCGGGCAAGCTCGTAGGTCTGCTTGGCGTCTTCCAGCGCCGCCTGATACTCGGCCTCGAACTGGCTGCGCAGCTCGGCGGGCAGCTCCGCGCGGATCGCCGCTGGCGTGCGCTCGGGTTGAGGCACACGCCAAGGGTGGGACGGATCAGCGGCAGCGCTCATCGGGCCAAACTCCTGTTGTACGAGCTTGCGGCCATCATGGCGCAAGGATGGTCGCGGCCTCAAGCGCGGCTCGGCCGGCGACCGGCCCGGCGACGGTGGTCTGGCTCCGTTGGCCGGGACGGCAGGGCGGGCACCGGCGGTGGCATCACCCGGAGGTGGTGCCGGGTGGAATCTCGGCAGCCGCCCGCCGCGCCCCCCCGGATACCACGGTGGTGCGGTCCCGGACGATGGCTGGCTCCAAAGAGTCCACCTTCGATGTCCACCTTCGGGTGATGGCGCGGTCCGCGCCCGTCCGTAGCGTGCTGTGGCCAGCACCCAGCAAACGGCAAGGAGGTCGAGATGCCCGCAGACAACTTGAGCGGTGCCGTGGCGCGGGAGCGGATCGCCGAGCTGCGCCGCCGGGCCGAGGCTGCCCGGCTGGCCCGCGCGGCCCGGCCGCGGCGACAGACCCGCCGCTGGCGGCTCGCCAGCCGGGACCTTCCGGCGCTCACGCACCGTCGGCAGCCGTCGTAGCCACCATCCGGAGTTCCTCATGCAGCTCTCGCCCTCCCGCCCCATGACCATCTCGATTCCGCGGCTGCGCGCCGCCTTCGACGGGCGGGTGCTCGCCCCCGGCGACGCCGGCTACGACCAGGCCCGCACCCTGTTCTACGGCGGCATCGACCGCTACCCGGCCGTCATCGTCCGCCCCGTCAACGCCAGCGAGGTCGCCCAGGTCGTCTTGCTCGCCCGCGAGCGCGGACTGGAGCTGGCCGTGCGCAGCGGCGGCCACAGCCCCGCCGGCCACAGCACCACCCAGGGCGGCATCGTGCTCGACCTGACGGCCATGAAGGCACTGCACCTCGACGTGGAGGGGCGCACCGCCTGGGCCCAGGCGCGCCTGACCGCCGGCGAGTACACCACCGCCGCCGGCGCCCACGGGCTGGCCACCGGGTTCGGCGACACCGGCTCGGTCGGCCTGGGCGGCCAGCTGCTGCACGCCGACGCTCACACCCACCCCGACCTGTTCTGGGCGCTGCGCGGCGGCGGCGGCAACTTCGGCGTGGCCACCCGCCTGCAGTACCGGCTCCACCCGGTTGCCCAGGTGGTGGGCGGCCTGCTGGTCCTGCCCGCCACTCCCCAGGTGCTCACCGGCTTGGTCGCCGAGGCCCAAGCCGCCCCCGACGAGCTGTCGACCATCGCCAACGTGCTGCCCGCCCCACCCCTGCCGGCCATCCCCGCCAGCCAGCACGGCCGGCTGGTGGTCATGGCCACGCTGTGCTACGCCGGCGACGTCGCGGCCGGCCAGCGCGCCGTGGCGCCGTTGCGGGCGCTGGCCAGCCCGATCGCCGACCTGGTCCGGCCGCTGCCCTACCCGGCGATCTACCCGCCCGACGAGCAGGGCGACCATCCGACCGCGGTGGCACACACCATGTTCGTCGACCGGGTTGACCACCAGGTGGCCGCCACGATCGTGGAGTACCTGCAGGCCTCGGACGCGCCCGTGCGGGTGGCGCAGCTGCGGGTGCTGGGCGGGGCGATGGCGCGGGTGCCCGCCCAGGCCACCGCGTTCGCCCACCGCGCCAGCAAGATCATGGTGAACGTGGCCGCGTTCTCCCAGGGCCCCGCCGATCGGGCGGTGCGGCAGGCGTGGGTCGGCGACTTCGCGGCGGCGCTGCGCCAAGACGACCCAGGCGCCTACGTGGGCTTTCTGGGCGAGGAAGGCCCGGCGCGGGTCCGCCAGGCCTATCCCGGGCCGACCTGGCAGCGGCTGGCCGCCATCGTGACGCGCCGAGGGGACTGCCGCCTTGAGGCGGCAGGGGAATCGGCGCTCCACCCCCTTCCACCATCCACAATCGCTGCGGTTGACCACCCACCGGCACACCTGGCTGCGATACTCCGGCCATGCGACGCGCCTTCAAGTTCCCCCTGCGCCCCACCAGCAAGCAAACCGGGGCACTGACCG
>JBIOYL010000309.1:0-18747 GCA_044870185.1 Actinomycetes bacterium | reverse complement strand
GCCTGCGGGGCCGGCGGCTCGAGCTCGCCGGCAGCGCCTTCGGCGTGTCGGTCGGCCTGGCCGTCGCCGCCGGCTACGGCCTGGCCGCGGTCGGCGTCCACGGCTCGCCGCTGCTGCTCGCCATCATCTTCACCTCCACGTCGCTCGGCCTGCTCGTGCCCGTGCTGAAGGACACCGGGCAGGTCGCGACCGGCTTCGGCCAGCTCATGATGGCCGCCGGCACGCTCGGCGAGTTCGGCTCGATCGTCCTGCTCACCCTGTTCTTCTCCCAGCAGGCGTCCAGCCCGCGCTCCCGCCTGCTGCTGCTCGCCCTGTTCGGGCTGTTCGCCGTCGGCGTGGCCGGCGCCGTCGGCCGGGCGTGGCACTCCCGCTGGTTGTCGAGCGCCCTGCTGCGCCTGGACGACACCACCGCGCAGCTGCGGGTGCGGGCCACCGTGGTGCTGCTGGCGGCCTTCGCGGTCCTGGCCGACGACCTCGGCTTCGAGGCGATCCTGGGCACCTTCGTCGCCGGCGCCATCCTGCAGCTCGTCGACACCGACCAGCGTGCCACCTCCAGCCGGTTCCGCATGAAGCTCGACGCGATCGGCTACGGCTTCGTGGTCCCGTTCTTCTTCGTCTACAGCGGCATCCAGTTCGACCTGCACGCGCTGCTGCACCCCGCCGCCCTGGCCAAGGTGCCGCTGTTCGCCGGCGTCCTGCTGCTCGTGCGCGGCCTGCCGGCCGCGCTGTACCGCCCGGCCTTCGGCACCCGGTCGGCGGTCGTGGCCGGGCTGCTCCAGGCCACCTCGCTGACGTTCGTCGTCGTCGCCGCCCACCTGGGCCAGGAGCTGGGCAAGCTCAGTAGGGCCACGAGCGCCGCGCTGATCGCCGCTGGCCTGCTGTCGGTCATGGTCTTCCCGGCGGTGGCCCTGGTGGTGGCCCAGGGCCGCGCGCGGCCGGCGTCGGCACCCGAGGCGGGGCGTCGGGCCAGCCGGCATCGCCGGCCACGCCGGACATCGACCCGCTCCCGCCCGCTCCCGCCTCCCCTGTGACGCCCCGCCCCGGCCGGGCCGGGGCCAGTAGGCGGCCGGGGCGGTCAGAGCGAGATCCAGTCGGTCACGACCGGCGAGGAGGCCGGCGTGCCGAGCAGATGGCAGCGCAGGCTCGCCGGGCCGGCGGCCGCGTCGTCGACCGCGAAGCGCCCGAGCCGGTCGGACTCCACGGTCAGCGTCCCCTCCGGATGGCGAAGCTCGATCCGGGCCGACTGGGGCGGGGCGAGCTGGCCGACCAGGCGGCGGCGCGACCCGACCGCCGAGACCTCCACCTCCACGCTCACACCGGGGGCCTCGAACGCCAGCAGCCGCGGGCCGGCGCCGCCGCGGACGGTCGTTGTGTCGTCCACGGCCGAGTCGAAGGTGAGCTCGGCCAGCTCGGCGTCGATGGTCCGCCAGGTGAAGCTGGCCTGGGCGGCGGCGACGACGGCGCCCGGAGCGGGGTCGAGGCGGCTCGCGGCCTGGCGGAGCTCGCGCAGCAGGCGCTCGTCCTCATCGCTGGTCCGGTAGGTCCCGTTGGGCGGCTGGCCGGTCACAACCGTCGTCTCCTGTCAAGTGGTTATTGCTCTTATGAGTCCCCGATGTCGGCCGTGATACCGACGGTTGCCATGCGCTGGCGAAAGTCCCGCAGGCAGCGCGCGCGTTCGGGGCCGATGCTGCCGACCGGCAGGCCGAGGGCGGCGGCCACCTCGGCGTGGCTCGGAGGCGGCGTGGCCATCAGGATGCGCAGCAGCCGCCGGCAGCGCTCGGGCAGCTCGCGCACGACCCGCCACAGCAGCGCATCGCGTTCCCAGGCCGGCCCCACCGCGGCGGGCGGGCGCGGGCCCGCGGGCGTGGCCGCGCTGTCGACCCCGGCCGGCGGCGTCCGGCCGGCCACTTGCAGCAGGCGCAGGCATTCCTGCCTGGCCACGGTGGCCAGCCACACCCCGAGCCCGTCGCCGGGCAGGGGCCGGTGCAGGCGTTCGGCCAGGCGGAGCCAGGTGGTCTGGGCCACGTCCGCCCCGTCGGCGGGGCTCAGCCCGTAGGCTCGCGTGATCGACCACACGAGCTCGCCGAAGCGCTCGATCAGCCCGTACCACCCCCGGGAGTCGCCGGCGGCTGCCGCCCGCACGAGATCGCGCACCTCGTTGGCATCCATCGATGCCGCCCCCGCCTGCCGAACCGGTGTCGGAGCAGTGACCGTATCACAGCGCACGGGGTTCCCCCCGGGCCACGGGTGGCAGCTCGTCCCATCCGAGCCAGGCCAGGCACCGGTAGGCCTGCTCGAGGTGGTGGTCGACGGCGCCATCGTCCGCGGCCGTCGGGCCGCCGGCGCCGTCCTCCGCGGCCGGACGGCCCCCGGCGGCCGCCGACAGCCACTCGGCGACCCGCAGGTGCGCCACGGCCCGCTCGTGTCGGGGTACCGAGGCATACGCGGCGTCGTGCAGCAGCCGGTGGCGGAAGGTGAACGCGTCGCTGCCGGCCTCGCCGCCGACGACCCGGATGAAGCGGCGCCGGGCCAGGGCGAGCAGGTGCCGGCCGACGTGCTGGCGCAACGGCGCCGGGATGACCGCGGCCACGGCCGCCCAGTCGAACACCTGCCCGGCCACGCTGGCGGTCTCGACCACGACCCGCTCCTCGGGCGCCAGGCGGTCGAGCTCGGCGCCGATCAGGGCCTCGACGGCCGGCGGGACCGGCAGCTCGTCCAGGCGGCCGTGGGCCATCCAGCGGCCCTGCTCCCGGTGCAGGCGCCCCTGCTCGACCAGCCAGCGCAGCAGCTCCTCGATGAACAGCGGGTTGCCCTCGGCCCAGGCGGCGACACCGGCCCGCACGACCGGGTCGAGGGTGTCCGGCGCCAGCAGCCCGACGAGCAGCTCGTCGGCCTCGGCCGCGTCGAGCGGCTCGAGCGTGAGCGTGGCGCCGGCCTGGCCGGCCGTCCAGCAGGGGCGCTGCTCGAGCAGCTGCGGGCGGGCACCGACCACGAGCACCAGGCGGGCGTCGCGCGCGAAGGCGTGCAGGTACTCGACCAGGTCGAGGGCGACCGAGTCGGCCCAGTGCAGGTCGTCCAGCAGCACGACGACCGGCCGCCGCAGCGCCGCGGCCTCGAGCAGCGCGCGCAGCGCCCGGAACGCGGCCTGGGGGCCGGCGCTTGCCGCGGCCCGTGCCGCCGGCGCCGCCTGGCCGGCCACCCCGACCGTCTGGTCGGCCGTCCAAGTCGCCCCGGCCGCCTGGTCGGCCGCCCCGGCCGCCCCGGCCGCCTGGCACGTCAGCCGGCCGACGAGCTTGCCGCCGGCATCCTCGCCGTAGGCCGGGCAGCTGGCGTACAGCACGACGGCCCGCTTCCCGAGCCGGTCGGCGAACGCCCGGAGCAGCCTGGTCTTGCCCACGCCGGCGTCGCCGAGCACGGTGACGAGCTGGCAGCCCGCGCCCGCGCCGGCGCGGTCGAAGGCGTGCCCGAGGGCGGCCAGCTCGCGTTCGCGTCCCACCACCGGGGTGTCGAAGCGCCGGGCATGCCCGGGGGTGTCGGGGGTCACGCCGGCCAGGCGGTAGGCCATGACGGGGGCGGTCTTGCCGCGCGGGACGAAGGGGGTCACCGGCTCGACCTGCACGGCGTCGGCCACCAGCCGCCAGGTCGCCTCGCCGACCAGGATCGCGCCCGCGTCGGCGGCGCGTTCGAGGCGGGCGGCCACGTTGACCGCGTCGCCGCTGACGAACGCATCCCCGCGATGCCCGTCGCCGGCGAGCACGAGCCCGGTGTTCACCCCCGTGCGAACCGCCAAGGTGACCCCCAGGTCGCGCTCGAGCTCCTGGTTGAGCCCGGCCAGCGCGTCGCGCAGCTCGGCGGCGGCGCGGACCGCCCACAGGGCGTCGTCCTCGTGCGCGTCCGGGATGCCGAACACGGCCATGACCGCGTCGCCGATGAACTTCTCGACCAGCCCGCCGTGGCGCTGGTGGACCGCGCTCGCGGTGTCGAAGTAGCGGGTCATGACCCGGCGCAGCGACTCGAGGTCCAGTTGCTCGCCGAGCCGGGTCGAGCTGACGACATCGCTGAACACCACCGACACGGTCTTGCGGACCTCTCGGCTCATGGCCGCCTCGATTCGTCCAACGCGGCGGGCCTCGGCACGGTCGGCCCAGCCGCTCGGTTCGAACGCCTCCTACCGATAAAGAGCATGCTCGCCGCGCCGCGATACAGCGCCGGATGCGGCCGGCCTGGCCGGGCGGGGAGGCCCGGGTGCCTACAGGCCGGCGAGCCGCCGCAGCCGCTCCAGGCAGCGGCCGCGGGTCGGGCCGATGCTGCCGACCGGCATGCCGAGGGCGACGCCGACCTCCTGGTAGGTCGGCGCCGGGTCGGCCATGAGCACCCGCAGCAGCCGCTGGCAGCCGGGAGGCAGCCTGACGAAGGCGCGCCACAGGATCGCGCTGCGTTCCGAGGCGAGCAGGTTCGCCTCGGGCGTCTCGACCAGGTGCTCGGCCGGCTCGAGCTTGGCCTCGTCGGCGACCGGGAGCTGACGGCCGGCCCGGCGCAGCGTCCGCAGGGCCTCGTGCCGGGCGGTGGTCGCCAGCCAGGTGCCGATGCGGCCCGGATCATGGAGGCGGTGCAGGTACTCCACCAGGCGGAGCCAGGTGGTCTGGCTCACGTCGGCGGCGTCAGCGCCGTTCAGGCCGTGCGCGCGGGCGATCGACCACACGAGCCCGCCGAAGCGGTGGACGAGTGCTTCCCACGCCCGCTGGTCGCCGGTGGACGCGGCGTGGACCAGATCGACCAGCCCTGCCTGCTCCATGGCCGGCATGGTACAGGCGGGCGCGGCCGGCACCCTCGGGCGCATCCTTCTGGGGGACAATCGACTGGCGGACGATCGACGGAGCGAGGCGAGGGGGCTGCGATGGGCACGATCGTGGCGGGCACCGACGACGGCATCCACCTGCTCGGCGGCCGGCCAACCACCCACCTGGGCGGGCGCGCGGTCACGGCGCTTGCCCGCGGCGCCGGGGCCACCTGGGCGGTCGCCGACGGACACGAGCTGTGGCGCGGCGAGGGCGCCTGGGCCGGGCAGCCGGTCGCCTCGTCGCCCACGCTGCGCCTGAACTGCCTGGCCGTGGCGGACGGCGAGGTCCTGGCCGGCAGCGCCGACGCGCACCTGCTCCGCCTGGAGGCGGACGAGCTGCGACCGGTCGCGTCGTTCGACCGGGCCGAGGGGCGCGAGCGCTGGTACACGCCTTGGGGCGGGCCGCCCGACGTGCGCTCGATCAGCGCGGCGGCCGACGGCAGCTGGTACGTCAACGTCCACGTGGGCGGCATCCTGCGCTCAGCCGACGGCGGGCGGACCTGGACACCCACGATCGACATCGACGCCGACGTGCACCAGGTGCTCGCCCACCCCCACGATCCGGCGCAGCTGCTGGCCGCGACCGCCCGCGGGCTGGCCGACAGCCGCGACGCCGGCCGCACCTGGGCGGTCGAGACCGCCGGGCTGCACGCCACCTACTGCCGGGCCGTCGCCCTGGCCGGTGACACGGTGCTGGTGTCGTGCTCGACCGGCCCGCGTGGCGGCCAGGCAGCTCTGTACCGCCGGCCGTTGGCGGCCGGGCCCGGCGTGCCGTTCGAGCGCTGCCGCGACGGGCTGCCGGAGTGGTTCGAGGCCAACATCGACACGGCCTGCCTGGACGCGGCCGGCCCGACGGTCGCGTTCGGCACCGCGTCCGGCGAGCTGTACGCCTCCCAGGACGCCGGGGGGACCTGGGAGCAGGTCGCCGGCCGGCTCCCGCCGGTGCGCTGCCTGCTGCTGGCCGACTGACCGGCCGGCGGCGGGCGTCTGGCGGTGTGCCGGCGGTGCCGGCCGGCAGTGCCGGCCGGCGGGTAGGCTACGGGCAGCGGCGCGCGGTGGTGGGCGCGCCGGCACCCGGGGGAGATGCCGTGACCGATCGCTACGCCGCCTACGCGAGCCTGGAGCTGGAGCGGCCCGAGGAGGGCATCCTGCGGATCGTGATGAACGCCCCCGGCAAGCTCAACGCTGCCGGCCCCGAGATGCACCGCGACCTGGCCGCGATCTGGCCGGACATCGACCGGGACCCCGACGTGCGCGCCGTCATCGTGCGGGGTGCCGGCCCGGCCTTCTCGGCCGGCGGTGACCTCGACCTGGTGGAGGCCATGGCGGACGACTTCGCCACCCGCATCCGGGTCCTGAAGGAGGCGCGCGACCTCGTCTACAACGTGCTCGACTGCTCCAAGCCGGTGGTGTCGGCCATGCACGGCCCGGCCGTGGGCGCCGGGCTGGTCGTCGGGCTGCTGGCCGACATCTCGATCGCGGCCCGGTCGGCCAGGATCATCGACGGCCACACCCGGCTCGGGGTGGCGGCCGGCGACCACGCCGCGATCGTCTGGCCGCTGCTGTGTGGCATGGCCAAGGCCAAGTACTACCTGCTGCTGTGCGACCCGGTCTCGGGCGAGGAGGCCGAGCGCATCGGCCTGGTGTCGATGTGCGTGGACGACGACGAGCTGCACGCCACCGCGCTCGCGGTCGCCCGCCGGCTCAGCCGCGGCTCGCAGAGCGCGATCCGCTGGACCAAGTACGCCCTCAACAACTGGCTGCGCACCGCCGGGCCGATCTTCGACGCCTCCCTGGCACTGGAGTTCATGGGGCTCTCAGGACCCGACGTGCGCGAGGGCATCGCGTCGCTGCGCGCCAAGCGGCCGCCCACGTTCACCGGCCCCGCCTCCGAGTAGCCGCCACCGGCGACCTCCTCGGCGCCGGCCGCGATGGGCCACCGCCCGCCCCGGCCTCGGCGCCGGCGCGGCCCGGCGCCGGCCCGGCGCCGGCCCGGGCCGGCTCAGTCCGGGCGGTCCAGGACGAGCTCGACGCTGTCGCCCGGCCCCAGGTGGATGAGCCGGTTGCCCATGCCGAGCTTGATCGCCGGTCCGCGGCCGGGGCGCACGCTGGCGCGCAGGCGCTCCTTGCTGATGTCGACGTCGACCCGGTTGGCACGGTAGTGCACGCTGAAGCCGAGCTGGGGCAGCTCGTCGGGCAGCATCGGGTTGAAGCGCAGCATGTCCCCGCGCGCCTCCATGCCGGACAGGCAGCGCAGCACGAGGTCGACCGTGCCGGCCATCGCCCCCAGGTGGATGCCCTCGGCGGTGGTGCCGCCCTGGACGTCGGCGATGTCGCTGTCCAACGCCCGGGCGAGCAGCTCCCAGGAGCGTTTGCGGTCGGACCGGGCCAGCACCCAGGCGTGCACGACGCTCGACAGGGTCGACCCGTGCGAGGTGCGGGCCAGGTAGTAGGCGACGGTCCGGGCCAGCGCGTCGGGCGCGAGCGCGTAGCCGAGCCGGCCGAGCAGCTCGCGCAGCTCGTCGCCGGACAGCAGGTACAGCAGCATGAGCACGTCGGCCTGCTTGGAGACCTGGTAGCGGTTGGTGGAGTCGCCCTCCGCCTCCAGGATGCGGTCGAGCCGCTGGAGGTCGCCGTACTTCTCCACGTACAGCGTCCAGTCGAGCTCCTCCAGGTCGCCGTAGCCCTCGAACTGGCTGATGATCCCGTCGTCGTGGAAGGGGACGACCATCTTGCGGGTGATCTCGTGCCACAGGTCGAGCTCCTCGGCGGCCAGGTCGAGCTCCTCGGCCAGCTCGGCGCGGTAGTGGGCCGGCAGCAGCTCGAGCATCTCCAGCGCGCGCAGCAGCACCCACACCGCCATCACGTTGGTGTAGGCGTTGTTGTCCAGGCCGGGCCGGTCGGAGTCCGGGTAGGCGTCGTGGTACTCGTCCGGCCCCATGACCCCGCGGATCTCGAAGCGGTCCAGCGCCGGGTTGTAGCTGGCGATGCTCGCCCAGAAGCGGGCGATCTCGATCAGGATCCCCCCGCCGCGGTAGCGCAGGAACTCGAGGTTGCCGGTCACCTGGTAGTGCTGCCAGATGTTGTAGGCGACGGCGATGTTGACGTGGCGCTGCAGGCGGGAGTTGTCCGGCAGCCAGCGGCCCGAGCGCGGGTTGAGGTGCAGGCGCTGGGTCTCCTCGCGCCCGTTGCTGCCACTTTGCCACGGGAACATCGCCCCCTCGTAGCCTGCCTCGCGGGCCAGCTGGCGGGCCACGTCGAGGCGGCGCTGGCGGTAGGCGAGCAGGGCCTGGCTGAGCGCCGGGTTCTCGAAGTTCAGGAACGGGAAGATGAACAGCTCGTCCCAGAAGATGTGGCCGCGGTAGGCCTCGCCGTGCAGCCCGCGGGCGGGCACGCCGACGTCGAGGTCCATGGTGAGGGGCGACACCGTCTGCAGCAGGTGGAAGATGTGCAGGTGCAGCACGAGCTCGACGTGGTTGTTGCCGTCCAGGGCGATGCCGTAGCGGTCCCACAGGAGCTTCCAGACGCGGGTGTGGCGCTCGAGCAGGTCCACGAAGCTCCTGGTCCGCTCGAGCGCGATCCGGGCGTCCAGCCGCGGCTCGGAGATCGCGCGGTCCCGGGACGTGTACAGCGTGACGATCTTCTCGACGGTCACCGCCCGGCCCGCCTCGACTGGGATCGTGAGCGCATGGGCGACGTAGCCCGGCTCGCCGGCCACGCGGCGTTCGACCGCCACCGGCCGGCCGTCGCGCAACGCTCGGGTGCGGGCCGCCTGGGCGACGCGCACGTGCGACTGGTTGGTCTCGACCACCAGCTCGACGATCTCGTCACCGCCCGCCCCGGCGTCGAGCACGTCGAGGTGACGGTCGGCGAGCGCACGGTAGCGGGCGACCCCGGAGTTGGTCACCCGGCCGTCCAGCCCCGACCACACCTCGACCGTCCCCGCCCAGTTCTCGGCCGTGATCGTGGTCTCCAGGCCGGCCAGGTGGGCGCTCGCCATGTGCACGAAGCGGCGCTGGGACAGCCGGGTGATGCGCCCGCGCTCGTCGCGCCAGCGCACCAGCCGGGTGAGCACGCCCCTGCGCAGGTCGAGCTCCTGGCGGTGGTCGAGCAGCTCGACCGAGCCCACGTCGAGCCACGGCCCGTCCTCGACCCGCACGCGCAGCGACAGCCAGTTCGGCAGGTTGACCATGTCCTCGTTCTCGACCGTGTGGCCGGCGATCGAGGTCACGAGGCGGTTGTACAGGCCGGCGACGTAGGTGCCGGGGTAGTTGACCTCGTCGGCACGTGCCTCGGGAACGGCCCCCCGGGTCGCGAAGTAGCCGTTGCCGAGCGTGCACAGCGCCTCCCGCAGGCCCTGCAGGCCCGGCTCGAAGCCCTCGTAGGCGAGCGACCAGGCGCTCATCGGGCCTGCTCCTGCACGCTGGCCGGCCCACGCGCCTGGCCGGCGGCCGGCCCGTGCGCCTGCACGGCGGCCCGCCCGCGCGCCTGGCCGGCCAGGTGGGCGGCGAGGCGGCCGGCGGCCAGCGCCTCGAGGTCGACCTCGTCCAGCGTGGCCACGACCAGGTCGGCGCCGGCACCGCGCAGCAGGGCCTCGTCACCGAGGCGGGCCACGCCGAGGGCGGCCATGCCGGCCGCCCTGGCCGCCTGCACGCCGGAGCGGGCGTCCTCCACGACGAAGCAGGCGGGTGGCGGCAGGGCGAGCTCGGCGGCGGCGGCGAGGAAGATCGCCGGGTCGGGTTTGCCGCGGGGGAAGTCGCGGCCGGTGACGTCGGCGTCGAAGGCGTCGAGCAGCGTCAGCCCGCCCGCCACGAGTCCGTGGCCGAGCCGCCCGGCGGCGGCGGAGCCGGCGGCGAAGCGGTCGAGCCGGATGCGCTCGAGCAGCAGCTTGGCGTTCTTGGACGACGACGCCGCTGCGCTGCGGATCCCCATCGCCCTGACGGCCAGCAGGAAGCACAGCGCATCCGGGAAGGCGCGGAACTCGCCCGCCTGGATCAGCTCGACGACCCGCTGCTGCTTGCGGTCGCCGTACTGGCTGGCGCGGCGGTCCAGGTCGGGCACACCGAAAGCCTCCAGGGCCGCGCGCGCCCCGGCCAGGCGCGGCTTGCCGGCCACCACCTCCTGGTAGAAGGTCGGGGTGAAGCGTTCCGGCCGGTAGCTGGTCTGGGGCCGCACGGCCCGCCAGTCGGTGGCCATGAGCTGCTCGAGCGACTCCGCCCAGGCGCGCTCATGGGGCGAGTCGACCAGCACCCCGTCGATGTCGAAGATCGCGCCGCGAAAGCGCATTGTCTGTCCGCTCCCTTCCAGCGGTCCTGCTCAGGGCCGGCGGGGCCGCCGGTCGCGCCAAGGATCGCAGAAGTGGCCACCCTGGATCACGTCGGGCGGGCCCCGCACCCGCGGTCGGGCCGTCACGCGCGGCTCGGGCCGTCACGCCGGGTTCGGCCATCATGTGCGGGTCGGATCCTGCCCCTGCCACACCTCACCGTTGACCAGGTTGGGCGGCCGCCGCCCCTCCAGCGCGGCAACCAGGTTGGCGACCGCCAGCATACCCATGGCCGTGCGGGTCTGAACGGTGGCGCTGCCCAAATGGGGCAGCAACGTGACGTTGTCGAGATCGAGCAGGGCCACCTCCACCTCCGGCTCGCGCTCGAACACGTCCAGGCCGGCGGCGAACAGCTCGCCGCGCCGCAGGGCGGCGGCCAGCGCCGCCTCGTCCACCAGCGGGCCGCGGGCGGTGTTGACCAGCACCGCGCCGGACTTCATGCGCCGGAACTGCTCGGCGCCGAACAGGTGCCAGGTCGCCTGGCTGAGCGGCGCGTGGACGGAGACGAAGTCGGCCTCGGCGAGCAGGTCGTCGAACGGCCGGTAGCGCACCCCGAGCGCCCGCTCCCGCTCGGGCGGCGCCGGCTTGGGGTTGTGGTAGACCACGGTCATGCCGAAGCCGGCCGCCCGGCGTGCCACCGCCTGGCCGATGCGTCCCAGGCCCACGATGCCGAGCACCCTGCCCCACAGGTCGTGGCCGAGCATGAACTCGGGCCCCCAGATCCAGGGCGTGCCGGAGCGCACGAAGCGGTCGGCCTCGGCGACCCGGCGGGCGCAGGCGAGCAGCAGCGCGAAGGCGAGGTCGGCGGTGGTCTCGGTCAGCACGTCCGGCGTGTTGGTGACCAGCACCCCGCGCCGGCTGCACGCGGCGACGTCGACGTTGTCGACCCCGACCGCATGGTTGGCGACCACCGTGAGCCCCCCGCCGGCGGCGTCCAGCACCTCGGCGTCGACGCGCTCGGTGAGCAGCGCGAGCAGCCCCGCCTTACCGGCGACCCGGGCGAGCAGCTCGGCGCGTGGCATGGCCCCGTCCCCCTCCCACACGTCGGCGTCGCAGCGGGCACGCAGGGCGGCCATGACCGGCTCGGGCAGCCGGCGGGTGACCAGCACGGCCGGACGGTCAGGCATGGGCGGCCTCGCCGGGCATCCGCTCCATGGCGGGCAGCCCGGCGGCGATCTCCGTGACCGGCCGGCCGAGGCCGCCGATGCTGGGAAGGACGGGGCACGCGCCAGCCGGCCGCAGGCCGGACATGTCGGACCAACCATCCGGCAGCACCGCGCGCTCGGCCTCCCGTCGACGTCCAGCATGTTGGGTAGTCGCCGCCGTAGCGGATCGCACGGTACACCTCGTCCGACAGGACTGGGAGTTCCCGGTCAGTTCCCGGTCAGGGCCACCCGACCCGACCTGCAAGACAGCATGCTTCAGGACTCACAGACAACTGGCGGCTGTCTTGTGAGCAGCAGGTTGGGATTCGAGTCCCCCGCCAGCTCCAGATCCGCCTCGTCTGCTTGCTATCCTGCTGATGACTGGCTATGGCGACTCGGATGCTCCAGACGATCAGCGAGACAGCAATCCAGATCCGACGCTGCCTCGCCGTGCCAGACGAACGTGAGGCCCTGCGCTGGGTCGCGCAGTTCGTCGCAGAGGTCAAGCGCGCCCCTTCGACGGATCGTCCCGAGCTGGTAGCCGACGAGCCTCCCCCAACCGGGGATCGACGTTGGGACGCCATGCTCGCCGGCGTGGTCGAGCAGCTCTGCTTCGACCATGGGCTCGCCATCCCCGCTTGGGTGATGCAGCCAGGTCGGTTCCTCGACCAGTGGTGGTTTGTCACTCCCTACAGGTCCTTGCACGCCTCCGCGTTCGCCGAGACTCCTGCGGCACTGGCCAACCGAGGTGTGTTCATCCACGGTCAGTCACTGGAGAGTGTCTAAGCCGATGCTGTCCAGGGACGACATCGTCATGCTTCTGGGGGAACTCGTTGCCCAGCGGGTCGGCGACCGCCATGGACTACCTCCCGACTGGCTCAACGATGGGGTCAAGGGCTTCCTCCCGGGCCCGGACCCGGGCGCCACCGTCCTGTTCGACCGGCGGGGGCTCGCAGTCCGGATCGCCTCGCCACGCTACCTGTTCGCCATGAAGGTGCTGGCCGCCCGGGTCGAGCGCGATGAGGACGATATCCAACTCCTGTACAAGCTGTGCGGCTTCAGGTCAGTTGAGGAGGCCCTCGATCACGTCCAGTCGCTCTATCCGCATCAGCCTATCCCACCCAGAGCGCAGTACCTGCTGCACGAGTTGTTCCCGCCAACGGCAGGCAAGGAATAGGGATCTGGTCGATCGGCGGCGCCGTCATCGGTGGTCGACGCGGTTGTCGAGCCCGACGCAGCAGGGAGGTGGATTGTGAGCGGCACTATTCATGCGGCTCGGCGGGTGCCCGGGCGCCGCGCAGGCCGAGGCGGACCACCTCGGCCAGGTGCAGGGTGGGCCTGCCGGTGCCCTGGCGCACCTGGGTCG
Organism: Actinomycetes bacterium; assembly: GCA_044870185.1. Classification (GTDB taxonomy): domain Bacteria; phylum Actinomycetota; class CALGFH01; order CALGFH01; family CALGFH01; genus JBIOYL01. The sequence goes on along the minus strand of JBIOYL010000309.1, from coordinate 6,073 downwards.
CGCAGCTGAACCCGTCGGCCACGACGAGCGTGTCCGGGTCGGCGGCGCGCACGCGGGGCAGCAGCACCCGCTCGGCCATGGCCAGGCTGGTCTGGTAGTGGCGGGCCTCGAAGCCGAACGGCCCGGCCATGCCGCAGCAGCCGGCGTCGACCAGCTCGGCGTCCAGGCCCATGCGGCCGAGCAGCTCCAGGTCGGCGTCCATGCCGACCAGCGCCTGCTGGTGGCAGTGGCCGTGCACCAGCGCCCGCCCGGCCAGGGCGGGCGGCCGGTAGCCGTCGCTACGGCGCACGAGCAGCTCGGCCAGGGTGAAGCTCTGCCCGGCCAGCCGCCGGGCGTCGGGGTCGTCGGGGTACAGGCCGGTGAGCTCGTCGCGGAACACCGACAGGCAGCTCGGCTCGAGCCCGACGACCGGGACGCCGGCCCGGATCGCCAGGCGCAGCTCGTCGAGCGCCCGCCCGAGCAGCCGCCTGGCCGCCCCGAGCATGCCGAAGTCGTACAGCGGCCGCCCGCAGCAGGCGATCCGGCGGGGGAGGCGCACCTCGTAGCCGGCGTCCTCGAGCACCTCCACGGCCGCGCGGGCCACCTCGGGGGCGAAGAAGTTGCTGAAGGTGTCCGGCCACAGCAGCACGGGGGGGCCGCCGAGGTTGCGGCGCTGGTGGCCGGCGAACCAGGCGCGGAAGGTGCGGGTGGCGAAGCGGGGGACCTCCCGCTGTCGGGCGACGCCGCCCGCCCATTTGACCGCCGGGGCGACCAGCGGCGCGTGGGTGGCCGCGTTGACCAGGCGGGGCGCCTTGGCGGCGGCCCGCGCCGCCCAGAAGATCAGGCCCATCGACCAGGCGCTGCGGGGACGCAGGCGCCGCTGGTAGTAGTGGGACAGGAACTCGGCCTTGTAGGTGGCCATGTCGACCGAGACCGGGCAGTCGCCCTTGCAGCCCTTGCAGGACACGCACAGGTCGAGGGCCTCCTTGACCTCGTCGCTGCGCCAGCCGTCGGTGACGACCTCGCCCTGCAGCATCTCGAACAGCAGGCGGGCGCGGCCGCGGGTGGAGTGCCGCTCCTCCTTGGTGACCATGTAGGAGGGGCACATGGTGCCGCCGCTCTCCCGGCGGCACCTGCCGACGCCGACGCAGCGCTCGGCGGCGGCGACAAAGCCGCCGTCGGCGAAGCGGAAGCGGGTCGGGCCGAGGTCACGCGGGCGGTAGCCGGCGCCGAAGCGCAGGTCCGCGTCGAGCGGGTAGGGGTCGACGACCTTGCCCGGGTTCATCTTGCCGTCGGGGTCCCACAGCCGCTTGAACTGGCGGAAGGCGTCGACCAGCTCGGCCCCGAACATCCTGCCGAGCAGCTCGCCGCGCTGCTGGCCGTCGCCGTGCTCGCCGGACAGCGAGCCGCCGTAGGCGACGCACAGGTCGGCCGCCTCCTCCAGGAAGCGCCGCCAGGTGCGCACGCCGGCAGCCGACTTCAGGTCGAAGTCGTTGCGGGTGTGCACGCAGCCCTGCCCGATGTGGCCGTACCAGGCGCCCTGGTAGCCGAACTTGTCCCACAGGCGCTTGACGTCGCGCAGGTAGTCGCCGACGCGGGCCGGGTCCACGGCCGAGTCCTCCCAGCCCTCCCAGTTGGGCAGCCGGCCGGGCGGGTGGGCGGTGGCGCCGAGCCCGGACTCGCGGATCTCCCAGATGGCGCGCTCGTCGCGCGGGTCGTCGTAGGTGCGCACGGCCGCCGGCCGGCTGGCCGCGCGCACGTGCCCGACCAGCTCGGCGGCCTTGGCGTCCAGCTCGGCCCGGCTGTCGGCGCCGAGCTCGACCAGCAGCCAGCCGCCCCCGTCGGGCAGCAGGTGCAGCTTGTCGGTGTGCAGCCCGATCGCGCGCATGTAGCCGACCAGGGTGTCGTCGAAGCCTTCCAGCCCGATCGGGTGGTGCTCGAGCAGCTCGGGGACGTGGTCGCCGGCGACGTAGAAGTCCGGGTAGCCGAGCACGACCAGCCGCCGGTGCTGGGGGCTGGTGACCAGCCGGACGGTCGCCTCCAGCGTCAGCGCGCAGGTGGACTCGGTGCCGACCAGCGCGCGGGCGACGTGGAAGCCGTGCTCGGGCAGCAGCTCGTCGAGGTTGTAGCCGGACACCCGGCGGGGGATCGTGGGGAAGCGCGCCCGGACCAGGTCGGCGCAGCGGTCACGCAGGTCACGCAGGCCGGCGTAGAGCTGGCCGCGCCGGCCGCCGGCCCGGACGATCGCGTCGAGCTCGGCGTCGCCGGTCGGCCCGACGGTCAGCTCCAGGCCGCCGTAGGTGACCACGTCGAGCGCCTCGACGTTGTCGACCGTCTTGCCGGCCATCAGCGCGTGCACGCCGCAGGAGTTGTTGCCGATCATGCCGCCGAGGGTGCACCAGGCGTGGGTGGCCGGGTCGGGCCCGTAGGTGAGCTGGTGGGCCTCGGCCGCCCGGCGCAGGCGGTCGAGCACGACGCCGGGCTGCACCCGGGCGAGCCGCCGCTCGGGGTCGAGCTCGACGATCTTGTCCATGTACTTGGAGAAGTCGACCACCACGGCGACGTTGCAGCACTGGCCGGCCAGGCTCGTGCCGGCGCCCCGGCCGAGCACCGGCACGCCGTGCTCGCGGCAGGCGGCCAGGGTGGCGAGGACGTCGCCCGTGTCGCGTGGCACGACCACGCCGACCGGGACCTGGCGGTAGTTCGACCCGTCGGTCGCGTACAGCGCCCGGCTGCCGCGGTCGAAGCGCACCTCCCCGCGCAGCTTCTGGCGGAGCATGGCGGCCAGCGCCCTGGCCTCGGCGGAGGACGGCTTGGGCGCGGCGCCCGCCCGCGGCGGCGACAGCGACACCATCTCGTGGACCTCCTCGAAGGATCGGCCGGCCGCCCAACGCCGGCCGTCTCCCCCCACGTTCCCGGTCGACCGGGTTTCACACCACTCCGAGCGGCGACGCGGGCCTCCCGAACGCGGCCGTGTACAGCGGCACCTCGGTGACGCCGTCCAGGCCCAGCTCGCGTTCGGTCGCTCGTACTGCATGGCGGCCGACGTGAAGGGGCCAGGCCGGGCGGGCGCTGGTGCACGGCCACTGCCACCAGCAGGCGCTGGTCGGCATGGACGCCGACCTGGAGCTGCTCGGCCGCATGGGCCTGGACGCCGAGCTGGCCGACGCCGGCTGCTGTGGGACGCCCACCCTGCACCTGGCCGAGGTGGTCCGCGCGAGCGGGCCGGTGGAGGTGAAGAAGCTGCTGCGCACGTCCACCCCGGGTGCGCAGGCGTCCACCCACCAGCCGTAGTTGCTGAAGCAGGCCCGCCGCCAGCCCTCGTCGGGCCCGCGGTCGACAGCGCCCACACCGATCGCCTGCTTGGAGGCTGCCGGAAGCACGGCCGGTCGACGTAGTCATTGCCGGCGGCGGCCACGACCACGACGTTGGGCCGATGTGCCAGCAGGTAGCGCAGGGCCTGCGGGGTGGCCCGCACCCCGCGGTCGTTGTACGCATAGGTACCCACAGGGAAGTTGAGCGCGGCGACCGTCTTGGCCAGCGCCACGAACACAGGGGATGCGGCAGCGGCGCGCCCACGACAGGCCCGGTCCAGCCGGTCGTTGACCCGGGTCGTTGACCCGGCGATCCAGGCGAGCTTGGCACGCTGGCGGCCGGTCAGCTCCCCGGGATGCTTCCACAGCGCGGAGCGGGCCCCTTTGCGTACTCGCGCCAAGGTCGCATCCCCGCCTCGGCCCGGCGGGTCGGCCGCTGACCAGCCCGCCGGGCGGCGCCACGTCTGCCCCGCTCAGGCGCCGAACAGGCGGGCGGTGCGGTGGCGGACCGCGAGGCTCACCTCGCCGGCCTGCTCGTCGGCGAGCTTGGTGCCCCACGGGGTGCGCACGTAGAACACGTCGACCACACGCGCGCCCTGGGTGTCGATCTTGGCGACCCGGATGTCCAGGTCGAGGTCGGACAGGGCGGCGCTGACCGCGTACAGCAGGCCGAGGGCGTCGTCGGCGCGGACCTCCACGATGGTGGAGTGCTCGGACGCGTCGGGCAGCACGCGCACGTCGACGGGCGCCAGCGGGCCGGTGCGGTACTCGCGGGCCTTGCGCTCCAGCCTGGCCTCGACCGCCAGACGCCCGGCGTAGGCGGCCTCCAGGTCGGCGGCGAGCCGCTCCCACCTCGGCGCCTCCGGGGGGCGCACCACGAACCGTTCCAGCGCCAGCCCGTCGCTGGTCGACCAGGCCTGGGCGCGCAGCACCGACATGCGGTTGAGGGCGAGCACGCCGGCGGTGCGGGCCAGCGTGCCCGGACGGTCGGGCACGCACACGGTCACCACCGCCTGCCCGTCCGCCCCTGCCCGGTCGATGCGGTAGCGGACCGTGCCCGGCTGCGGCGGCTCGGCGAGCAGGCGCAGCTCGTCCACCAGCTCGTCGGGCCCGGCCGAGGCGACGTAGGCGGGCGGGAAGGTCCGCAGCAGCGCCTCGGCCCGCCCGGCGAGCGCCGGCTCGCGCCGCTCCAGCTCGCGGGCGCAGCCGGCCAGGTCCCGCTCGGGCCCGGCCGGTCCTGCCTCGAGCGTGCGCAGCACCTTGTCGTACAGCTCGCGGACCAGCGCCGCCTTCCAGCCGCTCCACGCCTGCGGCCCGGTCGCGTGGGCGTCGGCGACGGTGAGCGCGTACAGCAGGTGCAGGCGCCGCGGGCTGCCGACGGCCGCGGCCACGGCGCCGATCACCTCGGGGTCGTCGAGGTCGCGTCGGGTGGCCGTGTCGACCAGCAGCAGGTGGCGGCGGACCAGCGCCGCGACCTCCTCGGCCTGCCCGGCGCGCAGGCCGATGCGGGCGCCGACCGCCCGGGCGACGGGCTCGCCGGCGGCGCTGTGGTCCGCCCCGGAGCCCTTGCCGATGTCGTGCAGCAGCGCCGCCAGGTACAGGGTGTCGAGCGTGCCGGCCCGCTCGCAGGCGTCCCGGACGGCCGGATCGGCCGCCCGCAGCCGGGTGAGCTCGGCCAGGGTGGCGAACGAGTGCCCGTCGACCGTGTAGCGGTGGTAGGGGTCGTGCTGGGACCGTCCCCGCACCCGGCTCCACTCCGGCACCAGCACCGGCCAGCCGTCCAGGTGGTCGAGCAGCTCGCAGGCGGCCGCGGCGTCCGGGCCGGCCAGCAGCTCGAGGAAGGCGACGCGAAGCGGCTCGCTCCAGCGCGCCGGCGCCGGCCGGTCGAAGCTGCGCCGCAGCCAGTCCTGCGTCGCGGGTGCCACCGGCCGGTCGTGCCCGGCCTTGGCGGCCAGCAGGTGCACCGCCCTGGCCAGGGCTACGGCCGGGTCGTCGGCGTCCCGGCGTTCGTCGGCGACGAGCACGCCGTCCTCGACCCGCACGCCCTGGCCGAGCCGGCGCACGCTGCCCGAGCGTCGCGGCCCGCCGAGCAGCCGGGCGATCAGCCGCTGCGACTCGACGACGCTCAGGTGCTCGATCGTCCGGGCCGCCGTGTGCACCCGGGCCATGAGCTGGTCGCGGCCGTCCGGGCCGGGCAGGCCGAGGTGGCCGGCGACGGCCGGCTGCAGGTCGATGCGGACCCGGTCCAGCTTGCGCCGCACCTGGCCGTGGAGCGCCTCGCGCACGGCGAGCAGCAGCTCGCCGGCGGCGGTCAGGTCGGGGTGCTCGACGGGCCGGCCGGCCACGGCGGCCAGCCAGCCGAGCGCGTGCAGGTCCCGCAGGCCGCCCACGTCGAGCTTGAGGTCGGGGGCCAGCGCCCAGCCGGCCCGCTCGGCCCGCCGGTGCCGGTCGGTGACCGCGTCCAGGATGCGGCGCGCCAGCGGGCGGGCGCTTGCCTCGAGCCAGCGCCGCCGCCGGCCCACGAGGTCGTCGAACAGGGCCGGGTCGCCGGCCACCAGGCGGGCCGACAGCAGCGCGGTGGCCGCGTCCAGGTCCGCGCCGGCGCGTCCGACCGCCTCGGCCGGGCTGAGCAGCGCGTGCCCGACCTGGAAGCCGGCGTCCCAGAACGGGTACAGCACGGCCCGGATGGCGGCCGCCGCCGCCCCCTCCGGGGCGGCCCTCCCGTGCGCCGCGGCCGCCCCGTCGCCGGCGGCCCGCCCGTGCGCCGCGGCCGCCTCCCG
>JBIOYL010000308.1:0-4420 GCA_044870185.1 Actinomycetes bacterium | reverse complement strand
CATAGAGCACCACCGTGGCGGCGTAGAGGATCGCCGGCATCAGGGTCGACGCGGTGAACAGCGTGAACAGCGCGCCGGTGTTGGTCCCCAGCAGCAGCACGATCGCGGCGCTCACGCCCGCGACCAGCAGCGTCGCCCAGGTCGGGCCGCCGGTCGCCCGGGGCACCCGGCTCCACACCCGGTGGCCGGGGACCCGCCCGATCGAGCGCAGGTTGTCCCACTGGGTGCTGCCCGCCAGCACGGTCGCGCCGAACAGGATGATGGACAGCTCGATGACGCCCACGAACTCGATCACCACGGCGGCGTTGTTGAACCTGGTGGTGATGGGTGTGGACCAGACGATCAGGCCGGCCTGGAGCGCCAGCACCGCCAGCGTCCACAGGGCGGCGGAGGCTGGCGTGGACGCCTGGCCGATCAGGGGCTGGAAGGCGAGCTGGACGAAGGCGTAGTCGACCGAGACGGTCGCGATCGACAGGAACGCGAACGACAGCCACCCCAGCCACCAGCCCACCTGCGGGTCCGCCAGCCGCGAGGCCCATTGGTAGGAGTAGCCCGACAGCGGGATCCTGGCGGCCAGGGCGGCGTAGACCAGCGCCACCAGCGTCTGGCCCGCCACCGCCACCGGCCAGGTCCAGATGCCGCGGGGACCGGCGTGGTGCAGCAGGAACCCGAAGGTCGTGAAGATCCCGGTGGTGATCGAGATGAAGGAGAAGCCGAGCGCGAAGGACTCGAAGGAGCCCAGGGTTCTGACGAACTGCTGGCGGTAGCCGAAACGCTCGAGGAGCTGGTCCTCTGCCTGGTCGGGGGAAGCGGGGACCTTCATACCGCGCGTTTCTTACCATCCTGCCGACAACCCGGGCAAGCAGCCCACCGGCGCCGCGCTTAGCGGTGGTTTGTTGACTAGGGTGGCAGGTACAGGTGCAGCGGCTGCCCGGCATGGGCGGTGTCAAGCAGCAACCGGAGCTGGGCCGGCGGGGCCGCCGGCGACCACGCCCGCCACCAGCGTCCGAGCACGACCCACGGGGTCAGCCAGCCGCGTACCCGCCGCAGTGCCTGCGGCCAGGCCACCACCCCGGCGGGCATGCTCGCGCTGCTGATGGGTGGTCTCCCCCCGCGCGCCCGCCGAGGCGGGCTGGGTGTCCGGCGGCGACGGTGCGGGCGGCGGCTCGGCAAACCACGCCCGCCAGCAGAACGAGAACGCGCAGCAGACCAGCTGCCAGTGCCGCCGGATCGCCCGATCGGAGCGGACCTGGAAGTCGGCCCAGCCGAGCTCGTGCTTGACCTGCTTGTAGCCCTGCTCGACCCAGTTGCGCAGGCTGTACAGGCGCACCACCTCGGCAAGGTCGGCCGGCGGGAAGGCCGTGGGTGCCCGACCTGCGGGGCGGGGCAGGTTGGTGACCAGGTACCAGGTGGTCAGCTTCGGCAGCCTCACGGGGTCGGTGGTCGCCACCAGCAGCCGGATGCGCCGGTCCGGGCCCCAGCCGGCCGCGGGCAGCCGCGCGTCGGCCGCCCACCAGGTCTGGGTGTGGCCGTCGCGGAACCGGCGGGTGACCCGAGTCCAGTCGCCGGGCTGCTGGGGACTGGTCCAGGCGAGCTCGGCGGCGGCCTCGCGGGGGGTGTGGGCCTGCTCGGCCGGGGCCCAGACCCCTTTGCGGGGCTTGACCGCCAGCACGTAGGCCACGCCGGCCCGGCCGAGCGCCTGGGTGAAGCCGGTGTTGTCGCCATAGAAGCAGTCCGCGACGACCGCGCGGAACCCGATGCCCGCCTTCCGGGCCGCGTTGACCAGCTCAACGGCCAGCTGCGGCTTGGTCCGAAACCCCGGGTCGCGCTTGCCCCTGGGCAGCCGGGACGCCGGGGTGTAGGGGACCACCTCGATTGGCCAGTAGACGCGCTCATCGGCCCACAGGCTGGTCACCGCCACGATGCCGTTGTCGGTCTTGCCCAGCGAGCCAAGGTACTGGCGGGCCACGTGGGCGGTGTGGCGGCCGGCCTTGCGGTCACCGGTGTCGTCCAGCACCAGCGCGCCCTGGTCGTGCGGCGCGGTCGCCGGGTCGCCCAGCAGCAACGCCAACCGACGATGGTTGACCTGCTCGGCATCCCACGTCGACTCCGACAGGAACCACTGCAGGCCCTGCACGGCCGCGTGCTGGGCGCCGACGATGGGCTCGGCGCCGGCGAGCGCGGTCATGGTCTTGTTGCGGTCGCGGGGCAGCAGCAGCCCTTGCAGGTAGGCGCGCAGACCGCGGCGCTGCGCCAGCCTGGCAAACAGCGCATCGAACTGGGCGGCGTAGTCCTCCAGCGGGCCGGGGGCGGGTGGGCAGGGCAGGCGCTTGGTCACTGTGCGCACCTCCGGGCACAGGCGGCGGAACTCCCGCTGTACACCCCAACCAGCCTCAAGTCAACAAACCACCGCTAAGCAGCAGGCGTGCACCTGGCGGCGTGCGGCTGCCGATGGGCGACGATCTGTGCTACGCAACGATCATCCAGTGGTCCTCGCCTCGCTAATCTCCAGCAGGTGCCCGTCGGGGTCGCGGAAGAAGGCGCGCACCTCCCAGTCGTAGTCCACCGGCGGGGTCAGGAACTGCGCACCTCGTGCTCCAAGCGTCACATAAGCCGCGTGGCAGTCCGGAACCCGGATGGTCATCGAATGGTTGACGGTGCCAGGATCGACCGGCGCAGCGAAGGTGACGTCGGGCTTGTCCTGGGTCGGTTCGCCGCCAGTCACCAGCAGCAGCCAGGTCTCCAGGAAGCGCAAGACCACCGACGTGCCGCCGTACTCTCGGTACACCTCGGCCCCCAGCACCTCGCGGTAGAACGCCTGGGAGCGCTCCAGGTCCCGCACGACCAGCAGATGCGTGAGGGCCATCCCCTCGGTCGGGAAGTCGGTGCTCATCAGGCGTCCCCTTTGCTGGCGGCTGCGTCGCGGGAGTCTACGTGGACGCGTCCAGGCCTCTGACGGGCCGCCATGCAGTGCGCGCGGTGTTGCTGCTGCTTGCAGCAGCCCGGCCAAGGCGGGCACAGCAGCGGAGCCGCAACACCCCATCCCTGTGGCAGTTGCAGAGCCGCACGGCCTGGGGAAATGGACGGCGAGATCGCGGTCCGGCTTCCAGGGTGACCGCCAGAGCGAGCATGTCGCCGTGGTGGTGCCTGCCGGTCCCTTGAGCGTAGCGCCACCCCAGCCCCCTCAAGCCCGCCCTGGCGACCGCGGCCAATTAGAGTCCCTGGAAGTGGTGTAGAAGCCCGGACCACAGCAGAAGAAGCAAACGCTTGTTCGATACCGGGCGCCGCCACATTGCGTGACACCACCAAGGGTTGGCGGGCGAGAAGACCACCGCGTCATCCTCGAAGTGAAGGCTCTGAGGATCCACTCGAGGAGGAGCACGGTGGTCGTGTCCAAGATGGAGCTGTACGAGTTGCTGCGCAAGGCCGAGGGCGCCGATGTCGACTTCCTGCGCGAGGGCGTACGCACCCTGGCGCAGGCGTTGATGGAGGTCGAGGTGGCCGCCCAGATCGGCGCTGAGCACGGCGAGCGTGCGCCCGAGCGCCGCCTGGCGCAGCGCAACGGCTACCGGGCTCGCGACTGGGACACCCGGGTCGGGACGGTCGAGCTCCAGGTCCCCAAGCTGCGCCAGGGCAGCTACTTCCCGAGCCTGCTGGAGCCGCGCCGCCGCGCCGAGCGGGCGCTGGCCAGTGTGGTGGCCCAGTGCTACGTGGAAGGGGTGTCGACCCGGCGGGTGGACGACATCGCCCGGCAGATGGGCATCGAGGGCATCTCCAAGTCGCAGGTGTCGCGGATCTGCGGCGAGCTGGACGAGCTGGTGGCCGCCTGGCGCAACCGGCCGCTGGACGCCGGCCCCTATCCGTTTGTGTGGATCGACGCCTTGAGCATGAAGGTCCGCGAGGGCGGCCGGATCTGCAACACCGCGGTGCTGGTCGCCACCGCCTGCAACGCCGACGGGCACCGGGAGATCCTCGGGTTGGACATCAGCGCGGCCGAGGACGGCGCAGTCTGGACCGGGTTCCTGCGCGGGCTGGTCGCCCGCGGCCTGCACGGGGTCCGCCTGGTCACCTCCGACGCCCACCAGGGCCTGACCGGCGCCATCGCCGCGGTGCTGGAGGGCGCATCCTGGCAGCGGTGCCGCACCCATTTCATGCGAAATCTCCTGGCCACCGTGCCTCGTCACGCCCCAGCCGATGGTCGCCAGCCTGGTCCGCACGATCTTCGCCCAGGAGCGACCCGAGGACGCCTGGGCGCAGCTGGAGCGAGGGGTCGCCCAGCTCCAGCAGGGCAAGTTCGCCGACGCCGCGCGGCTGCTGGGCGACGCCGCCACCGACGTGCTGGCCTACACCGCCTTCCCCAAGGACACCTGGCGCTCGACCTGGAGCAACAACCCCCAGGAGCGGCTCAACCGGGAGATCC
>JBIOYL010000307.1:0-2474 GCA_044870185.1 Actinomycetes bacterium | reverse complement strand
CCGGAAGCTGCCCGACCCCACCGACCACCCGGCGTTCCGAATCGTCAAGTCCGAGCAAGGGGACAGACGGGACCGACGCCGCGACTGATGCACGCCGACCCAAGCCGCAAAACTGCGAAACACGAGTTACCATGGAACCACCAGGAACCGCTGTGCGGACCGCCGTTTCCCCAGGTCACGCCCGACCGTCGGGGCCAAAGTTATCGGTTCTCTGTCGGCGTAGTTATGCGTTCTCTCGATCTGTCGCAATGACCGAGGTTACGCGACTGCTCGAGGCGTGGCTGGTGTGTCGCGCCTGGTTGCCGGGACGGTCGGTGTTCGCGGCTCCTGGAGTCTTGGGAATGGCCACCCGCTGGCCGCGTCGACGGGTCACGCTGCGAGCGAGCCTTCGCCGCCACAGCCAGATTCCGGCCGCCTGCCCGGCGAAGACCGCGACGACGATGACCAGTAGCAGGAGCGTGAACGGCGAGGTCATGCGCAGCAGCGCGCCGTAGAAGAACGCGTGCAGCACGACCAGCACGAACAAGGCGTAGTTAAGGCGCTGCAGGCGCTTCCAGCGTCGCGCCTTGAGCTCCCGCAGGGCGCGGTCGGTGGAGATGGCCAGCAGCCCGACCACGATGACCAGGGCGGCCAGGCCGGTCCAGTTGCCCAGGCCGAAGCTGTTGGTCAAGGGCCTGCCGGCGGCGACAAAGTAGTCGAGAAAGCCGAGCACGCCGCGCTCGGCATGGGGCTGGAGGGCAAGGATCACGTGGGCGACGCTAGCGATGGCCGTCCACGCGCCGAGGTCGCGGCGCAGGTAGCTGGAGATGGGATTGCGCCGGCGCAGGAGCAGGTTGGCCGGTCCGATGAGCAGCGTCAGCCCGAGTAGTCCGAGGGCGAGGTAGCCGGTCGCGACGCTGAGCTGGCCTCGGGAGATGCGGCGCGGGAGCTGGAACCCCAGGGTGCGGCCTGCGGGTTGGCCTTGGCCGTGGCCCATCTGCATGGGTTGGCTGGGCGGCTGCTGTGCGGTCGGGAGGGCCCGGGAGCTGGAGGTGTCCAGCACGGCGTGGCGGCCGGTGGTAAACGGCGAGAGCCCAACGAAGACGACGACGACCACGATGCTAGCGAGGGCCAGCGGCAGGTGGTGGAGCAGGAGGCGATGCCGCCAGTCGCGGCTGGTGCCCAGCGGGCGGTCGCGCCGCGCCCGCGATTGGCTGACAGGAGCCATCGGCCCGCTCACCTGCCTGCCGTCGTCGTGCCATGGCCGGCGCCGTGGCCACCGCCGCCGCTGGAGCCGTGGCTGCCGCTGTGGCTGCCGACGCTGGTGGGCGATTGATGGCCGGCGCCGTGGCCACCGCCGCCGCCCGCGGCGGCCAAGAGCATCGAGCCGACCAGCACCCCGACCAGGACAAGCACGATGACCCCCGCCACCCGCGCCCAGATGGGGATACGGCCGATCCAACCACGCTTGACCAGCATTCGCATTTGCTTCCACCCCCACGGCCAGTGCCTACACGAGGGATTGCACACCATCGCGCGTTAAGCCAGCGCTAGGGAGCCGGTTGGGTATCTGGATCGGGTAGGTTGCCACCTTCAGCGGGGCGAGGGCGTCCCGCCCGGTCTGTGGGTGGTGGCAGTGGTGCGTCCAGGGGTGTGGCAGCCGTCGGTTGAGCCATCGCGGCTGGAACGGGAAGTGATCAAGCGGATCAAGCGAGCCAAGCTGTTTGGGTGGCTGCGCGAGCACCGCCACGAGCTGATGGACCAGACGCTCCAGCATGACCTTGCCGGCATGTACCAGGATGCCCAGGTCGGGCAGCCACCCGTGCCGCCAGCCCAGCTGGCGTTGGCGACGATCCTGCAGGCCTACACCGGCGTCTCCGACGATGAGGTGATCGAGGCCTGCGTGATGGACCGACGCTGGCAGCTGGTGTTGGACTGCCTGGACCAGGCGGTGGCGCCGTTTTCCAAGGCGACGCTGGTCGCCTTCCGCGCCCGGCTGATCGCCTGCGAGCTGGACCGGCGCCTGGTGGAGCGCACGGTGGCCTTGTATGAGCAGCTGACCGGTCGGGTGGCGGCAGGGCGGCTGCGGGCGGCGCTGGACTCCAGCCCGCTGTGGGGGGCAGGCAGGGTGGAGGACACCATCAACCTGTTGGGCCACGCGCTGCGCAAGGTCGTGGGCGTGCTGGCGCGCCAGCAGGGGTGGGGGCTGGCGGAGGGCACCGCGGTGTTGGCCCGGCAGGCTGGGGTACCGGAGTTGGCCGCCTCCAGTCTCAAGGCCGCGTTGGATCTGGACTGGGACGATCCGGCTGCGCTCGAGCACGCGCTCGGGGTGGTGCTTTGGGGCGGTCGACCGGGTAGTGGCGCTGGCCGGCGAGCCGGCCGGCCCCACCGAGCCGGCGGTGGTCGAGGGCCTGGCGCGGCCCGCCAGGTCCGTGACCAGGACACCGTGGTCGGCGCCGACGGGGCCACGCGGATCCGTCGGGGCGTGGCCCCAG
>JBIOYL010000306.1:0-2253 GCA_044870185.1 Actinomycetes bacterium | reverse complement strand
TGCATGGGGTCACGCGCCGGTATGGGCGGGTCACGGCGGTCGACGGGCTGTCGCTCACGATCGCGCGCGGCCAGACGGTGGCGCTGCTGGGCCTCAACGGCGCCGGCAAGACCAGCATCGTCGAGCTGCTGCTCGGTCTGCTCACGCCCGATCAGGGGGTGGTCCGCCTGTTCGGCGGCGCGCCCGCCGCGGCCGTGGCAGCCGGCCGGGTGGGCGTGATGCTGCAGGACGCCGGCCTACCCCAGGGGGCGAACGTGGCCGAGCTGATCGGCCTGATCCGTGGCCTGTACCGGAAGCCGCTCTCGCTGGCCGATGCCCTGCGGCTGACCGACCTGGAGGCGGTCGCCGGCCGGCAGACCCAGCGGCTGTCGGGCGGGCAGCGCCAGCGGGTGCGGCTGGCGCTGGCGCTGGCCGGCAACCCCGAGCTGCTGGTGCTGGACGAGCCGACCGCCGCGCTGGACGTGGAGGCCAGGCGGGCATTCTGGGAGCGCATGCGTGCGGCTGTCGTGGCGGGCCGCACGGTGCTGTTTGCCACCCACCGGCTGGAGGAGGCCGACGCGGTCGCCGACCGGGTGGTCGTCATCGCAGGCGGCCGCCTGCTGGCCGACGGCACCCCCCAGCAGGTGAAAGCGAACGCGGCCGGCCGCAGCACCGTGACCGTGGCCGCCGACGGCCTGCCCCCCCAGGTCCTGGAACACCTGCCCGCGGTGGTGGCCCTGGAACAGGGCCGGGGGCGGCTGACCCTGCACACCACCGACCCCGACGCCACCGTCCGCGCCCTGCTCCGGGCCGCCCCACAGGTGCGGGGCCTGGAGGTCACCCCGGCAGGCATGGAGGAAGCGTTCCTGCAACTCACCCAAGAAGGAGACGCACGATGACCGGCTCCCTGACCTACCTGTGGCTGGAGGCCAAGCGCCAGTGGCGCAACCGCGAGATCCTCATCTTCCGGCTCGGCCTGCCCACCGCCATCTACCTGATCCTGACCGCCGCCCAAGGCGACAGCCCACCAACCCGTCCGGGCGGCAGGATGGTCGCCATCGCCGCCCTCGGCGCGGTCATCTCCGGGCTGGCCGCCGGCCCGACCCTGGGGGAGGAGCGCGCCAACGGCTGGCTACGCCAGCTGCGCACCACCCCGCTGCGGCCCAGCGTGGCGGTGGCCGCCAAGATCGTGGTGGCGATGAGCTTCGCGCTGCCGGCGATCGCCCTGGTCGCCGCCGCCGGCGGCATGGTCGGCGAGGCCGAGGGCATCGCCCTGGGCTGGGCCCAGTGGGTCCGGCTGGTCGGGCTGATGTGGCTTGCCACCACGCCGATCACCGCGCTGGGCGCCCTGATTGGGCTGACCTTCGGCGGCGAGGCCGCCCAGGGCGCCACCACCCTGGCGTTTGTCGTGCTGTGGCTGGCCGGGGGGATCTTCACTCCACCCGACAACCTGCCCGACGCGCTGGCGGCCGTGGCCGAGACCCTGCCGTCCTACGGCGTGGTCCAGGTCGGCGAGAGCGTGGCCGGCGGGCCCGCCCTTTCCGCCGCGGCGGTGGCGGTGCTGGCCGCCTGGACGGTGGGTGCCGGCGCGCTGGCCGCGCTGGCCTGGCGGCGGGTCGTCGCCCGCTGAGCGCCAAGGTGAATCCGTCATCGAGATGAACAGCAGCCGCACGGCAACGAGGTTCCCCGACGAGCGACCAACCGATCAACAAGGAGTTGCACGATGACCATCGTCGACCTTCACAGGCTCACCGATGAGCAGCTCACCGAGCACCTGGTGGCCTGGTTCAAGCAGACCCTCCCGCTGGAGCACCGGCGCCTGTTCGTGCCCGTCCTGCAACAGCTGGCCACCGGCCAGCCTGTCGAGCAGACCCTGGCCCTGCTGCGGCAGGCGTCCAGCGAGTGGGATCCCAGCGGCACTCGGCTGGTCGGCCTGGGGCTGACCAGCAAGCCCACCCGGCACCGCTTCCAGGTGCATGGGCACAGCCTGTACACCTGGTGCGCCGTTGACGCGATGTTCTTCCCCGTGCTGATCGGCGCGCCCGCTCGCATCCAGTCGCCCTGCGTTGCCACCGGCGACCCGGTCCAGATCGACCTGACCCCGGCCGGCGTGGAGCACGTCGAGCCGTCCAGCGCGGTGGTGTCGGTGGTGACGCCGGCCACCGACGTCTCGGAGGTTCGCCGGGCGGTCTGCGCCGCGCAGAACTTCTTCCGCTCCGCCGAGGTGGCCTCCCGGTGGCAGGCGGGGCATCCCGAAGCGTTGCTGCTGCCGGT
>JBIOYL010000305.1:0-12990 GCA_044870185.1 Actinomycetes bacterium | reverse complement strand
CTGGGCGATGAAGCGGCGGATGCCGACGGCCCGGCCCGCGGCCAGCAGGTGATCGGTGCCCTCGGTGCGCAGACGGTTGGTCATGGCGGCAAAGCGGTCGGGGTGCCTCATCTCCCTCAGGCCCGGGTCGCCCTTGAGCGCGGTGAGCTGGTGGACGATCACCTCGGGCTCGGTCTCGGCCACGGCCCCGGCGACCGCGTCGGGATCGAGCGCGTCGGCCACGACCGGCCGGGCACCGAGGGCCCGGAGCATGTCGGTCTTGGCCGGCGACCGGGTCATGCCGATCACGTCGTGGCCGGCGGCGGCGAGCTGGGGGACGAGCTGGGTGCCGATCGCACCGGTGGCTCCGGCGACGAACACTTTCATGGGTGCCTCCTTCCCGATCCACCTTCGGGCGGACACCTCTAGAGACAAGATAGCCCTGCTGCCTGTGACACATGGGCCTTCACGTTTGAGCAACTGGGCCCTACTCGGCACCACCCCCCGCTGTAACGCGAAGCACCAGATAAGCCCCTATCCGCTCAGGTCCTAAGGCGCCGAAGGCGGGCTTGAGCACGACCTCGGCGCCGTCGTACAGCGCCAGCAGCACCCCGAGTTCGACCAGGGAGGCGTGGCGGCCGGCCGCGTAGCGGCCGAGGGTGGCGGCGATGGCGTGGGCGCCGAAGGCGGTGACGAACCCGGCCGCCAGCAGCGGCCACAGCCCAGCCCGGACAGCTCTTGGTGTCGCTGGACTGGCCGGCGTCGGCGGGGGATCGGTGCGCATCCCGGGTGCTTGCTAGGCGAGCAGCCGCCAGGCCAGCAGGGCCAGCAGGCCGGCCAGGAACGCTGGCACGCTGACCGACAGGACGAGGAGGAACAGGCGGAGTCGGCGGAGGGTGGCGGGTAGCTCGGCCAGCAGCTGGTCGCCGCGGGTGGCGGCCGCCTCGCGCAGCCGCTCGCTGAGGGTCGTGGTCATCGCCGGTTCCTTTCGTACAGCGTTTCGGTCAGGCTTGGTGGAGGTGGTGGAAGACCCGCTCGGTGTAGTCTTCCAGCCGCTCGGCGCAGTGCTTGAGGCGCTGCTCGGCCGCCGGCGCCGAGGGGGCGCCGAACAGGTCGCGGGCGCGCAGGTCGCGGTGCCAGCGGCGCAGCCGCTCCAGGCTGTGCTCTTCCTCCTCCAGCTCGGCCAGGGTGAACTTTTGGATGCGGGTCTCCTTGTCGAGCTCGGCCTCGTACTTGGCGCAGTCGGCCAGGAACTCGGCCCACTCGGCCTCGCGGGCGGCGGTGAACAGCGCCTCCAGCCGGGCGGCGTCGGCCTCGGTGCGGCCGGCGGCCTGCAGCACGATGGCCCCGCCGTCGCCGCGGTCGACCAGGCCGACGGCCCGGTCCAGCGCCTGGGTGAACAGCTCGACGTCGGGGACAGCCCACACGCCTTGGCCGACCGATAGGGCGCCGACCCGGCGCAGCTCCCGCCAGACCGCGACCCGGTGGCGGGACGGCTCGGCGGGCAGCCGGACCAGCAGCAGCAGCCAGCGCACACACCCTCCAAGCACTCGGCAGCCCCGGTGTAGTGTAGCGATTGTTACCCACACCAATGTGATCGGCGGTGAGCGAACTGAGCCACCTGGCCGACCGGATCCTTGCCCTGCACGGCTGGGCGGTGCTAGCGGTGGTCTTCCTCGCCCCGGCCCTGGAGGCCTCCGCCTTCCTCGGGGTAGTGATCCCCGGCGAGATCGCCGTGCTGCTGGGCGGCGTGCTCGCCTTCGAGCACCGCGCGCCGCTCCCAGCAGTGTTGGCCGCCGCGGTGGCCGGCGCGATCCTCGGGGACAGCGTCGGCTACCTGGTCGGGCGGCGCTGGGGCGGGCGGCTGCTGGACGGCTCGGTCGGCCGCCTCGTCAAACGGCAGCATCTGGATCGGGCCGAGGGCTACCTGGCCGAGCGGGGCGGCCCGGCGGTGTTCTTCGGCCGCTTCACCGCCGCCCTGCGCGCCCTCATCCCTGGGCTGGCCGGCATGGCCGGGCTCAACTACCGCACCTTCGCCGCCTACAACGCCGCGGGGGGCGCTGTGGGCGGTCGGGTTCGTCCTGCTCGGCTACGTGGCCGGCACCGGCTGGCGGCGGGTGGAGGCGGTCGCCAAGCGCGCCAGCCTGCTGCTGCTGCTGGCCCTGGCCGCCACGGCCGTGCTGGTGGTCGTCGTCCGCTGGCTGGCGCGCCACCCGGCCCGGGTGCGCGCCTTGGTCGACCGGCAGCTCGCCAGGCCATGGGTGGTGCGGCTGAGGGATCGCTACCAGCGCCAGCTCGCCTTCCTTGCCCGGCGGCTGCGGCCCGGCGGGGCGCTGGGGCTGTCGTTGACCGTCACCGTGGCGGCGCTGGTCGCCGCGGGGTGGGCGTTCGGGGCGGTGCTGCAGGACGTGCTGGCCCGCGACGAGCTGGCGCTGGTCGACCGACCGGTGGCGCTGTTCTTTGTCCGCCACCGGGAGGCCTGGCTCACCCGCCTGCTGCAGGACCTCACCAACCTCGGCTCCATCCGCATCCTCCTGCCGCTGATCGTGGTGGTCGGGGTCGGCTGGTGGCTGCGCCGCCGCACCTGGCAGCCGTTGGCGCTGCTGGTGGCTGCCTACGCCGGCGCCGACCTGGCCTTCAACGCCGTCAAGGAACTCGTCCACCGGCCGCGCCCGCCGGCCGCCATCCTGCTCAAGCCGGTCGCCGGGCCGAGCTTCCCCTCCGGGCACGCCACCCAAGCCGTGGCCGTCTACGGCATGCTCGCCGCCCTGACCGCCGCGGCCACCGCCTCCTGGCCGCGCAAGGTCGCCGCCTGGACGGTGGCCGTGGTCATCGTCGGGGCGGTCGCCGTCTCCCGCCTGTATCTGGGCGCGCACTGGCTCACCGACGTCCTCGGCGGCCTAGCCCTCGGCGCAGCGTGGCTGTTCGCGCTGCTGACCAGCGTCCGTACCGTCAGCCAGCTCCGCGCCCACCGAGCGGTAAAGCCGACCGGACCGGCCGCCGACGGCCACCCGACACCACCGCCCAGTGGGTCGGCTAGGACCAGACGCTCTTCCGCCGGAGGCTGCCATGGCTGAGCTGGTCGTGCTGGACCGGGCGCTGGCCCGGGCGCTCAACCACGCCGCCCAGCCCCAGCCGTTGCGCCTGCTGGTCCTGCTGGCCGCGACCGTCCTGGCCGCCGGGCCGCCGCTGCTGCTGGCCTGGCTGGCCGTGCGGGCGCTGCGCCGCCGCGACCCCGCCAGCCTCGCCGTGGTCGTCCTGGCCTGCCTGGGCATCGCCGCTGCGCTCGGGCTCAACCAGCTCGCCGGCCACCTGTACTTCCGGCTGCGCCCGTACTGGGCGCTGCCCTCGGTCCACGCCATCGGCGGCCGCGCCGGCGACAGCTCCTTCTTCTCCGACCACACCACCATCGCCGCTGCCGCCACCGTCGGCTGTCTGCTCCTGTCGCGGCGCTGGGGCCTTGTCGCGGCCGCCGCAACGCTGCTGGTCGCCCTGGGCCGGGTGGCGGTCGGCGCCCACTACCCCTCGGACGTGGTGGTGGCGCTGGTGGTTGGCGCTGGTGCGGTCGCCGCCCTGCTCCCCTTGCGTCCCCGGGTCCAGCGGCTGGCCGGGCGGCTGCTGCGCGTCGACCAGGCCCCCGCCACCTCGGGCCGGCATGAGCTTCGCCTCGGCGTGGTCGCCATGGTGCTCCTGGCGGTGCTGGGCGGCTGGCTGGTCGCCCGTTTCCAAGACCACGGGCTGCGGGTGGCGCTCAACCGGGCCGACGCCCGCCTCGGCGGGCACCTGCCCACCGACGCCCGGCTGTACCGGCCCACCACCATCGACACCCTGGCCGCTGGGCGCTGGCGGCCCACCCGCGCGGGTCTACGGGCAGGTCACCTACGTCAACCGCGAGCTCGACGGCGACACCCACGTGGTCCTCAAGGCCCCCGACGGCAGCTTCGTGGTCTTGGAGATCATCCCCGAGCTGCCCATCGGCGCCCCCCACGACGACGACCGGATCACCGCCTGGGGCATCGTCCGCCACGACGGCCTGCACCACTGGTGGGAGCTGCACCCGCTGATCGGCTGGGCCAAAGGCCACATCACCGCCCCAGCCACCGGCGGCCTCGACGACTAGCCACCCCGCGCCACCACCAGCGCCAGTGCAACATCCGAGAACCCGCTGCCCGTCGGTGCCCATCGTCGAATTCTGCTTGGGTAGCTTAATGCAGCAGCAGGCCAGCGATCGCCCCGCCGAGCACGATGAGCGGCTCGTTGACCTTGGAGCGCCACAGCAGTCCAAGACTGGCCAGCGCGATCAGCCCGGTGGGCAGGTCGCTGACCGCCTGGCGGGTGAGCACCACGGTCGCGCCGGCGATGGCGCCCGCGGCGGCCGCGGTGGCGCCCTTGACGAACGCTTGGACTTGGGGGTGGTGCTGGTGGCGCAGGAACCAGCGGCCGGGTAGGACCACGCCAAGCCAGATGGGGGTAAAGATCGCCACCGTGGCGACCAGCGCGCCGGCCAGCCCGCCGACCAGGTAGCCGATGAAGGTGGCGGTGATCACGACCGGGCCGGGGGTGATCAGGCCCATGGCGACCGCGTCCAGGAACTGCCGCTGGGTGAGCCAGTGGTGCTGGTGCACGACCCCTTCGCGCAGGAACGGCACGATCGCCAGGCCCGAGCCGAAGATGAACGCGCCGGCCTTGAGGAAAAACAGGCCGAGAGCAAGCTGGGTGCCGGCCGGGGCAGCCGCGACCAGCCAGCCGTGCTGGCCGGCCTGGATGGCCAGCAGCATGGCGGCGGGTGGGTGGCGGCGCCAGCGTGGGGGTGCGTCCAGGGCGATCATGAGCAGGCCGGCGGCGACGAACAGCCAGGCGATCTCGGCGCCGGTCAGCGCGGTCACCGCGCCGAGGACCAGGGAGATGCCCCACAGTCGGGGGTCGCGCTGGTTGGTCAGCCGGGCGAGCTTGACCGCGGCAATGGCGATGATGGCCATGACCGCCGGGGCGATGCCGTAAAACAGGGACTGCACGATGGGGAGGCCCTGGTAGCGGACGTAAACGATGGCGACCGCCAGCACCAGCAGGAACGAGGGGGCGATGAAGGGGACGGCGACCAGCAGGGCGCCGAGGGGGCCGCGGGCCAGGTAGCCGACCCACATGGCGACCTGGGCGGCCAGCGGGCCGGGCATGGTCTGGCCCAGCGCCACGCCGTTGAGGAAGTCCTGGCGGTTCAGCCAGCCGCGGCGCTCGACCAGGTCGCGTTGCATGTAGCCGACGGTGGCGATCGGCCCGCCGAAGCCCCAGGTGCCAAGGCCCAGGAAGTAGCCCAGCAGCGCCCGCAGGTGCGGGTGGGGCCGGCCGCTAGACACAGGGGCCGGCTGGGGTCGGTGGGTGGCCGCGTTCGCGCCGGCAGGCTGGTCTGGTGTGGGGGCGCCGGCGGGGTCCTGGGGGCTGGTCATGCTGGTTCGGGTTGGCTGGGGTGCTGTTGGCACCAGGCGTACAGGGCGTCGTAGACGAACAGGCCCGTGCCAGCAGCCGCTGGTCGTCGGCTTCCACGGCCAGGCCGCCCTCGCCGATGGCCAGCAGCCCGGGGCCGAGCGGGTCGCTGTCGAGCTGACCGGCGATGTCGGCGGCATGGACGATGCGGGCCAGGCGGACCAGGGCCGGGTCGCCGTCGAGGCCGAAGGCGTCGATCAGGACCTGGAAGGTGCACCGGTTGTCGCGGTGGGTGAACTCGGCGTCGGGGGCGTCGAAGGAGCGCGCGGCCTCGATCTCGGCCACGGCCAGGACCTGGTCGGCGGGCACGTAGCGGATCTGGGCGTCGGGGTCGATGAAGCGGCGGATCAGCCAGGGGCAGGCGATCCGGTCGGTCTTGGGACGCGCACGGGTGACCCACTTCACGGGGTGCCTCCAGCTGGGGTGGCGGGCTCGGGGACGAGCTGGACGGGGCGGAACAGGCACCACAGGGCCAGGTCGTAGGCGCTCTTGACCACCCCGGCGACCAGGAACGGGAGCGCCAGGCCCAGCGGCTGCAGCAGCCCGGCCAGGGCCGGCCCGGCCGGGCGGGTCACGTACCGGGCGGTGTTGGTGACCGCCGCCGCGGCGGTCCGCTCGGCCGCAGGGACCAGCGCCATCACGTAGGCCTGCCGGGTGGGCACGTCCATCTGCGACAGGCAGGTGCGGGCCAGCAGCAGCCCGACCGCGACCGGCAGGGTGGGCGCCAGCGGCACGGCGGCCAGCAGCAGGTTGGACGGCAGGTGGGTGAACACCATCGTCGGCAGCAGCCCGACCCGGTTGGCGATGGCGGGGGCGGCCAGGAACGAGGCGGCCTGCAGCACCCGACCGCGGCAAACACCACCCCGACCACGCTGGTCGGGGCGCCGTAGCGTACGCCCAGCCAGTAGGCGATGTAGGCCTGGACGACGAAGCCACCGGCCAGGCTGTCGAGCGCGAACAGCCCGGCCAATCGCAACACCGGAGCGCGGGAGGAGGCCAGCGGCCGGCGTGGCCGGTCCGGTTCGGGTCGGGACGCCTCCACGCCGGCTGGCAGGCGGGCCGCCAGCAGCGCACCGGCCATACCGACCGCGATGAGGGTGCCGCCCAGCAGCGCGCCGGCGGCGCCGGCCAGCGTGGCAGTGGCGTTGTAGACGCCAAAGCCGCGCACCAGCTGCCGCTGGTGGGTACGGGCGCTTGCCAGCATGACCTGCTCCAGGGTGGTGAACGGCCCCGACTCCACCACCTCGGTCGACAGCGCCCCCGACAAGGCCACCAGCGCCAGCAGCCAGGCCGGCCCGCCCGCCGCGAGCACCACGCCACCCAGCACCAGCGCCAGGTACAGGAGCGCGTAGGCGCGGGCGCGGCCGAACCGGTCGCCCCAGCGGCCCAGCGCCAGGCTGACGGCGGCGCTGCCCGCCACGATCGCGGCCAGCACCAGCCCCACAGCTCTGGAGTCCAGCCCCTGGCCGCGCAGCACCGCCCCGAGCTGCACGGCGGCCAGCCCATAGCCCAGCCCGCGCAGGGCTTGGGAGGCCAGCACCGTGGCCAGCACGCCCCGCCCGGCAGGGGTCATGCCGGCTCCCGGCCCAGCAGCATGGCCCGCCTGAAGTACTCGTACAGGCCGTCAAACAGCGGCCTCGACACCTCCAGCACCCGCGGGTCGTCGCACACCATCGACAGCCCGCGCAGCGCCACGTCCAGGCCACGGGCCTCGGGGGCATCGAAGCGCTCGTCGTCCAGGTCGGCCTCGTGGACCAGCTCGGCCAGCTTCCACAGCACCGGGTCGTCCAGGCCGCGGCGGCGCAGGATGGTTTCGAAGCTGCAGTCGCCGCCGTGGTGGCCCAGCTCGACCCCACGCATGTCGAACGGAGTCGCCTCCGCCGGGATCTCGGCCGGGTCGTCGACGAACACGAAGGTGGGGTCGGGGTCGAGGTGGCGGCGGATCAGCCAGGCGCAGGCCGCCCGGTCGATGTGCACCCCAGCCCGGGTCGCCCACCTCATGGCCCCTCCTCAAGCACTGCTGGCGTGCCAGCGGCGGTGGCATCGGCGGCCAGGGCGTCGACCGCCGCCCGGGCCGCCTCCTGTTCGGGTGGGGGGAAGAAGTCCCGGCGGGCGATGCGGCCCAGCTCGCCGCGTAGCCGGCGCAGCGCCCGGGTCCGCTCCCCGGCGGCGCCGTCGGCTGCGGCCCGGGCCTGTTCCATAACTGCGCGGTACTCGGCCGCCCGGGCGGCGCGCATCGCCTCGGCGATCGCGTGCTCCTGGGCGGCGCTGCCTGGGGTGGCCAGCCACACCGTGGCCACCCCGCCGGCCTCGACGATCTCCTCGGCCAGCCAGTCGAGCTGCTCGCGGGTGCGGGCGTCGGCCGGCAGCGCGACCAGGCCGTCACCCAGCCGCGCCACCCCGAGGCGTTCCAGCTTGCGCCAGACCGCGACTCGGGGGTTGGAGGGCTCCCGGGGCAGCCGGTAGGCCAGCAGCACCCACGATCCCAACCGGGCCGAGCCTGCCGGCAGCTTGCCCGGTCCAGCCAACGCCACCTCCCGGTGTCCCACTGATGCCTGATCAGAAGTGTAGTGTAACCACGGTTGCATCCGCATCAGCCGCCGACAAGGAGCCGAACCGTGGTGCTCAGCTGGACCTTCATCCTGCATGGCGCGGCCCTGTCCGCGGTCGTGGCCGCGGATGGCCTCAATCAAGCAACGCGCCCATGTACTGTGCAGCGGCACGGTCGGCTTCACTCACTCGATGCATGTAGCCGCTGGTCACCGCGAGGCTGCCGTGGCCCATCCGCTCCCGTACCGTCCCGGCCTCTGCGACTGCGCCGAGCTGGGTCGCCATGAAGTGCCGCAGCCCATACAGCGTGTAGCCGTGGCCGAGCCGGCGCACCAGCGCCGTGAACCGCTTGCTGACCGCGTCTGGTCGGATGGGCGTCCTGCCGTCAGGTGTCCGGGCGAACACATACGCCTGGGGGGCCAGCCGGCCGTCGAGCTGCTCGGCAAGCTGCTCGCAGCGGGCGCGATGGGCGCGAAGCAAGCTGGCCGTGGTCATGTCGAGCGCCAGGAGCCGCTCGCCGTGGGTGCTCTTGGGGTCCTTGCGCGCGTACTTCTGGGGCAGGCCCTTGGCGGTCACGATGCTGCCGCTGATGCTGACCGTCGCTGCGTCCAGGTCCAGGTCCAGCCACCGGAGGGCGCAGATCTCTGACGGCCGAAGTCCGGCCGTGGTGCTCAGTCGCAAGAGCACCTTGAAGTCCGGCTCATCTGCGACCGCCGCAAGCAGCTGACGGACCTGTTGGGGGGTCGGTACAGGGCGGGGCTCGCCCTTGCCGCCTGCCGGCCGGGCCATGAGAGCTGGGTTGAACGGTATCCATCCCCACCTAGCCGCCATCCCGAGGGCTCCTGACAGGATCACGTGCACGTCACGGACCCGGTTCGCGCTCAACCGCCGATCGCTCGCGCTGGGCCGGGCCTTCAAGACAAGGTTGTGGGGGTCCTCGCCCCTGCCGACAGCTTCGGCCTTGGCGCGTGCTTGTGCGCGGGCCTGAGCCTTGGCGTTGCCGCCACGGCGCAAGTCATCGTAGAAGGTGTCGAGGACCCGAGCGTTGATGGTATGGAGCTTTTTTCCGCCTATAGCCGGTTTGATCTTGTTGTCGATTAGGCTTCGGTAGTCCTCCAGCGTGTGCGGCGAGATGGGCTTGTCGCTCTCGGCTCGCCGCTTGATCCAAAGGTCCGCCAACTCGCCAAGCGTCCTGACGCGAGTACCGGTGTGCTGGCCGTCGGCGACCTCGGTCCTGAGGCGCGCTTCGACCTTCTCAGCCTGGCGGTAGCTGCCGTTGACCTGGCGCGTGATCTGCCGCTGCTTGCCCGTGAGCGGGTCCAGCCCCGCATAGACGATCACCTGCCAGCCATGGGTGCGTGCACGGATGGTCAACTGCTCCGCTCCTGGCGTCGGCGAGAGATCAATCGTTGACATCTCGTTGACAATCATTGTACGCGGAGCGTCGTTTGTGGTGGGCAGGGGCGGGATCGAACCGCCGAACCTTCCGGTTTTCAGCCGGACGCTCTGCCAACTGAGCTACCTGCCCGAGCCGAGGCACGAGCCACCTGGCCTGTGGCGGTCCCGACGGGATTTGAACCCGCGACCTCCGCCTTGACAGGGCGGCGAGCACAGCCAAGCTGCTCCACGGGACCGTGGCGCCCCCAGCGGAGTTCGAATCCGCGTCGCCACCTTGAAAGGGTGGTGTCCTAGGCCACTAGACGATGGGGGCCCGGATCTTGATCGGGGTGGGCCGCGTCGGGATCGAACCGACGACACCCCGGTTAAAAGCCGGGTGCTCTTCCAACTGAGCTAGCGGCCCACGGTGAGAGCCTGGCGATGGTGCCACCCCGCCGGAGCCGCTGTCAAAGGGTTCTGCCGTCATCCAGGATCGCCGCATCCTCGCCGTCGGGCAACCGTTCCCCGCCGCCCTCGGGCAACTCCTCGTCGTCGGGCACCCTCCTCCCGCGCTCCGCGTTGCCGCGCTCCGCGGTACCCCGGTCCGCGCTGCCGCGCTCCGCGGGCCGGCGGCCGGCTTCGGCGCCCGCGCCGTCGGCCTCGCGCTCGGCCCGTGCCTGCTCGGCCGGAACGAGCTTGTAGCCGACCCCGCGGATGGTCGCGATCATCGACTCGTGCTCGGCGCCGAGCTTGGCCCGCAGCCGGCGGACATGGACGTCGACCGTGCGCGTGCCGCCGAAGAAGTCGTAGCCCCACACCTCGCTGAGCAGCTGCGCCCGGGTCAACACCCTGCCCGGCCGGGCGGCGAGGAAGCGCAGCAGCTCGAACTCCTTGTAGGTGAGGTCCAGGGGCCGTCCGCGCAGGCGCACCGAGTACGAGACGGGGTCGACGAGCAGCTCGCCGACCCGGATGGCCGCCTCGGCGTCACCGGCCGTCCTTGCCTGGCCCAGCAGGCGCACCCGCGCCTCGACCTCGGCCGGGCTCGCGGTCGGCAGCACGAAGTCGGACGCGCCCCAGTCGGGCTGGAGGCCGGCCAGCCCTGCCTCGGGCATGACCACCAGGACGGGGATCTCGTCCCCGGCCGCCCGCATGGTGCGGCACAGCGCCTGGGCGCGCGACAGATCCCGGGTCCCGTCGATCAGGACGGCATCCTTGCCGGCCGTACCGGCCAGGCTGGCGAGGTCCAGCGGCAGCGTCGCGACCGAGTGGGCCAGGTACTCGAGCGCGGGCAGGACTTCCTTCGCCCCGCCGGCGCGGTTGGTCAGGCAGACGAGCTCGGCCACCGTCTCCTCCGCTGCGCCGAGGGGAACCGGCGCCCACCCGACCCGGCGGGCCGCGGGGCCGGTTGCGCTGCCGGTGCGCCGACGGCACCGTAGCATCGGTCAGGATCGTGGACAACGTGGGCCGGGAACCGGCAGTCCCGGCAACCGGGATGCCCGGTCGACCGGGCCGGGAACGGCAGGCTCCCCGGCAACCGGGGATGCCCGGTCGACCCGGAGGAGCCGGAGAGCGGGAGGAGGGCTGGTGGTTCGGGTCCGCCTGTTCGCCGCCCTGCGTGAGGCGGCCGGCGTCGGCGAGGTCAGCGTGCCCGCCGCGCCGCTCGGCACGATCCTCGACGAGCTCAGGGGGCGCTTCGGCGAGCGGTTTGCGGCCGTGCTCGGCCACGCCAGCGTGCTCGTCGACGGCGAGCGCTGGGACGACCCGGCCGCGGTGCCGCCCGACGGCGCCGAGGTGGCCCTCCTGCCACCCTTCTCCGGCGGCTAGCCACGGCCGCCCACGGCCACCCGCCGGGGCGCCGCTCGGCCGCGTGGCCGTTTGCGCCGCCCGGGCTTGAGGGAAGATGCGGTGCATGCGGAGGCTGACCCGTCTGCTCGTCGTGCTGATCGTGCTCGGCGCCATCTACGTGGCGGCCGACTTCGGCGCCGCCCGCATCTTCGAGCGGCGCGCCGCGGCGGTGTTCGCCCAGCGGTACGACCTCAGCACGCGGCCGGTCGTCCGGGTTCGCGACTTTCCGTTCCTGCCCCACCTGGCGCTCGGGCGCTTCTCCGCCATCGACCTGGCCGCCGCCGACGTCCAGTCGCAGGGCGTCACGGCCGACCGGGTCGAGGTGCACCTGCACGGCGTGACCGTCGACCGGGCCATCTACACGGGCGCGCCGGGGACCGTGCGGGTGCAGCGCGCCGACGGCGAGGTCCGCATCACCCAGGACGAGGTCGGGCGGCTGCTCGCCAGCCGCCTGCGCGGCGGCTCGGTGCAGCTGACCGCCCAGGACGTCCGGGTCGTGCTGGACACCGACGTCGCCGGCGTGCCGGTGCACGCGGCGGTGACCGGGCGGCTCGGTGTGGCGGGCGGCCGTCTCACGTTCGTCCCCACCGGGATCGACACCGGCAGCTCGCTCGACGAGCTGCTGCGCGGCCAGCTCACGACGCTGTTCACGGTCAGCGTGCCGCTGCCCCGCCTGCCGGCCGGCGTGCAGGTCGAGCACGTGGTCACCGAGCCGGGCGCGATCGTCATCTCCGGCCGGGCCGAGGCCGTCCGGGTGGCGACCTGATACCGTTGCCCCGTGGACGGCCCCCGTGGACGGCGATGAGGAGCCCGCCGAGGATGCTCGAGTTCTGGTACACGGTGCTGCTGGTCGGGATGCTGCTGGCGGCCGCCCTGTTCAGCGTGTACGTGATCTACCGGCTGTTCCGGAGCTAGCGGCGGCCGAGGGTTCTCCCCCGACCGAGCCCGTGGTGCGCACGATAGCGGCATGCGCCGGATCCGCGAGGGTCTTGCGAGCGTGCAGCGGCCGCGCGCGAAGAGCCGGTCCGAGCCGCGGAGGGCGGGCATGGCAAACCCAGGGGGCTGGACGCCCGCCCTCGAGGGCGGCTCCGCCTCGGCCGGACCAATGCCGAGGCCCCCTGGGTCCGGTGAGCTGGTTGGATTCCGCGGGGGTGGCCCAACTCCCGCAAGCAAGGAGCGGACCGCCCTAGCGGGCAGTCACCTCGCGGGTCCACATGGGTTTATGCAGTTGGACCACCTCCTTTCTCGCGTGCAGCCAGTTAGCCACAGGCGGCAGGCGCATGCAACGTCATTGAGGGTGCCCGTCGTGCTGCGTGCGTGCCTGATCCTGTTCGCTCCGGGGAGGTCTGCGATGACCCGGCCAGCCAGACGAACCCTGCCGATGCCACTGCTCGCGGGCATGGCGGTCGGGGCGCTGCTGTTGGCCCCGGCGCGAGCCGGGGCCGCAGCCGGCCCCAGCAGCCACGGGACGACGGTTACGCCGACCCTGCAGCGGATCGAGCCGGGCGAGCTGCGGCGGCTCCTCGATCAGGTCGTCGCTGCTGGGGCGCCCGGCGCCGCTGCGCAGGTCCGTGACGAGCACGGCGTCACGCAGGCCGCCAGCGGCGTGGCCGACCTGCGCAGCGGCCGGCCGATGCAGCCCGGGCTGCACTACCGGGCCGCCAGCGTCACCAAGCCGTTCGTCGCCACGGTGGTGCTGCAGCTGGTCGCCGAGGGCCGCCTGTCGCTGGCGGACACCGTGGGCCACTGGCTGCCGGG
>JBIOYL010000304.1:0-20830 GCA_044870185.1 Actinomycetes bacterium | reverse complement strand
ACCGGCACGCGAAGATCCCGGATGCAGGGCATTCCACCCATCCTGTCCGGATCGACCGTGACTCGCTCAAAGACCATTCCTGCCTCCCCGATCACCTGCCGTCACAGCATGCCACTCCATGGCACCTTCAGTCGATGCTCGGCCGCAGGGTCTCCAGATACGCCCGGGTGGAGACATCGCCTGGCCGGACGGGTCCGGGAAGCCCTCAGGGGCGGACCCGACCTGCGGGAGCCGTGGTAGCGTCGAGCTGACGCTCGAGCCGTTGCGGCCAAAGGAGGCGGGCATGGGATCGCAGCCGCGGATGGCGGAGCCTGCCGTGCTCTGGCGGCCGTCGGCCGAGCAGGTGGAGCGTGCCAACCTGACCCGCTACCGGCGCTGGCTGGCCAGCACGCGGGGCCTCCAGGTCGGCTCCTACCAGGAGCTGTGGCGCTGGTCGGTGGACGAGCTGGCCGCGTTCTGGGCGTCGGTGTGGGACTTCTTCGAGGTCGGCGGCCGGCCGGCCCCGGCGGAGGCGGCCGCGGTGCTGCCCGATCGGCGTATGCCGGGCACTCGCTGGTTTCCCGGCGCGACGCTGAACTACGCCGAGCATGCCCTGCGCCGCCGCGACGGCCAGGTCGCCGTCCGCTTCGCCGCCGAGGACGGCACGGGCGGCGAGCTGACCCGCGCCGAGCTCGCCGAGCGGGTCGGCGCGGCCGCCGCCGGCCTGCGCCGGCTCGGCGTGGGCCGGGGCGACCGGGTGGTCGCCTACCTGCCCAACATCCCCGAGACGCTGATCGCCTTCCTGGCCACGGCCAGCATCGGCGCCATCTGGTCGAGCTGCGCCCCCGAGTTCGGCGCATCCAGCGTGCTCGACCGCTTCCAGCAGATCCAGCCGAAGGTGCTGCTGGCCGTGGACGGCTACCGCTACGGCGGCCGGCGCCACGACCGGCGGGCCGTCCTGGCCGACATCCGCCGCCGGCTGCCGACCCTGGCCGCGACCGTCCTGGTCGGCGACCAGACCGGCCCGGCCGACCCGGGCGGCCAGGCCGACCAGGACGGTCTGCCGGGCGCCGTCGCCTGGGCGGAGCTGGTGGCCGAGCCGGCCGAGCCCGTCTTCGAGCCGGTCGCCTTCGACCACCCGCTGTGGGTGCTGTACTCGTCGGGCACGACCGGGCTGCCCAAGGCGATCGTGCAGGGCCACGGCGGCATCCTGCTCGAGCACCTCAAGGCGCTCGCGCTCCACCTGGACCTGCGCGCCGGCGACCGCTTCTTCTGGTACACCACGACCGGCTGGATGATGTGGAACTTCCTGGTCGGCGGGCTGCTGGTCGAGGCGACCGTGCTGCTGTACGACGGCAGCCCCGCCGTGCCCGACATGACCGCGCTGTGGCGTTTCGCCGAGGACGCGGGCATGACCTACTTCGGCACCAGCGCCGCCTACGTACTCGCCTGCGCCAAGGCGGGCATCGAGCCGGGCCGGGACGCCGACCTCGGCCGGCTGCGCGCCATCGGCTCGACCGGCTCGCCGCTGCCGCCGGAGGGCTTCCGCTGGCTGGCCGAGCACGTCGGCGCCGACATCCCGGTCGGCTCGCTGTCCGGCGGCACCGACGTGTGCACGGCGTTCGTCGGCCCCTGCCCGCTGCTGCCCGTGTACGAAGGCGAGATCCAGTGCCGCACGCTCGGGTCGGCCGTGCACGCCTTCGACGCGCACGGCCGGCCGGTCGTCGACGAGGTCGGCGAGCTGGTGCTGACCGAGCCGCTGCCGTCGATGCCGCTGTACTTCTGGAACGACCCGGACGGGACACGCCTGCGGGCCAGCTACTTCGAGGACTACCCGGGCGTGTGGCGGCATGGCGACTGGGTGCGGATCACCGCGCGCGGCACCGTGGTCATCTCCGGGCGCTCCGACGCGACCCTGAACCGCGGCGGCGTGCGCATGGGCACCGCCGAGTTCTACCGGGTGGTCGAGGCGCTCGACGAGGTGACCGACAGCCTGGTCGTCGACGTCGAACCCTCCGCCGGCGAGGACCGCGGGTCGGGCGAGGGCCGGCGGCCCGGCGAGGGCCGGCTGCCCGGCGAGGGCCGCCTGCTGCTGTTCGTCGTGCTGCGGCCGGGGGTCGTGCTCGACGACGCCCTGGCCGAGCGCATCCGCCAGGGGCTGCGCACCGAGCTGTCGCCCCGGCACGTGCCCGACGAGATCCACGCCATCCCCGAGGTCCCCAGGACCCTGTCCGGCAAGAAGGTCGAGGTCCCGGTCAAGCGGGTGCTCGGCGGCGTGCCGCTGGCCAAGGCGGTGGCCGAGGGCGCCCTCGCCAACCCGGCAGCCGTCCACGCGGTGCTGCAGCTGGCCAGCGGCGACCAGCCGGCGAGCTGAGCCTGGGATCCCCGCTACCTGCCGGTGAGGGCGCGCTGCAGCAGCTCGTTCACCAGCTTGGGGTTGGCCCGCCCGCGGGTGGCCCGCATGACCTGGCCGACCAGGGCGCCGAGCACGCCGGCCTTGCCGGCCCGGTACTTGTCGGCCAGGTCCGGGTTGGCCGCCACGACCTCGGCCACGACCGCCTCGAGCTGACCGGCGTCGGAGATCTGCGCGAGACCCTTGCGCTCGACGATCCTGGTCGGGCTGGCGTCGGAGCTGAACATCTCGGCCAGCACGTCCTTGGCGGCGGTGGCCGAGATCGTGCCGGCCGCCACGAGGTCGAGCAACTCGCCGAGCCGTTCGGGCGCGACCGGGTTGTCGGCCATGGTCAGCTCGTGCTCGCGCAGGTCCCGCTGCAGCTCCCCCATCACCCAGCCGGCGACCACCTTCGGATCCCGGCCGGCCGCGACCCGCTCGAAGTAGGCCAGCACCTCCGGGTCGCGGGCGAGCCAGCCGACCTCCTTCGGGCCGAGCCCGGTCGCCTCGGCCAGCCGGGCGCGGCGCTCGGCGGGCAGCTCGGGCAGGGTGACGCGGAGCTTGTCCACCCACTCGGCGGTCGCCTGGATCGGCACCAGGTCGGGCTCGGGGAAGTAGCGATAGTCGGTGGCGTACTCCTTGGAGCGCATCGGCTCGGTGCGGCCCCGGCCCTCGTCCCAGTGGCGGGTCTCCTGGACCAGCGTGCCGCCCT
Organism: Actinomycetes bacterium; assembly: GCA_044870185.1. GTDB lineage: Bacteria > Actinomycetota > CALGFH01 > CALGFH01 > CALGFH01 > JBIOYL01. Next base: position 17,747 of record JBIOYL010000304.1, on the reverse strand, counting down.
CGGCCACGACCCGGCGCTGCCGGTCGGCCTCGTAGCCGATCGCCCGGTACAGGCTGCGCAGCGAGTTCAGGTTCTTGAGCTCGACCTTGGTGCCGTAGGCGGCGTGGCCCACCGGCCGGATCGAGATGTTGACGTCGAAGCGCATCGAGCCCTCTTCGAGCTTGACGTCCGACACGCCGAGGGCGAGCAGCACCGCCCGCAGCTCCTCGGCGTAGGCCCGGGCCTCCTCGGCACTGCGCAGGTCCGGCTCGGAGACGATCTCGACTAGCGGGATGCCGGCGCGGTTGTAGTCGACCAGCGAGTAGTCGGCGCCGTGGATGCGACCGGTCGTCCCGACGTGGATCGTCTTGCCCGTGTCCTCCTCGAGGTGGACGCGGGTGATGCCGACCCGACGCACCTCGCCGTCCACCTCGACGTCCAGCCAGCCGCCCACGCACAGCGGCTCGTCGTACTGGCTGATCTGGTAGTTCTTGGGCATGTCCGGGTAGAAGTAGTTCTTGCGGTGAAACAGCGACATGGGCGCGATCCGGCAGTTGAGCGCCAGCCCGATCCTGGCCGTGTACTCGATCGCGGTGGCGTTGGCCACCGGCAGCGAGCCCGGCTCGCCCAGGCACACCGGGCACACCTGCGTGTTCGGCTCGGCCCCGAACCCGGTCGGGCAGGCGCAGAACATCTTGGTGGCGGTGGCCAGCTCACAGTGGGTCTCGATGCCGATGACGGTCTCGTACCGCCTGGCCGCCGTCTCGTCCAGCACGGAGAAGGAGGTCACGGTCGCACCTCGATATCGGAAGGGCCGCCGCCAGCGGACGGGCCGCCGCCCGGGCCGCCGGCCGGGTCGCCCCGGCCACGGGCCGGCTCGGGCAGGCGGGGGTCGCCGGAGGCCGGCTCGGGCGGACGGACGCCGCGGGCCGGCTCGGGTGGGCGGGCGTCCAGGCCGAGGTCCTGCTCGAGCGCCCAGGCGGCGCGCAGCATGGTCGCCTCGCCCAGCGCCGGCGCGATCAGCTGGAAGCCGACCGGCAGGCCGTCGGCCAGCCCGGCCGGCACCGACACGGCCGCGTTGCCGGCCAGGTTGACCGGGATCGTGAACACGTCCGACAGGTACATGGCCAGCGGGTCGTCGACCCGGGCGCCCAGCGGGAAGGCGGTGGTCGGCGAGGTCGGCCCGGCGAGCAGGTCGAAGCGCTCGAAGGCCGACTCGAACTCGCGCAGCACCAGGGTGCGCACCTTCTGCGCCTGGCCGTAGTAGGCGTCGTCGTAGCCGGCCGACAGGGCGTAGGTGCCGAGCATGATGCGCCGCTTGACCTCCGGCCCGAACCCGGCCGCCCGGGTGCGCGACATCATCTCGACCACGTCGGCGGCGTCCGACGCCCGGAGCCCCCAGCGCACGCCGTCGTAGCGGGCCAGGTTGGACGAGCACTCGGCCGGCGCGATCAGGTAGTAGGCCGACAGGGCGTACTCGAACGAAGGCAGCGAGCACTCCTCCAGGCGCGCGCCGAGCTTCTCGAGCCGGTCGAGCGCCTCGGAGACCCGGTCGAGGACGCCCGGCTCGGTACCCTCCAGGCGGAGCTCCTTGACCACCCCGATGCGCAGCCCCTCCACGCCCCGCTCCAGCCCGGAGGTGACGTCGGTGGGGGCGTCCGGGATCGAGGTCGAGTCCATCGGGTCGTGCCCGGCGATCGCCTCCAGCAGCGTGGCCGCGTCACGCACGTCACGGGTGAGCGGGCCGACCTGGTCGAGCGAGGAGGCGAAGGCGATCAGCCCGTAGCGGCTCACCAGGCCGTAGGTCGGCTTCACACCGACGATGCCGCACAGCGCGGCCGGCTGCCGGATCGAGCCGCCGGTGTCGGTGCCGATGCCGAGCACCGCCTGGCCGGCGGCCACCGCGGCGGCCGACCCGCCGCTGGACCCGCCGGGCACGCGGGTCACGTCCCAGGGGTTGCGGGTCGGGCCGTAGCCGGAGTTCTCGGTCGACGAGCCCATGGCGAACTCGTCCATGTTGGTCTTGCCGACGATGACCGCCCCGGCCCGCCGCAGACTGGTGACCACGGTGGCGTCGTAGGGTGGCCGGTAGCCCTCCAGGATGCGCGACCCGGCCGTGGTCGCAAACCCCTTGGTGACGAGCACGTCCTTGAGGGCCAGGGGCACGCCGGCCAGCGGCCCGAGCGCCTGGCCGTCGCGCCGGGCCCGGTCGACCGAGCGTGCGTCGGCCAGGGCCCGCTCCTCGTCGACGGCCAGGAAGGCGTGGTAGACGCCGTCGGTGGCGCGGATGCGGTCGAGGGCGTCGCGGGTGGCCTGCTCGGCGGTCGCCTCGCCGGCCGCGAACCTGGCCGCCAGCTCGTGGGCGGTGAGGAAGGACAGGCGTGTCATGCCTCCTCCTCGATGATCCGCGGGACCATGAACCGCCCCTGCTCGACCTCGGGCGCGGTCGACAGCGCCTCCTGGTGCGACAGGCAGGGGCCGACCACGTCCTCACGCCACACGTTGACCCGGGGCAGCGGGTGCGCGGTCGGCGGCACGCCCTCGGTGGGCAGCCGGCTGACCTTCTCGGCCTCCTCCAGGATGACCGAGAGCTGCGACTGGAACCGGTCGAGCTCCTCGTCGGTCAGGGTGAGGCGGGCGAGGCGGGCGACGTGGCGGACGTCGTTGCGGCTGATCGGCATGGCGCTTCCTCGAACTGCGGCGCTTTGGCCCTCGCGGGCCCGGCACGCGTGCGCGTGCGGTATTCGGTGCGGACGGCCGAGTCTACCCACTCGGGCGGGCCGGCCGCCGTCGAATTCCCAGCGCCACGCCACGCTGCCACGGGCGGCCGCGGATGGGCCCGCGCAGGCCTCGGCCGGCCGGGACGGCAAGCAGGCGAAGAGCTCACCCTCGCACCGCCCGCGACGCACCCTTGCACGCCGGCGCGGCCGCGCAGCGGCTCAGCGCAGGTACGCCCCGGCCGCGACCCCGAAGGCCTCCTCGGGCGGGCCGAGGAACTCGCCCGACGGGAACACCGACAGCTCGTAGCGCTCGTTGCTGTAGGTGTAGAAGGCGAAGCCCCAGCGGTCCTCGCCGCCGAAGTAGCGCAGGCGACACAGGTGAACCGGGGTGTTGCGCAGCCGCTCCAGGTACTCCTCGCGTGTTCCCGGCCAGTCCGCCGGCGGCCAGTCGTCGGGGAACGGCGCCGGTTCGGTGTAGGCGTCGATGTAGCAGAACTGCCCGCGGAAGCGGATCTCGAGCCGGGTGTAGCGGCCGGCGAAGTGCTGCTCGGCGTAGCGGCGGATGCGCTGCTCCGTGCGGCGCCTGACCGGCTCCGGGATCGGCGTCCCGCCGCGGTCAGGCGCGAAGACCCAACCCTTCGTTCGTGGCACTGGTGACCTCACTGCTCGCGCTCGTCGCCTCCCATGATGCACGCGGGGCTTGACATACTCCTGTCGGGCTGTTCTGTCCACAGGGCAGGGCCGTGCTGCTCTGGTCATGACGATCGCGAGGGCCAGGGGCGATCAGCTTGCGTTGCTGGTCACACCGACGGGGTTTGGTCGGTCAGTGGTATGACCGACCGCGACCAAGGAAGTGACCGATGGACCAACACGACTGGCTGGCCGAGCGGTTCGAGGCCCACCGCACCCACCTGCGGGCGGTGGCCTACCGGATGCTCGGCTCGGCGAGCGAGGCCGACGACGCGGTCCAGGAGGCCTGGCTGCGGCTCAGCCGCTCCAATGCGAGTGGCGTGGAGAACCTGGGCGGATGGCTGACGACGGTCGTCGCGCGGGTGTGCCTGAACATGCTGCAGTCGCGCGCATCCAGGCGCGAGCAGCCCCAGGGCGCGCACCTGCCCGACCCGGTCGCCGGCCGCGAGGACGGGGGCGACCCCGAGCACGAGGCGTTGCTGGCCGAGGGGGTCGGGCTGGCGCTGCTGGTGGTCCTCGACACGCTGACTCCCGCCGAGCGGCTCGCCTTCGTGCTGCACGACACCTTCGCCGTGCCCTTCGACGAGATCGCGCCCATCGTGGAGCGCTCCCCGGCCGCGGCACGGCAGCTCGCCAGCCGCGCACGCCGCCGGGTGCAGGGCGCGGCGCCCCCCGACACCGACCTGACCCGCCAGCGAGCAGTCGTGGACGCCTTCCTGGCCGCCTCGCGCGGCGGTGACTTCGACGCCCTGCTCGCGGTGCTCGACCCGGACGTCGTGCTCCGAGCCGACCACGCCGCCGTGCAAGCGGGCGCATCCAGGGAGGTCCGCGGTGCGGCGGCCGTGGCCGGCGCCTTCTCGGGACGTGCCCGGGCCGCACGACCGGCGCTCGTCAACGGCGCCGCCGGGGCCGTGTGGGCTCCGGGCGGACGGCCACGGGTGGTCTTCGCCTTCACGATCACGCGCGGGAGGATCGTCGCGATCGACCTGCTCGCCGACCCGGAGCGGCTCCGCCGGCTCGACCTGGCGGTCCTGGAGGACTGACGAGCCAGCTTCCGTTGCGGCTCGGTCAGCTTCGAGGTGGCTTTCGCCGGCGGGTCAGCGCGAGCGTTTCTCGATGATCGAGCGTTCCTCGATGATCTGCTGGGCGCGAGGCGGCAGGGGCGCGCCGATCTCGGTCGCGAAGTCGAGGAAGCCCTGGTGGCCGGGGAGTTGCTGCAGGCTCGCGTGCACCAGGCTGCGGGCGTTGCCGACATCGCCGCGCCGGTACGCCAGCTGGGCCTGCAAGAACGCAAGTTCCGGGCCGCCCAGCGCGGGATGGCGGGCCAGCCGGTCGAGGCGATCCTCGGCCTCGGAGCCGATGAGCCGGTCGAGCAGCAGGCCATGCCATTCGGCCAGCGCCGCGGTCCGCCGGTCACGGTCGTAGCCCAGAGATTGCCGAACGCGGCTGCGTGCAGCCGGGGCGGCGCGGGCGAGGCGGTCGAGCGCGTCCAGGTAGCGGTCGGCGAACCCGACCCAGGCGTCGGGGACCGGCAGCATCTGCGCGAGCACACTGGCCAGCGAGCTCTCCTTCTCGCTGACCCGGCCCCACCCGCTGCGCGTCCAGCCGTAGCGGGACTCCCACCGGATCAGCTGGGGCGCCGCACGCTCGGCGAAGCCAGCAAACCCGTACTGGGCCTGCAGCGTGCCCCACAGCAGCGCCACCGCGTCCGACACCACGAACCCTGCCGCCTCCACGGGGTCCTCGGAATGGAAGTAGTCGTAGTCACGCATCTCGCAGGCCAGGTCGATGAGCTGCTCCAGTGCGGCTGCCGCGGCAGCGGCGTCCTGGGCGCGCAGGCCATCCCGCGCATCGCCGACCAGACGCTGGAACGTGAACCGCCAGCGCGTGCGTTCTCGTGGCGACACGCGCCGGTCACCGGCCATGTACGCGCCCGAGCGTGCCAGGGCGACGAACTCGCCCACCTCGCCCAGCAGCAGGTGTGGATCAGCCGGTTCCTTCGCCAGGCGCTTGCCACGATCGGGCTGGTCCGGGGCGATCTCGGCTTCGATGCGCTGCCGCATGGCCGCCGAGCCTCGCCAGTACAGGTTCCACAGGGCCTTCTTCAGCCGCTGCTCGTCGAGGGCGGCCAGCTGGCCGAAGAACTGCTCGCGGTTCATCCGTCGGATCGGCATGGCAGATGATGCTAGCCCGACGCCGAGGTTCGGGCGAGCTCGGCCATGGTTGGTGATCGTGACGGTGACCGAGCCGCTCGTGCTGGCTGTCGGAGACCCGTTCCGGGAGCGGGCGCGGACCGCGCTCGTGGTGGCGTTCGCCGGTGCGAGCGACGAGGCCCGCGGTGGGATCCCGGACCCGTCGCAGGCCGGCCAGCAGGGACCGCCGCAGCACGATGCGTGCCTGCTCAGCTCGGCGGGATGTTGTGGTTGTGGCGGAACAGGTTGTCGGGGTCGTAGCGGGCCTTGACCTGGCGCAGGCGGGTCCAGGTGGCGGGCGAGAACGCCGCCCGGACACGGTCGGGGCCTTCGTCGCCGAGGAAGTTCAGGTAGCCGCTGCCGGCGCTCCAGGGCTCCAGCGCCGCGCGGGTGGCAGCGACCCAGCCGGCCTCGCGCTCGTCGTCGCCAGGGTCGTCCCAGCCGGTCAGGATCTGGGTGTTGTAGGCCGCCTGGCGCTGGTGGGCGTCGAAGGCGCTCGCCGTCGCGGGTGGGCGGGCCAGCCGGCCGCCCTGGGGTGCCACCACCAGGTCGATGCCGGGCGAGGGCGCCCGGCCGGCCTGGGCGACCAGCACCCCGATCGCGGCGTCGGGCAGCGCGCGCAGGTAGGTGCCGCTGACCTGGTAGCGCCGCCCGGGTGGGACCAGCGGGTCCAGCAGCCGCTGGGCGTCGACGTAGGGCATCGGCCGGACCGAGTCCAGCGCGGGCGGGCCGAACGTTCGCAGCGGTCCGATGGCCCGTTCGCCGTCGGCCACCTCGCCGCACCAGCAGAGGGTCACCCCCACGACCGGCCGACCCCGCACCGGCTCGGGCAGGAACGGCAGGTCCGGGGTGGCGGCCAGGGCGCAGCCCACACCGAGCTCGTCGGGGGCGTCCGCCATGACGTCGCGGACCAGGGCCAGCAGCTCGGCGGCCCGGTCGCGGGGGTGCAGCAGCTGGCCGGCCAGCGCCGTCGGGCCGACCGGGTGCAGGCAGAGCTCCAGCTGGGTGACCACGCCGAAGTTGCCACCGCCGCCGCGCAGCGCCCACCACAGGTCGGGATGCTCGTCGGCGTCGGCGGCCAGCAGCCGCCCGTCGGCGGTGACCACCTCGGCGGCGACCAGGTGGTCGCAGGAGGGGCCGAGGGTGCGCTCCAGCCAGCCGGAGCCGCCGCCCAGGGTGACCCCGGCCACTCGGTGGTGGAGGTGCGCCCGCCGGTGACCGCCAGCCCGTGCGCCTGGCTGGCCCGGTCCAGCTCGGCCCAGGTGGCACCGCCCTCGACCAGCGCGCGGCGGCGTTCCGGGTCGACGCGGACGGCGTGCATCGGGCGCAGGTCGATGACCAGGCCGCCGTCGGCCACGGCGTGACCGGCGGCGCTGTGCCCGCCGGCGCGCACGCTGACCGGCAGCGCTCGCTCGCGGGCGTAGGCGAGCGCGGCGATGACGTCGTCGACCCGGGCGCAGCGGGCGATCAGCGCCGGACGGCGGTCGACGGCGCCGTTGAACACCCGGCGGGCCTGCTCGTAGCCGGCGTCGGACGGGCCGAGCAGCTCCCCGCCGAAGCGGCCGAGCAGGATGGTGGCAGTGTCGTGGTCCACGAGCAGGTCCCTCCACGGTGCGTCGACCGGCCGGCGGCCGGGACCTCGCCGCGGTGGCCGCGGCCGGTGGTCGCTGGTCCGGGAGCCAGGCTAGGAAGGAGGCCGGACGCGGCCAATCCCAGGCGGCCTGGGATTTCCGGCGGGCGTGAGCGGGTGCACTCTGGGGCATGGACGCAACCGACCTGAACCTGCCCACGCAGCGCCGCCAGCAGCTCGCCTGGCAGCGGCACCGCATCCTGCGGCTGGTGGCGTCCGGCCGCGACCTGACCGTCCCGCCCGGCGAGCTGCTGGACGCGCTCGGGACCGCGGTCGGCTTCGACGCCTGGTGCGCCGGCGCCGTCGACCCGGTGACGATGGTCCCGACCCGCTCGTGGGGCACCGCGCTGCCGCCCGGCCGCGCGATCGAGCTCGACCAGCGGCGAATGGACCCGTTCACCCTCCGCGGGCTGGCCGCCGCCAACCCCCCGGTGCGGCGGCTGTCCGACGCCGTGGCCGCCCGCGACGGGTCCGGGCTGGTGGCCGGTCGCCGGGAGCTGCTGACCGCCCACGGCTACGCGCACGAGCTGCGCGCCGTGCTCGTCTGCGACGGCGACGCCTGGGGCTTCCTGCACCTGTTCCGCTTCGAGGGGCGGCCCGACTTTAGTGCCGCGGAAGCGGAAGTCGCCTTCGTCGCCGGCCTGGTGCCCCATCTGGCCGCCGCGCTGCGCGGCTGGGTGCTGTCGGCCCCCGATCCTGGCGCCGCCCCCGCCGGGCCCGGCGTGCTCGTCCTGGACGCGGCCAACCAGGTGGAGTCGATCAGCCCGAAGCCGAGGCCTGGCTCGCCGAGCTGGCGGAGCTGTCCTGGCCGGGTTCTCACCAACCGATGCCCGCCGTGGTGTACGCGGTCGCCTGCGCCGCACGCGCCCCCGACCCGGCGCCGGCCTCGGCCCCCCGTGGTCGGCTGCGGCTGCCCACAGGGAGCTGGCTGCACGTGCGTGCCACCTGCCTGCACGGCCGGAGCAGCGACGGCCGCAACGACGGTGGTGGCAGGCCGCGGGTCGCGGTCGTGCTGGAGCCGGCCCGACCCGAACAGGTCGCGCCGGTGCTGGCCCGCGCGGCCGGGCTCAGCCGCCGCGAGCGGGAGGTCGCCATGCTGGTGGTGCAGGGCCACACCACCGGGCAGATCGCCGAGCGGCTGTTCATCTCGCCCTGGACGGTGCAGGACCACGTCCAGGCGATCTTCGACAAGACCGGCGTCCGCTCCCGCCGCGATCTCGCCGGCGAGGTCTTCGGCTTCGGCCGACCCTGGGCCGCTGCGGGCCCGTCCGGCTCCTGGACCGGCTGAACGGCACCCGACGGCGCCGGTGCGGCCGCCGCAGCCTTGGCCGGGCGAGCCGCCCGCCGGCTCGCGGCCCTCAGCCGTCCCAGACGCGGACCATGGTGCCGTCGCGCACCTGGGGGGCATGGTGCTCGGCGAACAGCCTGGCCACCAGCTCGCCGCGGCTGGAGACGTCGATCTTGTCGAAGATCGCCTGGACGTGGTCGCGCACGGTGTGCGGCGACAGGAACAGTCGCGCGGCGATCTCCCCGGTGGTCAGTCCGCGGGCGATCAGCACGGTGATCTGGAGCTCGCGGGCGGATCCCCAGCGGCGTGGGGCTGGAGGGTCCGTCGGACAGCTCGGCGAGCCAGCGCCGCGCCTGGTCGTTGGCCGAGACGAGCGTCCCGGCGGGATCGAACAGCAGCACGCCCGGCCCGTCGGGGCAGGCGTCTACCGGCGGCGGACCAGGTGGCCGGGCGTGGACGCGCAGGGCCTCGGCCAGCGGGGCGGACAAGCTGGCGACCAGGTCGAGCTCGCGCTGGTCGAAGCCGCGCTGGCCGGGCTGCCGGAACAGGCTGACCGAGCCCCACAGCAAGCCGCCGCTGCGCAGCACGGCCCGCAGCTCGTCGTCCAGGCCCAGGGGGTGGATGAACGCCCGGTAGCCGGGACCGCCGACGTGCTGGCCGCGATCCGCTTCGCCGCCGCCCACGACCTGCCGGTCGCGGTCCAGGCCACCGGCCACGGCGCGGCCGGCCCGGCCGACGACGCGCTGCTGGTCAACACCAGGCGGATGACCGGAGTGTGGCTGGACCCCGCTGCCCGTACCGCCCGAATCCAAGCAGGGGTCCGCCGGGAGCAGGTCATCCACGAGGCAGCCCCGTTCGGGCTGGCACCGCTGAACGGCTCCTCCCCGCTGGTCGGCGCGGTCGGCTACACGCTTGGTGGCGGGCTCGGGCCGCTCGGCCGCGCCTACGGCTACGCCGCCGACCACGTCCGCAGCATCGACCTGGTCCCGGCCGACGGCCGCCTGCGCCACGTCACTCCCACCCAGCACGACGACCTGTTCTGGGGGCTCCGCGGCGGCAAGGGCAACTTCGGGGTAGTCACCGCCCTGGAGGTGGAGCTGGTCCCGGTCGCGCGACTGTACGGCGGCGGCCTGTACTTCCCCGGCGAGCTGGCCGCCGCCGCGCTGGTGCTGCGGCTGCGCGAGCTCGGCTGGGTGGTCGGCCAGGTCACCACCGCCACCACGCCCGCCCTGACGCCGTTCGTGCAGCAGAAGACCGCCCGGCTGGTCACCTACCGCCGCGAGCGTGCCGCCCGGCTGCTGCGCCGCAAGCACCCGCTGCTGCAGGGCGTGCTGGTGCCGCTGGCCCACCACGTGCTGCTGCGGCGCACGACCGGCAGGACCGTCCACTTCGAGCTGCGCCCGGACGACGAGCTGCGACGGACGCCTGCTCGGTGAAGGACGCCGGACGCGCGCCCGGCCCGGCGCTATCATGCCGCCATGGCCCAGGAACGCACCGACCCGCCCCAAAGCGCCGACGAGCCGACCATGCTCAACGCCTGGCTCGACTACCACCGGGCGACCCTGGCCATCAAGTGCGACGGGCTCAGCGACGCGCAGCTGCGCGAGCGGGCAGTCCCGCCGTCGACGCTGTCGCTTCTGGGCCTGGTGCGGCACATGGCCGAGGTGGAACGCGGCTGGTTCCGCCGCGTCCTCGGCGGCGAGGACGCCGCGCCCCTGTACTACTCGCCGGATGATCCGGACGGGGACTTCGACAACGTGGAGGAGGCCGACGTCGCCGAGGCGTTCGCGAGCTGGCAGTCGGAGTGCGCGCATGCCCGGCAGCTCGTGGCCGCAGCCCCTTCACTGGAGGTGAGCGGCCGGGAGGTGAGCGGCCGGCGGCGCGGCGAGGCGGTGTCCCTGCGCTGGATCCTGCTGCACATGATCGAGGAGTACGCCCGTCACAACGGGCACGCCGACCTGCTGCGGGAGCGCATCGACGGCACCGTCGGCGTCTGAGGGCAGAACGGCCGCCCGGCTCCAGGCCGGCGACCGTGGCGCCGGAGGCGCCGGAGGCGCCGGGGGGCCGGAGGGCCGGGGGGCCGGCGATGCCGGGGGCCCGAGGGGCCGGGGGCCGGAGGCTCAGGCGGGCGGGGGGAGGCGCCGGCGCCGGCGGCGCAGGACGACCAGGCTGGCAGGCGTGCCCACGCAGAGGGCCAGGATGAGCACGTCGGCCGCCCGCCCGAGGCCCATGTCCGGGTCCAGCAGGACCGCTGGCAGGGCCGTGACCCCGAAGAAGAAGCCGAGGACGATGGTGACCGGGATGAGGACATCCAGGATCGGGGTGCTCTGCTTCGCCTCGGGCGCGTCCGGGTCCTCGGAGTAGCGTAGCCAGCGCATCGTCGTATCCTCCCCGGGCCGGCTTGGTGTCGGCACGAGGCTACTCCGACGGCGCCCGATCGGGTATGGCCCATGCCGCCGGCATGGCCGCGCCACCCGCCGCCTCCCCGCACCGCCAGCGTGGCGGCCGCCGGGTCAGCCGCCACGCAGCCGGCCTGGCGGCCGCCGGGTCAGCCGTAGCGGGCGCGCAGCTCGGGGTCGTCGACGGCCAGGCGGACGGCGTCGGTCACCTCGCGCTGGAACAGGAACCCGGCGCCCAGGCTGACGCCCGCGAAGGCGAGCAGCTCCCAGCCGCGCCGGTGGGCGACCTGCAGGGCCAATCCGGCCAGGGCGGGCAGGAAGCCGACCGTCATGCCCTGGGTCGCCCAGGTCATGGCCAGGCCGCGGAAGCCCATGGCCCGGGCACGCTCGGCGCGGGGCCGGCGCTCGCGCGGGTCGGCTGCGCCGGCCGCGCGCTTGCCCACCAGCAGCAGCCGGCGGGGCCGGAACGACCAGGCCGCCAAGCCGATCAGGGCGAGCGTCACCGCCGCCACCGCGCCGGTCACGGCCAGGCCGGAGTCATGCGCCATCGCCTGGCCGGACGGGCGCAGGCCGGCGTCGACCAGCAGCACCAGCAGGATGGCGGCGAGCAGGAAGCCGACCCGGACCGAGCGCACGATCGGCTCGGGGTCGGGACCGCCGTCACGGCCGGCCCGGCCGGGGGTGTGCAGACCCTCCGGGTCCCATGGCGACCAGGATCCCCCGCTCACGACGCCACCTCCGCGACCTGGGTACCCCTGCTGGTCGACCGCGACACGCCCGCGGGACCTGCCGCACCGCGGCGCCGCGGAGCGCTGCCCTCGCCGCGCTCGAGCAGCTCGCGGAAGGCCGCCTCGTCGAGCATCGGCACGCCGAGCTCGGCCGCCCGGTCGGCCTTGGAGCCAGGGTCGGCGCCGACGACCACGTAGCCGGTCTTCTTGGACACGCTGGACGTCACCCGGCCGCCGCGCTCCTCGATGGCCCGGGTCGCCTGCTCGCGGGTGAAGCCGTCCAGGCTCCCGGTGAGCACGAACGCCTTGCCTGCCAGGGGCTGGGGCGCGGGCGCCTGGCCGCCGGCGTCGCCGCCGGCCTCGACGTCGGCCTGGACCAGCCGGCGCACCAGGTCGCGGTTGTGCTCGTCGGCGAACCAGGCGTGGACGCTGGCCGCGATGGTCGGGCCGATCTCGTCGACCGCGTTCAGCTCCTCCTGGCTGGCCCGCCGGAGCGCGTCGAGGGTGCGGAAGTGGCGGGCGAGCACGGCGGCCACGTGGCCGCCCACGTGGCGGATGGACAGGCCGATGAGCAGGCGCTCGAGCGGACGTGACCTGGACTGCCCGATCGCCCCGAGCAGGTTGGCGATGGCCTTGTCCTTGAAGCCGGGCAGCTCGGCCAGGTCGGTGGCGGTGAGCCGGTAGATGTCGGCGACGTCGTGGAGCTTGCCGGCGTCGATCAGCGCGGCCACCGTCTTCTCGCCCAGGTGCTCGATGTCCATCGCGCCGCGCGAGGCGAAGTGCACGATGGTGGCCCAGCGCTGGGCCGGGCAGCCGGTGGTGTTGGGGCAGCGCTTGACCACCTCGCCTTCGAGCCGGACCAGCGGGGTGCCGCACTCCGGGCAGCGGTCCGGGAACCCCCACGGGGTGGACTCCGGCGGCCGCTTGGTGAGCACGGGCCCGACGACCTCGGGGATCACGTCGCCCGCCTTGCGCACGAACACGGTGTCGCCCGGGCGTACGTCGCGGCGGGCCACCTCGTCGGCGTTGTGCAGGGTGGCCAGCGAGATCGTCGACCCGGCCACCCGGACCGGCTCGAGCACGGCGAACGGCGTCGCCTGCCCGGTGCGGCCGATCGAGACCATGATGTCTTTGAGCAGCGTGGTGCGCTCCTCGGGCGGGTACTTGTAGGCGAGCGCCCAGCGGGGCGCCTTGGAGGTGTGGCCCAGGTCCTCCTGGAGCCGGGCCGAGTCGACCTTGACCACCACCCCGTCGATCTCGTAGTCGAGGTCGTGGCGGTGCTCGCTCCAGTGGCGGACGAATGCCTCCACCTCCTCCAGGCTGGCGACCCTGGTGGTCTCCGCCGCCACCGGCAGCCCGGCCGACCGGCAGCAGGCGAGGAACTCCGAGTGGGAGGCGAAGCGCAGCCCCTCGGCCACGCCGAACGAGTGGCACAGCAGCGCCAGCGGGCGGCTGGCGGTGACGTGGGGGTCCTTTTGGCGCAGCGCCCCGGAGGCGGCGTTGCGCGGGTTGGCGAAGACCTGCTTGCCCTCGGCCGCCATCTGCTCGTTGAGCACCTCGAAGGCCTTGGTCGGAAAGTAGATCTCGCCGCGCACCTCGAACAGCCGCGGCGGGTCGGCCAGGCTGAGCCGCTTGGGCACCGCGGCGATCGTGCGCACGTTGGGGGTGATGTCGTCGCCCACCAGCCCGTCGCCGCGGGTGGCCGCCCGTGCGAGCCGGCCCTGCCCGTACTGCAGCGACACGGCGACGCCGTCGATCTTCAGCTCGCACACGTAGGCGTCGACCTCGCCGACGGACCGCTCGGTGCGCTTGCCCCACGCCTGCAGCTCCTCGAGCGTGAAGGCGTTGTCCAGCGACAGCATCGGCGCCCGGTGGCGGACCGGCGCGAACGCCGCCGACGGGGGTGCGCCCACGGTCTGGGTCGGCGAGTCGGGGGTGCGCAGGTCCGGGTACTGGTCCTCGAGGGCGGCCAGCTCCCGCATCAGCTCGTCGTACTCGGCGTCGGAGATGTCCGGGTCACTCAGGACGTAGTAGCGGTAGGAGGCGTCGGTGAGCCTGGCCCGCAGCTCGTCGACCCTTGCCGCCGCTTCGTCGACCGACAGTGACACGAACACCTCACCAGCTCGGATGCTTCCTCTTTGGCCACGACCGGCCGGCCGGGCCGGTCGTGGCGCTCCCACAGTCCAGTATCCCCCACCCGGCCGACGGCCGGGTCGGCATGAGCCGCAGGAGTCGCGCCCGGATCTTGAGGGCGAGGTGGAGAGCGACTCGGAAGTGCGGGTGTCAGACGAGCATCCGTGTCACACTGCGTCGCGATGCACACCGTGTACTTCCAGCAGTGGATGGACCTGCTCGTGGCCCGGCTCGAACCTGGCGAGCAGGTGCTTGCGCGGGGCAGGGCCTTCGAACCACGCGATGCGCCCGGGCTCGACCTGTCCACGGTGATCAGCGGTCCCGGTTGCGCCGTGGCCGTGACCGAGCGCCGTGCACTCTGGGTCAGCCGCGACGACGAACGATGGGTCCGGTCGCTTCCGTTCGCCCAGGTGACGTCCTACACCGAGATCGCACAGGCACATCGGTACGCGCTGGCCCTGGACCACCGGAGCATCGAACGCCTGCAGTGGGTCCCGGCGCACCAGCTCCTCGGATGGTCCTGGGGCAACGCCGTGGCGGTCCGTCCCGTCACCAGCAGCACGTTGGCGTTCAGCCGTCGCGACACCAAGGCGGCGCAGGCGATCAGGAGCCGGCTGCAGGCGATTGGCGTCCCGGCCGGCGAGGCACGCTCGCTCCCCAGGCGCGGACGGGCCGGTGAGGTGCCGTATACGCTCCTGAGAGCCTGAAGCGACCCTCTGCGGCGGCGGGGGCGGGGTCGCCGCCAGGGCGTTGGCAGCGCGGGCACGGGCGAGGCCTGGCTGCGTTGCGAGGCGTCGGTCGGCGCTCGGACGCCGTTGGCCGGGACTACCCTGCGCCGGCCCGGGGCTGGCCGCGCAGGCGCAGCTCGATGCCGGAGATGACCAGGTCGAGGCCGAAGTCGAACAGCTCGTCCCGGTCGGCCGCCTCGGCCAGCGGCACGCATTCGCACAGGTTCGGGAACGCCTCGGGGGCCAGGCCGGCGGCGAACACGCGCTCGCGGCCGGTGTGCTCGGGGTTGCCGAGCGGTCCCGACACCTCGGCGATCACGAACCCGAGCAGGTAGCCCTCGAGCGCCCGGAAGACGGCCATGGCCGTGCGCGCGTCGAAGCCGGCCTGGCGCAGGGTGGCCAGGGCCGCCTCGACCGGCCGCAGCGCCCGCGGCCCGAACGAGGGCCTGGTGACCAGCAGCGCGACGAACCTCGGATGCTCGAGCGCCAGGCGCCGGAAGGAGCGCGCCCCGACGCGCAGCCGGTCGGCCCAGTCCTGGCCCGGCCGGGGCTCGATCTCGATGCGGGCCATGAGCAGCTCGACGATGCCGTCCAGCACCGCGGCCTTGCTCGGCACGTGGTTGTACAGCGACATCGCCTCGACGCCGAGCTCCGCGCCGAGCTTGCGCATGCTGAGCGCCTCCAGCCCGTTGCGGTCGACGTAGTCGAGCGCCGCCTCGAGGATCCGCTCGCGGGTGAGCGGCCGCCGCGGGGTGTCGTGCACGCGATCCCTTCCAGAAGCCGGGCGTCGAGCCGATCCCGCTTGACAACTTACAGTGTAGGTAGGAGCCTGCCCTGCAAAGCATACAGCGTACGTGCCGGCCTGCCCGGAGCGTCCGGCGAGCCGAGCATCCGGGGGTCCGTTGTTCGCCTGCCTCGCGCGCTTCTGCCACCACCGGCGCCGCCTGGTGGCCGCGGTCTGGCTGGCCGTCCTGCTCGCCGGCTTCGCCTACGGCGGCCACGTGTTCGGCCGGCTCGGCACCGGCAACGACCTGCGTTCGGACGCCGAGTCGGTGCGGGCCTTCGAGCGCCTCGGCCGGCTCTCCCACAGCGGCACCAGCGTCACCGCCGTGGCCGACGGGCGCCCGGTGGACGACCCGGCCCTCAAGGCGAGCGTGCAACGGGTCGCCGCCAGGATCTCGGCCACGCCCGGGGTCGTCCGGGTGACCGACTGGTACCGCCAGCCGCTGCCCGCCCTGGTCGCCCGCGACCGGCGTGGCATGCTCATCCGGGTCGAGCTGGCCGAGGGGCTCAAGGGCGCACGGCGCAACCAGGTCGTCGACGCGGTCGGCGCCGAGCTGCGCACCATCGCCGCCCCGCGGGTGCTGGTCGGCGGCGACGGGCCGGCCCGGCGCGAGTTCCAGGACACCGCGCAGCACGACCTGGAGCGCGGCGAGGCCTCCTCGCTCCCGGTCATGCTCGTACTGCTGCTGGTCATCTTCGGGGGCCGCCCGGTGCGCCGGCAGCTCGCCCGCCCCGGCCTGCGGGCCCGCGCCGGACGTTTGGCGGCCGGCTGCCTGTCGGTGCTCACCGCCGCCGCCATGCCGCTGGTCCTGGCCGCCATGGCGGTCGCCGGCGCCCTGCTGCTCCTGCTCGGGATCAGCCATCTCACCGACGTCTCGGTGTACGCGGTCAACGTGGTCACCATGCTCGGCCTGGGCCTGGCGGTCGACTACTCGCTGCTCGTCGTGAGCCGCTTCCGCGAGGAGCGGGCGGCCGGCTACGACCTGCCGCTGGCCGTCGAGCGCACGATGGCCACCGCCGGCCGCACGGTCGCCTTCTCCGGGCTGACGGTGGCCGTGTCGCTGGCCGGCATGCTCGTGTTCGCCGAGCCGTTCCTGCACTCCATGGCCTGGGGCGGCATCGGGGTGGTGCTGGTGGCCATGCTGGCCGCCATCACGCTGGTGCCCGCGCTGCTCGGCGCCTGGGGCGGCCGTATCCGCCCGGCCCGGCCGGCCCGCCCCGACCGCGGCTACTTCTACCGCCAGTCGCGGCTGGTGCAGCGGCGGGCGCTGCTGCTCGTGCCGGTCGTCGCCGGCGTGCTGCTGCTGCTGGCCGTGCCGTTCCGGCACGCCCGGCTCGCCAACTCCGGGCTCGAGTCGCTGCCCCGCTCGTCAGCGTCCCGCCAGCTCTTCGAGCTCACCAGGGCGCGCTTCCCCGGCGCCGGCACCGACCCGATCACGGTGCTCGCCGACCTCGGCCCGACCGCGCCGCAGCTCGAGCCGTTCCTGGACCGCATCCGCGCTCTGCCCGGCGTGGTCACAGCCACCCGGCGGCCCCTGCCGACCCCCACCCTGTCGGTCGTCGACGTCATCCCGGCGGGCGCGAGCCAGGGCCCGACGGCCACCAGCGTGGTCCGCGAGCTGCGCGCCCTGCAGCCGCCGGCCCCCATCCAGGTCACCGGCGCGGCCGCCTTCCTGGTCGACTACCGCGACTCGCTGGTCCAGCGCCTGCCGTCCGTGTTCGGCCTGATCGCGCTGGCCACCCTGCTGCTGCTGTTCCTGATGACCGGGTCGGTGGTGGTGCCGGTCAAGGCCATCGTCATGAACGTGCTGAGCCTCGGGGCGAGCTTCGGCGCCCTGGTGTGGGTGTTCCAGGAGGGCCACCTGCACGGCCTGCTCCGCTTCGACCCGGCCGGCATGGTCGACATCACCATCCCGGTGCTGGTGTTCGTCTTCGCCTTCGGCCTGTCCATGGACTACGAGGTGTTCCTGATCTCCCGCATCAAGGAGGCGTGGGACGAGACCGGCGACAACGACGCGGCGGTCGCGCTCGGCCTGCAGCGCACCGGCCGCATCGTCACCTCGGCGGCGCTGCTGATCGTGGTCGTGTTCCTCGGCTTCGCCGCCAGCGACCTGCTCACCATCAAGGAGGTCGGGGTCGGCATGGCCATCGCGGTCATCCTGGACGCGACCGTCGTGCGCACGCTGCTCGTGCCGGCCACGATGAAGCTCATGGGCCGCCGGAACTGGTGGGCGCCGGCCCGCCTGCGCCGCCTGCACGACCGCATCGGCCTGAGCGAGACCCCGCCCGGGGTCCCGGTCGCCGCCTCGGCCGCCCCGGCCGAGCCCGACCGCGCGCCGGTCGGCTGAGCTGGCCGTCGGACTGACCCGGCCGTCGGGCGGTCGGGTATGGCCCGGGTGCGGCAGCCGGCCCGGGTGCGGCCCGATCGGCGGGCCCGGCCGCGGGACGGCCGGGCCCGGCTTGGGGTGGCGCGCCGG
>JBIOYL010000303.1:0-8504 GCA_044870185.1 Actinomycetes bacterium | reverse complement strand
CGGTCGCGGTAGCGTCAGACCATGAAGCAGCGGGCCAGCGGGTCGCGACGGCTACCGGCCAGCGCCTGGCTGTTCGACAGCGGGCTGGCGCTGGTGGCTGCCGGCCTGAGCACGGCCGTCTTTGTTGAAAACCCGGTGATCAGGGGGCTGCCGCGCGGCACGCTCGCCTTGGCGTATGCGCTGGCGCTGCTGCACACCTTGCCGCTGGCGGCGCGGCGGCGGTTCCCCGGGGCCGTGCTTGCCGCCAGTGTGGCCAGCGGGCTGGCGGTCGCCGCCCTTGGCCTGCCGCCGGAGATTCTCGTGCTGGTCATCCTGGTGGCGGTCTATTCCGTAGCAGCCTACGGCGGCCGGTGGGTCTCGCTGGCCGGCCTGGCCGCCGCGGAGCTCGGCTCGGCGGCCGTCCAGCTCACCCCGGGCAGGTTCCACGCGCCGACGGTCGTCACCAACGCGCTGGTCATTGCCGCCGCATGGCTGCTGGGCCACTTCGTCGGTGTCCGTCGCGCCTACACCGCCCGGCTGGAGCGGACCGCCGAGCTGGAGCGGGCCCGCGCGGAGCTGGCCCGCCAGGCAGTGGCCGAGGAACGCCTGCGCCTGGCGCGCGAGCTGCACGACGTGGTCGCCCACAGCATCAGCGTGATCGCGGTCCAGTCAGGGGTCGGCGCCCACGTCGCCAACACCCAGCCCGAGGAGGCCGCCAAGGCCTTGGCGGCCATCGAGGCCACCAGCCGGGCGGCCCTGACCGAGCTGCGGCGGCTGCTGGGGGTGCTGCGCCAGGAGGGCGAACCCCAAGGCAGCCTGGCGCCCGTGCCGGGCCTGGCCGACCTGGACGCCCTGCTGGCCGAGGTGGCCAAGGCAGGCCTGGGAGTGCGGCTGCGGGTGGAGGGCACGCCCTCGCCGCTGCCGGCCGGGGTCGACCTGTCGGCCTACCGGATCGTGCAGGAGGCGCTGACCAACGTGGTCAAGCACGCCGGCCCGGCCCGCGCCCAGGTCACCGTCGGCTACCACGACCAGGACGTCACAGTGGAGGTCACCGACGACGGCCAGGGCCTCGCGGCGCCGACCGGCGACGGCCAAGCGAGGGTCGGCCACGGCCTGATCGGCATGCGCGAGCGGGTGGCCGCGTTCGGCGGCGACCTGGAGGCCGGTCCTCGGCCGGGCGGTGGCTTCCGGGTGGTCGCCAGACTGCCGTTGGCGGCGGACCAGCCATGAGCATCCGGGTGCTGGTGGCCGACGACCAGACCCTGGTGCGGGCGGGATTCCGGCTGCTGGTCGACTCGGCGGCCGACCTGGAGGTGGTCGGCGAAGCGGTCGACGGCGCCCAGGCGGTGGAGCTGGCCCGCCGCGAGCGGCCCCAGGTGGTCCTGATGGACATCCGCATGCCGAGGATGGACGGCCTGGAGGCGACCAGGCGCATCGCCGCCGACGAGCTCCTCGCCGGGGTGCGCGTCCTGATGCTGACCACCTTCGACCTGGACGAATACGTCTACCAGGCGCTGCGGGCGGGCGCCAGTGGGTTCCTGCTCAAGGACACCCCGCCCGCCGACCTGCTGGCCGCCATCCGGGTGGTCGCTGCCGGTGATGCCCTGCTGGCCCCGGGCATCACCCGCCGGCTGATCGCCGAGTTCGCCCGCCGGCCCGACCCCGCTCGGGTTGCTCCCGCCGCGTTGGAGGCGCTCACCGAGCGGGAGCGGGAGGTGTTGGGCCTGGTCGCCCGGGGCCTGTCCAACGCCGAGATCGCCGCGCGGCTGGTGGTCAGCGCGGCCACCTCCAAGACGTATGTGAGCCGGATGCTGGCCAAGCTGGGTGCTCGCGACCGGGCTCAGCTGGTGGCGATCGCCTACGAGACCGGCCTGGTGACGCCCGGCGCCCGCTGAGCGTTCGTGTCCGGCGGCGAAGGCCGGCCGTGGTGGTCGTCGCCGAGGCCGGCTGGAGCTCGACGGCGTTCGCCACTGCCGCTGTCCGGCTGCGCACGGGAGTGTTGCGACTCGCCGTGAGTTGACGTTGGTGCTTGGCGTACGCCTGGGGGCCGACACGCAACTGTCGGCTGGGGGCCGACGACGCCAGCGGCCCAACTTCGTACCGTCGAGGCGTCCAGCGCCCTCGACGTGACCGGCCTCGATGAGCAGGCCGGCGGGGGCGGAGGAGGAGGCTATGGCTGTCATCACCATCGAGGGACTCACCAAGCGCTTCGGCGACGTGCTCGCCGTCGACGACCTCAGCTTCGAGGTCGACCAGGGCACGGTGGTCGGGTTCCTCGGACCCAACGGCGCCGGCAAGACCACCACCCTGCGGACGCTGCTGGGGCTGGTCACCCCCACCAGTGGGACGGCCAGCATCGACGGTCGGCCCTACCGGGCGCTGGCCGATCCGGTCCGCCACGTCGGCGCGGTGCTGGAGGCGTCCAGCTTCCATCCCGGCCGCAGCGCCCGCAACCACCTGCGGGTGGTCGCCACCGCCGCCGGCCTGCCCTTCGCGCGGGCCGACGCGGTCCTGGCGCAGGTTGGCCTGGCCGAGGCGGCCCGCCGGCGGGTGGGCGGCTTCTCGCTCGGCATGCGCCAGCGGCTCGGGCTGGCCACCGCCCTGCTCGGCGACCCCCAGGTGCTGATCCTGGACGAGCCCGCCAACGGCCTGGACCCCGAAGGTGTCCACTGGCTGCGCGGGCTGCTGCGCCACCTGGCCGACCAGGGCCGCACCGTGCTGGTCTCCAGCCACGTGCTCGCCGAGGTCGCCCAGACCGTCGACCAGGTGGTGATCATCGCCCGCGGGCGGCTGGTCACCCAGTCCACCCTGGCGGCGCTGACCGCCCGCACCGAGCAGCTGGTGCGGGTCCGCACCCCCCAGGCCGAGACCCTGCGGCCCCTGCTGGCCGCCCAGGGCATCCAGGTCGACCCGGACGGCGGCGACCAGCTGGTCGCGGTCGGCACCACCACCGAAGCCGTCGGCCGGACGGCGGCGGCGGCCGGCGTCGTCATCTATGAGATGCGTGCCGAGCGCTCCAACCTTGAGGACGTTTTCCTCCAGCTCACCAGCCAGCAAGGAGGCCACCCATGACCCGTCTTGTCCGCGCCGAGCTGGCCAAGCTGCGCACCACCCGCCTGGTCTACGGCCTGGCCGCTGCCATGGCCGCGTTCGCGGTCCTCACCGTCGCCGCCAACGCCGTCGCCGCCAACGCCACCGACCGCCAAGGCGGCCCCCCGCTGTCGGCCTACAGCTTCCCCGCGTTCGTCGCCGCCCCGACCACGCTGCTGGCCGGCGCGGCGCTGCTGCTGGGCATCCTGGGCATGACCGGGGAGTTCCGCCACCACACCGTCACCCAGACCTTCCTGGTCACCCCCGACCGCGGGCGGGTGGTGGCAGCCAAGCTGGTCGCCTACCCCCTGGCCGGCATCGCCCTGGCGCTGGCCACCCTGACCGTCACCGCGGCCGTGGCGGCGGGATGGCTGGCCGCCAAAGGCGTAACGCCCTCGTTGCTGGACGCCCGGATCGTCTGGGCGGTGGCCCACGTCCTGCTCGGAGCCGTGCTCGCGGCTGGGCTGTGCGGGCTGGTCGGCGTGGGCGTCGGCGCCCTGGTCCGCAACCAGGTGGCGGCACTGGTCGGCACGCTGGTCTGGGTTGCGGTGGTCGAGGGCCTGCTCATGAGCCTGCTGCACGCCCCCAGCCTCGGCAAGTGGCTGCCCAGCGCCGCCGCGGCCGCGCTCACCAACCCGGGTGGCGCCCACCTCTCCCGGTTGGCCGGGACGCTGCTGCTGGCCGGCTACGCGCTGGCGTTGGCGCTGGTCGGCACGCGGCTGGTCGTCCGCCGCGACATCACCTAACCGCAATCGTCCCGGGCGCCGCCCGCTCGCGTTCGAGCAGCGGCGCCCGGACGCATCCTTCGAGAGAGGGCGTCGTTATGCCATCGCTCAGGACCGAGACCGAGACGAGGGGATGGCTCGCCCGCCGGTTGAAGGTCTGCGCTCAAAGCGGTCATTCTGTTGGTCATTCCACCACGGCCTACGCCGCAGAACAGGCCACTACAAGCTGGACGACTGACCCAACCTGAGCTGCGAGGACGGCACTCGACGCTACCCGATGGACGGCCGTTGACCGACTTCTAATTCGGCGACTGCGAGATGCAGTGCCACGACCTCGCAACCCCGAGCGGAGCGGGTAGGGCTGTGGGCGTTCTGGCTGCTGTGCGGCTCCCCCCGGCGGGCTCGGCTGGCGCTGGCCGCTCTCGCCGCGGTGGTGGTTGACGTTGTATTGGCGTTCTGGGGTCCCGAGCTCGGCGGCGACCTTTCGTCCAGCTGCCGTGGACCGCAGCGGGCACTGGTGTACCAGCAGCAACCTCCCGATCCATGCGCATACAAGAAAGCACATATCCACACGATGCATTCTTGCAGTCGGACAGCGTGGCGGTTTCCTATGGCGCCTGGCGCAGCCGATCAAGCGAGGCCGAGCGCTTCTTCCGCCGCCGTGAAGCCGATGCAAGGCCTGACACACCGCCTGCACTCAAGCGCTGCGTTCGGATCGTTGCTGCCGGCCAAGGTGGCGATCTCCTGAGCTGGGATCTCAACCGCGTGGTACCGGGCGAGCGGATCCCGGGGACGAGGCACGGCCGAGATCTCATCGAACCGATCCACCTCGTGGATAACCGCATGGGCGGCGACCAGGTGGCTGCTCCCAACCGGGTGGGTAGTGCACTCAACCGTGCCGCAGATGGTGCAGTTGCCGTCCTGATCGCGCGCCGCCACGACTGGGTAGGCCACTCCGGGCAGGTGCTCACAATCGGCTAGGTCGCGGTTGCACACGGAGCAGTGTCGACGCGCGACGAACCCGGGCGAGCTGCCCACGCGCAGATGCATCAGCGACAGCGGGCACACGTCGAACCAGCGCCCGTCCTCTCGTTGAGCGCGGCAGCCGAACACGCCGGCCACAAGTTCGCCAATGGCGTGAGCTTGCATGTGCGCTTCCCCAGCCAGTTCGGTGTCCTCAAGGTAGTTGAAGGCGGCAACCGCAGCTTTAAGAGCAGCCCGGCCGCATTGCTCAAGGGCTGCGACAGTCGGCCCGGAAAGCGCTGCCACTCGTCTCTGTGTCTGCAGCCATCCGACCCGACGCGACTCCACGAGCGCGTCAGCAGCTGCCGGCCACCGGGGCTGGGCCAGGTCAACCGGCCGAGGGACGGCGGAGCCGGCGGCCAGCAGCACCTCGCGGAGAACCTGCCCGTAGCCGCGGCGCGCTGCCACCAAGGAACTCAAGCCCGCGGCCTTCAAGGCAGCCGCTCGGGCTGGGCCGTCGGCGGGCGGTAGTGGTACTTCATACCGGATGGCGTACCCACGCACAGTCAATCCGAGGAGCCGCCGGGGCGGCCCAGTCCGAAACCAGACAGCGCTGCGGGTTACCTCAGTCATCTCGGCGGCGGATCGCCGCGTAGCAACGGCGCGACCGCATTCACGATCCCTTCATCCTTGCCCGTGACGCGCAGCCGTTCGAAGTCCATGCGATCTCCCTGCACCGTCAACCGGACCAGCTCAACGACAACCGGAGGACCATCCTTGCTCGGCGTCCGTCCAGTTAGCATCTGGCGGATACGGCTCAGCAGCCACCGGGTGACCACGACCACGCTCTCCTCACCAAGGGCCTGGGTGACGAATAGGCCGATTACGAAAGCGTCCTCTTTTACTCCGTACTCGGCCACGAAGGTTCGCTCAGGCCCCTGATGCGCCCAATCCGCGTTGATGCCGGCGGCACGAAGCGCCTTGACGACCGGCAGGTCAGCGGACCGGTACTCGCCGCGTCCGTCCCGAACCCCTCGCGGAAGTACCACCACATCAGCCCGGCCGGCTGCCTCGGCAAGCACACCACTTGCCCAGTCGGGCAGCGGCACTGACTCGACAGTCGCCCCGGAAACGGCTTGGTCATAGGTCATGTGAGGCATTCTCCCATCGTCGCAGCAGTGGCCATTCCCGTGGTCATTCCACCTCCGCTCACTCTGCACGACAGGACGGTACCAGCCGGACGGCACATCGGACCTGACCTGCGAGAACGGCACTCAGCGGCACCGGATGGACGGCTGGGAAGGGACTCATAATCCGCCGGTCGGGCCGGATAGGGCCCGGTCGGACGAGGATCGGAGGGGTTCATCCGGCCCCGGTCCGGGCGGTCCAGGAGCATCGCGTGAGCACCGCCGCTCGACTTGCAGCCGCCTTAGGCCGAGGGTGGCTCGCCAGGCACTGCCGTTTGAGCGGGCCGCGTAGAGAAGGCCAGTTGCCAGCCCTCTTCGGATGCGTCGTCGATCGACAGGCGCCAGACGAAACGACTGCCGGGTTCCAGGGGCAGCGGCCCGAGGGTGAAAGCAATGGTCGCGTCGAGCGCAACACCAGGAATCAGGCCAGGCGGTCTACCGACCTCGAACTCTCCGCTGATCTGGACTGGCTGCTCACCCTGAGGGGTGCTGACGAGAACGGGGTGGCCGTCACCATCGAGGAGCGAGAGGTCCCACCGATGTTTTTTATTCGCCTGGTCCCATGGCACCTCGATCTTCAAGGCGATCGCCGAGGGTGACGGCATCGGTCCGGTTACCGACCAGCCTCCCCCAAGGATGTAGAGCTTGCCGTCGATAGCTTGTGCCGCATCGGCAAGCAGCATGGTCACCTTCATGCGGAGCGCATTCCGGTGTCACTCATCCTGAGGGGGTAGCGCACGCGTCCGGCACCGAAGAAGGAGTAGTAGGTGATCGCCTTGCCCAAGAAGCCCCGCGGAGCGGTGTTCGGAGGCTCGACAACCCATGGCGAAGGGTCCACGTCGAAGACGGAGACTGCCAGTGCGACTGGCTCTCCTTCATCCCACATGGCTCTGACCTCGGCGTCCGTGAGCTCGTTCTCGTCTCTGTGGCCCATCAGAGATCCCTTCTCGCCGTCTTGCACTCCCAGATACCCTCTTGCTCGTTGATCGGCCTCAGGATGGCTAGGATCGGCACCCGCTCATCCGTGAGGCCTCTGACGAGCAAGCGACGTCCGAACTCGGGATGGTCATGCCACCGTGCATCGCGGAACGCTGAGAAGCGGACGGCCTGTTCAACCTCGTCCCGAGACACATGGTGCTTGGTCGCAAGCTTGTGTTCAACCTCTGGAGTGATGATCACTTCGGCGATCCATGGTCGGCTACGCGGCGATCGTGGCAATCGGCACCTGTTGTCTCATGTGACCCTCTCCAAGGCCAAAGTGTAGGCACGGGGCTTCCGCCGAGATCAAGTGGGGGTCCGTGAGCCTGATCGGCCGCACATGACGACGCTTGACCTACCCTTGCGTCCGCAGGTACAAGGTGCCCCCTCTTGAAGGGCAGCACGGGGAGCCGCCTGTAGGTTTTGAACTCCCTTCCATATGGCAGTCTGCCAGCCACCTGAGAGCCCTGTGGCGCCCGAGCACTAGATAAAAAATCTGGTGCTCGCCCCCCACATCACCCGCTTGCTCAGTGAAAACGAGGGCTCGTCATCCTCGCGGCTTGATCATCCCGTTGATCATCCAGCCGATCCGACTGGTTCCTTCTCGACCCGACGCGACCGACGACGCATCCCACCTGAGCAGGGCAGATCCGTCTTGAGCCGACCAGTTCGACGCTGAGCACTTGTCTACGGATCTGGTGCTTCGGATCTCGGCCCCTTTCTTAAAGAGGTTCGCGGAATAGGTTGATAACTGTGAATTGGACTGGCACCCTGGATGGCATGAATGCGACATCACACCTACCAGCTGTCAAGCCCATCAAGGTCGGCACCTGGCGGCGGGACTTCGCCGGGCTCCAGCAGCGCCGCATGCAAGCCGCCTACCTGTACGCCCACGGCGCCAGCCAAGCCGAGGTCGCCCGCACCTTCGGCGTGTCCCGCCAGGCCGCCAGCAGCTGGTACGCCACCTGGCGGCGCGGCGGAACCGCGGCGCTGCGCGGCGCGGGCCGGGCCGGGCGGCGCCCGCGCCGGTCCCCGGCCGAGCTGGCCGCGGTCGACCAGGCCCTGCGCAAGGGCCAGGCACCTTCGGGTTCGACACCGAGCTGTGGACGCTTGGCCGCATCGCCCGGGTGATCGAGCGGCTCACCGGGGTGGGCTACCACCCCGGCCACGTGTGGCGCCTGCTGCGCCAGCTGCACTGGAGCGTGCAGCGTCCCGCCCGCCGCGCCCGCGAACGCGACCAGCAGGCGATCGCCCGCTGGCGCGCCGAGGACTGGCCTCGGAGAAAAAGGGGGCGCTGAGCCGGGACGCGTGGAGCTGCTTTCTGGACGAGTCCGGTGTCTCGCTGCGCCCACCGGTGCGGCGCACCTGGGCGCCCAAGGGGCACACGCCGATCCTGCGCCACCGGGGCCACTGGAAGCGGGCATCCATGGCCGGGATCTGCTGCTACCGCCCGGACGGGTCACGCGCCCGGCTCGCCTTCCACGTCCAGCCCGACAGCTACAACGAGCAGGCGCTGATCGGGGTGTGCAAGCAGTTGCGCCGCTTCCTGCGCGGGGCGCCGGCCACCTTGATTTGGGACATG
>JBIOYL010000302.1:0-8987 GCA_044870185.1 Actinomycetes bacterium | reverse complement strand
TTCGTGCAGGACGTCCTACACAAGCCGGGGGCGCTGTGGTTCAACGCCGCCCAGGTTGCCGGCCTGGCACTCGGCATGGTCTTCCGGTTCACGACCTACAAGCGCTGGGTCTTCGTCGACCCCGAGCGCGCGGCCGCCCGGTCGATCGCCGAGGGATCGGTGGCCGAGGAGCTCGACGACCGGGAGGTCGCCGGGACGCCGGCCGACCAGCGGCGGGAGCACCAGCCGGCCGACCAGCGCTGATCCCCCCGGCCGCACGATCAGGCCGGCCGGTCCCCTCCCAGATCGAGGTTGGCGGCGGTGCCAGGCTCGCCAGCGGGCTCGGCACCGGGTTCGGCGGCTGGCCCGGCGTCGTAGCGCCCGGCGGCCCCCGCGCGGCGGATGCCCCACACGTCACGCAGCATCTTCAGGGCGTCGCCGGCCAGCCGGACCTTGCTGCCCGGGCGCTCCTCGGCGCGCACCGCCACCTCGGCCACCTCGATCCCCAGCCGCCGGGCGAGATAGAGCAGCTCGGCGTCGAAGGCGAACCCGTCGACGCGGGCGCGGCCGAACAGGGCGGCCGCCGCCTGGCCGCGGAAGCCCTTCAGCCCGCACTGGGTGTCGTGGAAGGGCAGCCCGAGCATCCGCCGGATGGCCGCGTTGAACACCCGGCTGGCCAGCCGGCGCAGCAGCGAGGCACCCGAGTCGTCCAGCGTCCTGGCCCCGATCGCCACCGGCGACCCGGCGAGCGCGCGCACGATGCGCTCGACCTGGTCGGGCGGGTAGGAGCAGTCCGCGTCGGTGAACACGATCCGGTCGCCACGGGCGGCCAGCACCCCGGTCCGCACGGCGAAGCCCTTGCCGTGGTTGGGATGGCTGCGCAGCACCCGGATCCGGCCGTCGCCGGTGGCGGCCGCGTCGGCGACGGCCAGCGTGGCGTCGGTGGAGCCGTCGTCCACGACGAGCAGCTCGACGTCGCCGAAGCGCGGCGCGGCGGCGAGCAGCGCCGCCAGCGTGCCCGGCAGGCGCTCCGCCTCGTTGTAGCAGGGGAGCACGATCGAGAGCAGCCCCATCATCCTTTCCTGCCGCCGTCGGCCGGCGCGGCCGGGCGCCAAAGCACCACGATGTCGCCGTCGTCGAGCACACGGCGCCACTCGGGCCGGGCTGCCAGGCGTTCCAGCAGCCGACGGTCGTCCCCCGACAGCAGCGCGCGGTCGACCACGACCCAGCGGATCCGGTCGAGCTCGGCCTGGGTGTGCTCGTCACCCTCGAGCCCCCAGTTCACCGCCCGGAACGGGTTGGGGAACTCGTAGATCCACCTGCGGTGGTCGAGGTGGGTGACGAGGTCGTACTGGGCGCTCACGGCCGCCGCCGGCTCCTTGGAGACGATCGCGATGGCCCGGGCCCGCGCCGCGTCGGCCGGGGAGGACTCGGCGTCGACCGGCGCCCTCGACCACAGCGCCGGGCCGGCGGCCCAGTCGAACAGGCAGGCGACGAGCACGAGCGCGACCAGGGCCGGGACCAGCAGGCGCCGGTTGCGCCGGCGCAGGCGGGCGAGGCCGGCCACCGCGGCCAGGACAAGGAAAGGCGCCGAGGTGGCCAGGTACTGGTAGTGGAGCTGATGCTGGTAGGGGTGGGTGGCGGCCAGGTTCAGAAACAGCGGCGCCGCGACCGGCAGCAGCCACTTGAGGTCGAGCAGCGGCAGTCCGAGCAGCGGCAGGAACACCAGGGCCAGATAGGCCATGCCGGCGCCCGACAGTGCGGTGGCCAGCGCCCGGCCGGCCAGCACCGGCAGCGCGCCGACCACGGCGCCCGGCCCGGAACCGGTCAGCCCGTAGTTCAGCTCCAGGTGCGGGCTGGAGTGGCCGTTGGCCAGGGGGACCAGGACGAAGGTGGCGAGCGCGAACCAGCCGATGCCGGCCAGCGCCACCCGCCAGCCGACGCGGCGCTGCCCGAGCAGCCACAGCAGGGCGCCGAAGCCGGCCACGACCAGCCCGATGTCCTCCTTGCAGAGCAGGGCCAGCCCGATCCAGACGGCCATCGCCCGCCAGCGCCGCCGGTCGGCGGCCAACGCCGCCATGGCAAGGCAGCCTGCCCCGATGGTCTCCGGGTGAAACTGCCAGATGATCGCCCACTGCATGGCGGGGTAGGCGAGGTAGGCGACCGCCACGGCCAGGCCGGCGGACTGGTGGCCGAGGCGGGTCCCGATCCGGTAGACGGCGATGGCCGGCAGGGCGAGGAAGACCACCTGGAGGGCGAGCAGGAGGCGGGCGTCCGGCCAGAGCCGATACAGCGGCGCGACCAGGACCAGGATGTAGGAGGCGTGGTCACCGAACAGGTTGAGCCCGCGGATCGTGACGAACGGCCGGTGCAGGTTGGCCAGCAGCCAGGTGCCCTGGTCGAAGATGCCGACGTCGAAGCCGTAGCTGCCGTACCGGTTGTAGATGTTCCAGGTCTGGGCGGCGAAGGCGAGCACGAACAGCGCGAGCGTGGCGGCGAGCGCGGCCGCGGCCAGCGTCGGCCCCGGCACCCTCGTCCTGGCCACCAGCAGGCGCCCGGCGGCGAGCAGGGCGCGCTCGAGCGCGCCGTGGGCCGGGTGGTCGTCACGGCCGGCGGGCGGCGCCACCCAAGGCGACCGGACGTGGGCGGGCAGGCCGTACTCGCCCAGCCAGGCTGGGATGCGGGCGCCGCCGGGCGGCGCGACCAGCTCCACCTCGCTGGCGCGGTTGAACTCGCCGGGCGGCAGCGGCTCGGGCAGCCCGAAGTGGGTGGCGTGGCGGCGCGGGTAGGCGGCGCCGGTGTCGAGGTCCGCCAGCCGCAGCAGGGGCAGCAGGCTGGCGGCCTCCTCGAGCGCCTCGACGTCGGCGGGCGTGGCGGGCCGGTCAAGCACCAGCGACAGCCGCCCATGGCCGTCCCGGTCGAAGGCGAGGACCGCCAGGCGCTCCGGAGCAAGCTGCATGGTGGCGGCCACGAGCCAGCGCCGCGGCCGCTCCGGGCCGCGCCCGGGCTGCGCCCGTTCTGGCGTGCCGACCCGCGTTACCATGCGGTCTTCGCATACGCTCGACGCGGCAGGGGGACGATCAGGAGGGCAGCCTGGCCACAACCACCATCGTGCACGCCGACGGGCTGGCCGCGGCGCGCATGCGGGCCGCGCTGGTGCGGCGCGTGCTGACCGCGGCCACCTTCGCCGCGATCTACCTGGTGCTGCTCCGGGTCCTCCACGTCAACCTCATCTTCTCGCGGACGACGGCCTCGGGTGGCGACATGGGGTCGCACCACTACGTGGCCCTGTTCCTGAAGAACGACCTGCTGCCGAGAGGCCGGGTGACCGGCTGGGCGCCGGGCTGGTATGCGGGCATCCCGATGCTCACCTTCTATTTTCCACTTCCGTACGCCCTCATCGCCGCCCTGAGCCCGCTCGTCGGCTACCAGGTCGCCTTCAAGCTCGTCACCGCGTCCGGCCTGCTGCTGTTGCCGGTGACCTGCTGGGGTGCCTTCCGGGTGCTGCGCCTGCCGGAGCCGGCGCCGCTGCTCGCGGCCGCCGGGAGCCTGGTCTTCCTGTTCATGACCCGGCTCGCCGGCGACCAGCAGTTCACGATCTACGGCGGCAACATCGCCAGCACGATGGCGGGGGAGTTCCCCTTCGCGCTGTCGTTTGCGCTGGTCCCGCTCACGCTGGCGGTGTTGTACCGGGTGGTCGAAGAAGGCAGACGGTATACGGTCGCCACGCTGCTCGTCACCGCGATCGTGCTGTCCCACATCCTGACCACGATCGTGCTCGTGCTCGCGCTGCCGATCCTGGTGCTGCGCTGGCCGCCGGCCGCGGCCGGCCGGGCGGCGGGACGCCTGGCCCGCGTGTTCGCCGTGGCCTTCTGCCTGACGGCCTTCTGGGCGGTGCCGTTCATCGCCCGCGAGCGCTGGACCGCCCACTTCAGGTGGACCCAGCTCACCGACCTCGCCGTGCTGTTCGCGCAGGACATCCCCCGCCCGATCGCGCTGCTCGCCATCGTCGGGGCCGGCGTGGCGGTCTGGCGCGGGGAGCGCCGCGTGCTGCTCTATGTCTGGCCGGCGGCCGTGGCGGTCTGCCTGTACATCGGGCTCGGCCACTTCGCCCCGGAGGCCGCCCTGTGGAACGCCCGGCTGCTGCCGTTCCTGTACCTGTGCGAGCTGCTCCTGGCCGCCTACGGCACCGCGGTGGTGGTGGCCAGGCTGTCGGCGGCCGTGCGGCGCGGCGCCGACGTGCCGCTGCAGCTCGCCCGGGCCGGGCTGGTCGCCGTGCTGGTGGCGGCGCCCATCTGGGGGTCCTGGCGGCACCAGAGCTTCCTGCCCGGCTGGACCCAGTACAACTACGAGGGCTTCGAGGCCAAGCCGGGCTGGGGCGAGGCGCAGGCGCTGTTCGGCACGCTCCGCAGCCTGCCGCCCGGCCGGATCATGTGGGAGTTCAACCGCGACTACGAGCGCTTCGGCACCACCCGGACGCTGGAGAACATCCCCATCTACACCGGGCACCCGTCGATGGAGGGGCTGCTCATCGAGTCGTCGATCAACGCGCCGTTCCACTTCATCAACCAGGCCGAGGTGTCGGAGACGTCCACGCAGGCGGTGCCCGGCATCGACTACCCCGGCTTCGACTTCCCGACCGGCCTGCGCCACCTGCGCATGTTCGGCGTGCGCTACTTCGTCGCCTACACCGACAAGGCCAAGCAGGCGGCGGTGGCGGCCGGGCTGCCCGTGCGCGCCAGCAGCGGCCACTTCACGGTCTACGACGTCGGCGACGGGCATCTGGTCGAGGTGCCGCCCAACCGCCCCACCCTGTCGTCGTCGGCCGACTGGCGGGCCACCGCCCTGGCCTGGTACCGCGACCCGGCCCGGCTCGACGTGCCGCTCGTGTTCGCGGCGGCCGGGGACCGGGCCGCCCGGGCCGCCTTCGCCGCCCCCGGCTCGGCGCCCCAGCCGCTCGCCCACCCGGGGCCGGTGGCCGGGCCCGACGCGCAGACGGCCGACGACGTGATCGAGTTCACCACCGACCGCGTCGGCGAGCCGCACGTCGTCAAGGTGTCCTGGTTCCCGAACTGGAAGGCGGAAGGCGCCGAAGGCCCCTGGATGCTGTCGCCCGGGCTGATGGTGGTCGTGCCGACCCAGGCCCACGTCCGGTTGGTCTACGCCGACACCCCGGCCGACCGGGCCGGCAAGGCGCTGACCGTGCTCGGCATCGTGGCGCTCGCCGTGCCGCCGGTGGTGCGCCGTCTGCGCCGCCGGGGCACCACGGCCGGATAGGTTCCAAGCGGCGCGGACGCCGCCTGCGCCACGGGCGCCCCTGCGCCACGGGCGTCGCAGGCGGAGCGGGCGGAGCGGGCGGAGCGGCGGCGGCCCGAACGCGGGCACGAAAGAGGCGGTGCATCGGCGGCACCGCCTCTTTCTCTGTGCTCACCGGCGCCCAGGGGTTCGAGCTGGGCATCCGGTCGGGTTCGGTGTAGACGCCACTGCGAACCCTTGCCCGCAGGCCCATCCTGCGGGCCATTCGATCGACTGGCCCAGGGCGGCTGTCCGGGGGAGGACCCTGGCGCCGATTCAGCAGTGTAGGAAGCCGGCCGGGCGCATGCAACCGCTGCGGCCGCTCGGCGCCACAGTTGCGCAGAAGTACGCACTCGGCTATGGCGACGGCTGCGGAGTCATGGTCGACAAGTCTGTGGAGCAGCGCGAATCGCCGCGCCGGGCGGCCCGTTGACATAGGTAAAGACCAGTATCTGGTAAGGTCGTACGTCGTTCGACCCATCCCGGCCTGGGACGCGCTCGCGCCCCGGCCGTCGGACGCCAACGACTCGACAGGGGATTCCTGCTTCCGTGATCAAGCTCGAGCACGTGACCAAGATCTACCAGACCGGTGCGCAGCCCGCCCTGGACGACGTCTCCGTCGACATCGCCAGGGGCGAGTTCGTGTTCATCGTCGGCCAGTCGGGGTCGGGCAAGTCGACGTTCCTGCGGCTGCTCACCAAGGAGGAGCGGCCGACCACCGGGCGCATCTGGGTGGCCGGCAAGGAGCTCAACAAGCTCGCCTCCTGGAAGGTGCCGGCGCTGCGCCGCTCGCTCGGCATGGTGTTCCAGGACTTCAAGCTGCTGTCGAACAAGACCGTGGCCGAGAACGTCGCCTTCGCGCTGGAGGTGATCGGGCAGAAGCGCCGCTCCATCGAGCGCACCGTGCCCGAGGTGCTCAAGCTGGTCGGGCTGGCCGACAAGGCCGACCGCTTCCCGCACGAGCTGTCGGGCGGCGAGCAGCAGCGCGTGTCCATCGCGCGGGCGTTCGTGAACCGCCCGCTGCTGCTGCTGTGCGACGAGCCCACCGGGAACCTGGACCCGACCACCTCGCAGGACATCATGCGGCTGCTCGACCGCATCAACCGGACGGGGACCACGGTGGTGATGGCCACCCACGACCAGACGATCGTCGACTTGATGCGCAAGCGCGTGGTCGAGCTCGAGAACGGCAAGGTGGTCCGCGACCAGGAACGGGGGGTGTACGACCTTGGCGTTTAGGGCGTCCCACATCGCCGTCGAGGCCTACCGGGGCTTCCGCCGCAACCTGCTGCTCGCGCTGTCCATGGTCATCATCGTGGCGGTCAGCCTGACCCTGTTCGGCATCGCGCTGCTCGCCGGCAAGCAGGTCGCCCTGTATGGGGGCTACTGGTACAACAAGATCGAGGTGTCGATCTTCCTCACCCAGGGCACCAGCCAGGCGCAAAAGGACTCGATCCGCGCCCAGCTCGCCCAGATCCCGGCCGTCGAGAAGGTCTACTTCGAGGACCAGAACCAGGCCTACCAGAACTTCAAGAACGAGTTCCGCGACTCCCCGGACCTGGTCCGCAACGTCCAGAAGGGCTCCCTGCCCGAGAGCTTCCGGATCAAGCTGCACGACCCCAAGCAGTTCGACCAGGTCAACGACCGCTTCTGCTCCCGCCAGCTGGACGACCGGGGCAAGCCCGTCTGCCAGCCGGGCATCGACCAGATCGTCGATCAGAAGCGGCTCGTCGAGCGCCTGTTCGCCGTGCTCACCCTGCTCAAGAACTCCTTCTTCGTGCTCGCCGGCGTGCTCGGCGTCGCCGCCGTCGTGCTCATCGCGGTGACCGTGCGGGTGGCCGCCTTCGCGCGCCGCAAGGAGACCCAGATCATGAAGCTGGTCGGGGCGAGCAACACCTATATCCGGCTGCCGTTTCTGGCCGAGGGCGTGTTCGCCGGCATCCTCGGCGCCGCGGTCGCCTTCGTGCTGCTGCGCGTCGGCATGTACTACATCGGGCGCGTCCGCGGCCAGGTCGCCTTCTTCCAGAGCCTGCCGCTGGTCGGCCTGCGCGAGTTCTACTCGGCCTGGCTCGTGCTGCTCATCCTCGGGGTGGGCGCCTCGGCCCTGGCCAGCATCCTGGCGCTGCGCAAGTACGTGCGAGTGTAGCGCCGGCCATGCCGAAGCGACCGCCGCCGGGCACGGTGGCCACCAACCGCCGCGCCCGCCACGACTACCAGATCCTGGACACGGTCGAGGCCGGCATCGTGCTGAAGGGCAGCGAGGTCAAGACCCTCCGGGAGGGCAAGGCGTCCCTGCAGGACGCCTACGCGGAGATCGACGACCGCTCCGGCGACGTCATCCTGCACATGCAGATCCCCGCCTACTCGCACACCGGCTACGAGGGCCACGAGCCGACCCGGCCACGCAAGCTGCTGCTGCATCGCCGCGAGGTCGAGCAGCTCGCCCGCCGGGTCAACGAGCGCGGGCTCACCCTGATCCCGCTGCGGCTGTACTTCAAGTCGCAGCTGGTGAAGGTGGAGCTCGGCGTGGCGCGAGGCAAGCGGGCCTATGACAAGCGCCAGGCCATCGCCAAGCGCGACGCCGCCCGCGAGATGGACCGCGTCCGCAAGGTCCGCTCCCGCGGCTGATGAGCCCGCAGCCGACGAGGCCGAACCCCCGGCCGGAACCGGGGCCGAGGGCCGAAACCCGGGGCGGAAGCGGCCGGAATACCCGCTACACTGGTGCTGTTGACAACAGCACATGGGGGTGCCTGGGTTCGACCGTGGCGGTTCGACCCAGGGGAAGCGAGCCGGAGTTCGCGGGGCTTCGCACCAAACCGCGACACCAACAAGCGCCAAGAACCAGTACGCGCTCGCCGCCTGATCACGATCAGGTAGCCGTCCGCCGTCCCACGCCTGCGGGGACGGGTCGGGCGTCGACAGCAGGCTCACCCAGGGCGGGGTGCCCGCCGTCGTCCCGGGAACACCTCGCGGGCTAGGACCGGGGAGCGTCGCCACCGGACAATCCCGGTCCGAAACCTGACCGGTGGCTGCGCTCGGAGAAGCCCTGGGACGTCGCCTGCGGGACGGGAGTTCGAGTCTCCCCACCTCCACCACAAGGACCTGGTCGGCGACCAGGTCCTTTGCCTTCCCCGAGGCTTGCCACGGTCGCGTTGGTACACGCTGGGTACACGGCCGCCTGCACGTGGAGCCGGTCGAGGCGGTCGGCCAGGTGGTCCAGCTCCGGCTCCCGCAGCGGCCCGCCCGCCGACCTGCAGTTCCTGGTCGAACTTGGTGGAGCGCTGGTTTTCGGGGTTGACGACCAGGTGGCTGCGGCACGGCAGCCACCGGTCGGTCCCCGAGCCCACCGCTTCGATCCAGTCCTGGATCGAGCCCTGGAACGAGGATCCTCGGCCGTTTGTGTGGCACAAGACCGCCGATCAGGTCCTCGACAGCATCGCTCGATATCTACAGCCAATCGCTAACTCGGGACACTAGTTCGAGGCGTCAGAAGGCTCCGGCTCGAACACCCGACGGATCTCGATCTCGCCCTCGGCACCGTACTCGCCGGGGTAGATCCGGGAAAGCGCCTCGAACGGGACACGCTTGGCCCACTCGACAGCCTCGTCCATCGACCGCACCTGGAGGATCCAGTAGCCCGCGATCAGCTGCTTCGACTCGGCAAACGGCCCCTCGATGACGGCGCGGCTCCCCCCGGAGAACCTCACCCGCCT
>JBIOYL010000301.1:0-3373 GCA_044870185.1 Actinomycetes bacterium | reverse complement strand
GGTGGAGCCGCCGGGGTGCACGCGGGACCCCAAGGACGCCGATCACCGCCGGCACGTGCCGTCGTGGGACGGCGATCGGGCGGCGAGCGCCGCCCTCGCCGCCGGCAGGTCGTCGACGCAGGCGGCGTCGACCCCGAGGCGCTGCAGAGCTGGGAGCTCGTCGCTGCCGCCTCCCCAGACGAGCAGCGACAGGCCCAGCTCGTGGGCGATCCGCACCTGCCGGCGGAGCTCGGCGGCGTCGGCACCCAACGCACCGCCGTTCGGCGTCACCGCGTCGACGTGCGGTGCCAGGACGCGGAAGCCGAGGTGACAGGCGGTCGGGATCGACTCTCGCAGCGGGATCTGCTCCCAGGTCAGCAAGCCGAGCGGCAGTGCGGGTGCGACCGGACCGGCAAGGCGGCCGAGCGCCGGGTCGAACGAGCTCACCAGCACCGGGCGCTGCCGCCGCGCCCGGACCGCGCTGCGGGCGACCTTGGCCGCCGTGGTCTGGGAGCGGTGACGTGCCGCGTCCTCGACCTGGTTCTTGACGTCCAGGTCGATCCCGAGCCCGGGCGGGAGGGCGTCGAGCAGGTCCTGGAGGCTCCACACCCCCTGGCGGCGAAGCGCTGCCGAGGGCAGACCGCTCACCCGGTCACCGTCGGCGAGGCACTCGTCGTGCCAGGCGACGAGGACGCCGTCCGCAGCCTGGCGCACGTCCAGCTCGACCCATGTCGCGCCGGCGCGGGACGCGGCGAGGCAGCTGTCGGGGGTGTTCTCCGGCGCGTCGGGATTCGAGCGTCCGGCGCCGCGATGGCCGACCAGCACAAGGCGAGGACCGAACAGCGTCATGTCCCCGTCTGCAGTTCTTCGGCCAGGAGGGCTCGTCGCACGGCCCAAGTTCCAAGCGGCGTGAGCTGCGCGGTGATCCCAGGGGTGTCGGCCGCCAGCGCCCAGGGCGGCATCCCGATCGCCTCGGCCACCTCGACCCGTCGTCCGAGCCGGTGGGCGGGGAGGTCCCCGCCGGCGGTGGTGACGGCGCCGTGCTCGGCAAGGTCGGCCAGCTTGCCACGCACCGACAGCCCGAGGAACGCGGCGAGGAACTCACGGTCGGAGAGCAGGTCCAGCTCCTCGCACTCGCGCAGCACCCCGGCGCAGAGGTCGCGCAGCTCGACGGCGTCCTGGCGCTCGTACAGCACGGTCAGCGCCCGCGGCGTCCACCGCCCGATCCGGTCGCCGAGCACGGCGACACCCGACTTCGGGTCGGACGGCGGAACGGCAGTGTGCCGGGCGGTGCAGTCGAACAGGTCCTCCCACAAGGCGAGCACCAGGTCGTCGGCGCCCGGCCCGTCGCTCCGATCGCAGTCGGCGATCCGGGGGCCGGGCAGGATACCGTTGCGCCGCACGGCGAGCAGCTCGGTCTCGACGGCGAGATAGAACGCCTTGGTCAGCGGCGGTACGTCCCGCATCTCGGTCACCTCCCAGCCGCCGGTGCCCAGGCCGAGGACGTCGACCAGGGCGCGCGCGTCGGACGGGATGAGCTCGCCGCGCCGGCTGACCGGACGTCCGGTGCCGACCCAACGCGCCAGCGTGATGACCCGACGCAGCAGCCTGGAGGTGCGGGCGGCGGTTGCCAGCTCGCGCTCGTCGGCGAGGATCACCGGCGGATGCGCGACGACGGCCGGCTCGTCGGTTTGGGTACGCCGGAGCTGAGGCGGGACCGGCGCGGCGGGGTCCAGCGCGACGACCAGGCCCCCGCGGGTGACGAAGCGGGCGCCGCCCAGCTCGGGCTGGGTGTCCAACAGGTCGCCGAGTGCGGCCCGTCGGTCCATGGGCGGGCGGGTGTTGAACGCCTCGACCCAGCCGTCGACGGCATCCTGGTCGTCGATGTCGACCCCGTCGGCGCGCATCGCGGTGTACAGGCGCTTGGCGAGCCGGTAACGGGAGCTGTCAGCCATGGCCTGCGAATAGGTCCGCTCGACCCGGCCAAGCTCCTTGCGCAGGACGTTTGCGGTCGTGCTGCCGGGGTGCAGCCAGCCCGTCTCGTCCAGGAACTGCAGGTAGGACCGTAGCGACGCCACGCCGTGGCCGACCAGGTCGCACAGGTCCGTCAGGCGCGTCACGGCGAGGTCGAGCAGCAGCTCGCGCACGTCGCCGCTCCTCCAGTACGTCGGATCCGGCTTGGCCAGGTGGTCGGCCCGGCCTTGCAGCAGCAGGCGCAGGCAGTCCAGGCAGGCGCTGCCGTTCGTGGTGGAATGCCACGCCACAAAATCCCGCCAGACGCTCCGGAAGGTGCTGTTCGTCATGGTTTCATCCAGGGGAAGGTGCTGTTCGTCATGGTTTCATCCAGGACGGCGCTCGTCCCTTCGATGGTGGCGTGGACCAGCAGCGCCTGGCAACGGCGCTGGGCGTCTCATGGCGCGAGGCCGCCTTCGGCAGGCTCGGAGGACCTGGTGCTGCTGGCTACTGGCGTGCGTCGCTGCTGCTGGCGGCGGTAGTGGCGCGCGACCCGGACGCGGTTGCCGCAGGTGTTCGAGCACCACTCGCGTCGGGGGTGGTCCTTGACGAAGAACAGCACGCAGCCGGGTGCCGGGCAGGCCCGCAGCGTCTTTCGTGCGGGCCCGCCGAGCAGCTCGATCGCCGCGCGGGCCAGCTCGGCCAGCACCGCGGCGGCCGGGTCGGGGGCGGAGCTGCCGGCCGTGACCTGGGGCGGCGCCGCCGCAGACCAGCGCAAGGTGGGGTAGGCGGGTCCCCGCGCGCTCAGCCGGTTGAGGGTGTGCACCGCGTCCGGTGCAGGCGGCTGGCCGGCGACGGCGGCGGTGAACAGGCTGCGGAGCGCGTCGCGCAGCTCCAGGAACTCCTCGTGGCGCTCGGCGTCGGCGTGGTCGGCCGGCGTGGCCAGGCGGGCCCGGTTGGCGGCCAGCCAGGTGGCGAGCCCCTCGCGGGTGGCCAGCGCGTCGGTGCGCTGGCCGTGTTGCATGAACACGGTGTTGGCCAACTCCACCGGCAGGGGCTCCCCGAGCAGGGGGGATGGGACGGCACGTTCACGCATGGCGCTAATGATAGCAAATGCTTGACAGGCGTTAGGGCGTCCACTGGGCGGACGCCTACCTGAGCAAGGCCGCACGCCGCCGCAGGCCCCGGTTCAGCCGCACCGCTGGCTCGATGCGTCAGAACGCCCCGGCTCGAACACCCGACGGATCTCGATCTCGCCCTCGGCACCGTACTCGCCGGGGTAGATCCGGGAAAGCGCCTCGAACGGGACACGCATGGCCCACTCGACAGCCTCGTCCATCGACCGCACCTGGAGGATCCAGTAGCCCGCGATCAGCTGCTTCGACTCGGCAAACGGCCCCTCGATGACGGCGCGGCTCCCCCCGGAGAACCTCACCCGCCT
>JBIOYL010000300.1:0-12297 GCA_044870185.1 Actinomycetes bacterium | reverse complement strand
TCCCCCTCGAAGGGCACGAGCAGGCCGGTCACGCCGTCGGCGACCACCTCGGGGATGCCGCCCGTGTCGGTGGCGACCACCGCCGTCTCGCAGGCCATCGCCTCCAGGTTCACGATCCCGAGCGGCTCGTAGACCGACGGGCACACGAACACCTGGGCGTGGGTGAGGAGCTGGACGACCTCGCGGCGCTCGAGCATCTTCTCGATCCAGATCACGTTGCCGCGCTCGCGGGACAGCCGGGCCACCTTGTCGGCGACCTCACGTCCGATCTCCGGCGTGTCGGGCGCCCCGGCGCACAGCACGAGCTGGGCCTTGGGGTCGAACGACAGGGCGGTGTCGAGCAGGTAGGGCACGCCCTTCTGCCGAGTGATCCGGCCGACGAAGATGACCGCCGGCCGGTCGGGGTCGACGCCGTAGCGCTCCAGCACGTCGGAGGCGTGGTCGGGCGCGTACTGGGCGGTGTCGATGCCGTTGTGGACGACCCGGATGCGGTCGGGGTCGATGGCAGGGTAGACGGCGAGGATGTCGCGGGCCATGCCACGGGAGACCGCGATCACCCGGTCGGCGGCCTCGAGCGCGGTGCGCTCGCAGAACCCGGACACGGCGTAGCCGCCGCCGAGCTGCTCGGCCTTCCAGGGGCGCAGCGGCTCCAGGCTGTGCACGGTCACCACGTGGGGGACGTCGTACAGCAGCTTGGCCAGGTGGCCGCCGAGGTTGGCGTACCAGGTGTGGCTGTGCACGAGCTGAACGCCGTCCACGCCGGCGGCCATGACCAGGTCGACCGAGACCGTGCGCAGCGCGGACAGGTGCAGCGCGCGGCCGGCCAGGCGACCGTCGGGCTCGTAGGCCACCACCCTGGGACCGCGCGCACCGCCTGCGGGCTCGGGACCCGCCTGGCCGGGACCCGCCGGGCCGGGGGCCGCAGGCTCAGAACCCGCGGACTCGGCTGGTCGGGGGGCGCCGAAGCAGTGGACCTCCAGGTCGACGAGCTTGGCCAGCTCGCGGCTCAGGTACTCGACGTGGACGCCGGCCCCGCCGTAGACGTCGGGAGGGTACTCGCGGCTCAGTATGGCGACGCGCACTGGTGCCTCCTCTACCAGCGTCGATGGGCCAGGGCGATCGGCCGTCGGTAGACCTCGGCCACTCGGGTCGTGGCCGCCTTGGGCAGAGAGGAAGGTGGCGGCGGCCGCGGCGGCCCGCCGTTGGTCCGCCCCTCCACCCGCTACAAGCCTATCGCCAACCGGCTGCCGGGTCTCCCGGAGCGGCGCCGGTCGCCCGGCGGACCTCGTCTCGACCAGACGGCCGCGCACGCGTCCCTGACAACGATCCTCCCCAGCGCCGATCTCCCTGCCGGCTGAACCCGGCAGTCCCCTGGGCCCGTCATGATGGACAAGGGACAGATCCCCTGGCAGGCGCGAGCACCTTCCGCCGCCGGCACGCCCAGAGGTCCCGGTACCGCCAGCAGGTCGGCAGGCGCGAGAAGGGGGTGAGCGTGGCGGAGGCGACCGCAGCAGACTACGCCTGGTTCAAGGACCACTGGTTGTGCGAGGCGTTCTGCATCACGCTGGTGCGGGCTGGACGAGGTGGAGGTGCTACGGCGGTTGGGTGGGGAGCGTAGCCGCCCCCGCACGCTCACCGTGGGCGAGGCGGGCGAGCTGTCGGGGTCGTTCCATGCCGGCTACCCACAGCTCGTCCTGGTCGCCCGGGCCGGTGGCTGGGCGGTCGCCGTGGAGGACAACGGCTGGGAGGGCTCGCGGCCGGAGGTGCTGCGCGCGCTGTCACGCGGCACCCGGGCGGTATCGGTCTACCGCAACGTCAACGCCTTGGGGTATTTCAGCGATGCGGTGGACGGCGAGCTGCTGGTCCGGTTCGAGCTGCTGTCTCCGCAGCGGCGCTGGGGCAGTCAGCCGGACCTGCTGCTGCCGCAGATGCGCGCGGTCGGCCTGGACCCCGACTGGGACGAGCCGCCCCACGGCGAGGTGGACACCGCGGCGCTGGCGCTGGCCGAGCGGCACGCCACGCGGTCGGGTTGGCCCAGCTCGACCACGACCCGGTGGTCGTCGAGGCGCTGGCGGCCGCCGAGGCCGGGCAGGCCCGCCAGGTCGACGACCACTCGCCGCTGGGCTGGCGCATCCGCCGCCGACGCCATCACCTCATCGATCCCCGGGCTCACATGAGCCTTCGCGCGGGCACGTGGGAGCGAACCGCTGAGTTGTCGAGCTGGTTGACATGTGACAACGTTGGGCCATGACAGACGAGTTCGTCTCTGGCGCTGAGATCGGTCGCCGGCTGGGCGTGAGCCGCGAAGCGGTCCGGAAGTGGGCGAAGCAGCCCACCAAGGGCTTCCCTGAACCCCTCGCCCGTGTCGGTCGGTCCCTTGTCTGGAACTGGGCACAGGTAGCGCAATGGGCTGAGACGAACCGATTCAGGTCGCGAGGGACGGTATGATCACCGCTCGGCCGTTGGCGGCTGAAGAGCAGCACCTTGTCCTCCTCGCCTTCCGACATCCGCGTGGCCGATACACGACCGAGCGTGCCGGCCAGCTCTCTGGTGTGCCGGCCCGCACGTTGTACGATTGGGCAAAGGAAGGCGTCCTTGCGCCGGACTATTCCGGTCGCCCTATGGCCTGGTCCTACCGTGACCTTGCGTTCGTTCG
This sequence comes from Actinomycetes bacterium, assembly GCA_044870185.1. Lineage (GTDB taxonomy): Bacteria > Actinomycetota > CALGFH01 > CALGFH01 > CALGFH01 > JBIOYL01. Next base: position 9,641 of record JBIOYL010000300.1, on the reverse strand, counting down.
GCTACTCGCCTGGCTCCGGCAGGGACACATGGAACGCCGGACGGCCGCCCAACGTGTTGCCCACATCCGGAACGTGATGACAGACCCGGCTCAGCAGGTCAGTGAGATCCGTTCCGACGGCACCATCGTCCTGCTTGGCGAGGAGACGATCGACCGACTGACTGGCCAGCAGGTCTTTGACTCGATGGCTCCGTTCCTGTCGGTCTTCGATCTGTTGGAGCCTGTCGCGGAGCTCGGGCGCCGCCGGCTCTGGGGTCCGGATCTCATCCAGCCGACCGAGCGCACCTCGATCTCGCCATGGGTGATGGGTGGCGAGCCGTGCGTGCGGTCGACGAGGATCCCCACTGCCGGGTTGTATGCGCTCCGGCACGAGCGAGGCCTTGCGATAGAAAGGATCGTCGCGCTCTATCCCGGTCTGGACGCCGCCCACGTCGAGGACGCCATCAGGCTCGAGGAACGACTGTGCCGAGCGGCGTAAGCCTGCGCCTGCTCCTCGACCAGAACTTCCCGAAGCCGCCAGGCTTCAACCTGGCCGACGTGGATTCGACGATCCGGGCGACACACACGTCTTCGACCACGATCCTGGCCTCACGTCGGCCGGTGTGCCCGACTGGCTACTTTACCTGCGAGCCGCGGATGACGGCTTTGACGCCGTCGTCACCCGTGACTGGCATCAGCTCGATCAGCCCGAGGAGCTATGGGTGCTGGCCAACCTCCAGGTCACGGTCGTCTCATGGCGACGCCCATTCAACGATCCGGTCGCCGAGTGGGGACACCTGCTCGCCTACATGCCCCAGCTCAAGCGACGGATCGAACGGCGGCAGCCGCGCGTGCTTCTTCTTCCGCCGCCGCAGCTCAGCAAGGGCAACGAGGTCAATCCAAGGGAGGAGCTTGGGCGCTACGCCGCACAGCAGGGCCGGGCGGTCGGAGTCGCCATCACGATCGTCACTGCGCTGCAGGCGAGCTAGGCGATCCGCGTCGCCGCATTGACTGGCGTGCGGGCAGTCGTTGTGATCACCTGCACCACAGGATGTGGCCAGTGGCGGCCGAGTATGCGTGCAAGGAGACGGCGATGGCGTCGACGATCGTTCGCAGCCCCTACCCGGACGTCGACATCCCCGATCTGCCGCTGACCGACTTCGTGCTCCAGCACGCCAGCAAGCGGGCCGAGCGGCCCGCCCTGATCGACGGCCCGACCGGGCGCACGCTCACCTACGGGCAGCTCGCCGCCATGGTGGGGCGCATGGCCGGCGGGCTGGCCGCCCGCGGCCTCGGCAAGGGCGATGTGCTCGCGATCTACTGCCCCAACCTGCCCGAGTACGCCGTCGCCTTCTACGCCGTGGCCAAGCTGGGCGGCGTCTCGACCACGGTCAACCCGCTGTACACCACCGACGAGCTCGCCTTCCAGCTCAACGACGCCCGTGCCAGGTTCCTGCTCACCATCCCGCAGTTGCTCGACCGGGCGCGCGGGGCAGCCGCCCGCTCGGCGGTCGAGGAGCTCTTCGTCCTCGGCGAGGGTGCGGGCGCCACGCCGGTCGCCGAGCTGCTCCAGCCGGGCCGCGAGCTGCCCGAGGTCGCGATCGACCCGGCCCGCGACGTGGTAGTCCTGCCCTATTCGAGCGGCACGACCGGGCTGCCCAAGGGGGTCATGCTGACCCACCGCAACCTGGTCGCCAACCTCTGCCAGGGTGCGCCCGTGCTCACCACCGGCGAGGACGAGACCGTCGTCGCGATCCTGCCCTTCTTCCACAGCTATGGGCTGACCGTGCTGATGGGGGCGGCGCTGTGGCAGGGCGCGACGCTGGTCACCATGCCACGCTTCGAGCTCGAGCAGTTCCTGCGCATCCTGCAGGACTGCCGCATCACCCGGGCGTTCGTGGCCCCGCCGCTGGTACTGGCGCTCGCCAAGCACCCGGCGGTGGACCACTACGACCTGTCCAGCCTGGCCACGGTGATCTCTGGCGCGGCGCCGCTGGACGCCGAGCTGCAGCAGGCGTGCGCCAAGCGCATCGGCTGCTTCGTCTGCCAGGGCTACGGGCTCACCGAGACGAGCCCGGTCGCGGCCGCCACCGCCCTGGTAGAGGCACGCAACCGGCCCGGGTCGGTCGGCGAGCTGCTGCCCAACACCGAGGGCCGCATCGTCGACCCGGCCAGCGGCGCGGACCTTGGCCGGGGCGAGACCGGCGAGCTGCTGCTGCGTGGGCCGCAGGTCATGAAGGGCTTCCTGAACCGGTCCGAGGCGACGGCCGAGATGCTCGACGCCGACGGCTGGCTGCACACCGGCGACCTCGGCTGGTTCGACGACGACGGCTACCTGTACGTGGTCGACCGGGTCAAGGAGCTGATCAAGTACAAGGGCATGCAGGTCGCCCCGGCCGAGCTGGAGGCGGTGCTGCTGACCCACCCGGGCATCGCCGATGCGGCCGTGGTCCGCTTCCCCGACCCGGAGGCGGGCGAGGTGCCCAAGGCGTTCGTGGTGGCCCGCCCCGGCCCAGGTCAGGCCCACCCCGGCACGGGCCAGGCCCACCCTGGTCAGGTCCTGTCCGCCGAGGAGGTCATGGCCTTCGTCGCCGAGCGGGTCGCCCCCTACAAGCGCATCCGCCGGGTCGAGTTCGTCGACCAGATCCCCAAGTCCGCCTCGGGCAAGGTCCTCCGCCGGGTGCTGATCGCCCGTGACCAGGAGGCGGCCAAGCGGGTGTAACCGAGGCGGAGCCGGGAGACGACTCGAGAGAACCACCGAGTTCGCGTCGGTGAACGGTGGGTGTACGGTGCGTGGATGCTGGTTTCCCCCTGGCCTGATGATCGTGCTGAAACGGACGATCTACCCTCTCCGGGGTTCGCGGCACGGCCGCCGCTGGTCACCGATGCTGCCCGGGCGAAGGCGGTCGCCGGCAACGAACGGGCGGTCGCCGGCACCGAGCGCCCGCTCGGCTTCCTCGCCAAGTTCGCCGACCTCCTCGGCCCCGAGCATGCGCACCTGACGCTTGCCGTCCTCCACGAGCTGGCCGTCTGGCCGTGCGTCCGGTGGACCCTCAGGGAGGCGGCCGACCACCTCGCCTGGCTGGCGCCGGCCTCCGCCACCCGCATCCTCGCCGAGCTGCGCGCAGCCGGCCTGGTCAAGGCCGACCTGGGGGTCGAGAGCTACTGGGTGTCCGACGAGGGGCGGGTGCTCGCCGCCGTGTCCGTGGCGCTCGGGCCGGGCGTGGACGCACGCCGCCTCGTCAGGGTGATCGCCGCGGCGATGACGCTGGCGCGGGCCGCGGACGCGCCCGAGGACGCGCTGTTCGCGCCGCTGGAGTCGGCCACGGCAGTGCTCGAGGCCGACGTCGAGCGGCTGCTCGCGCTCATCTCCAGCCGCCAGGACGACCAGCTGCTGGCGGCGGCCGAGCTGGCCCGCACGCATGCGGCGGACATGGCCGCCCTTTTCGAGGCCCATGTCGAGGTCCTGTCCCGCCCCCGGTCCGATCCTCGCTTCGCTGCCACCCAGCGGCGCGCGGCCATGCTGGTCGGCCAGGTCGCGTCGCTGGCGGGCGAGATCGTGGCGGCGCTGACCGGGCAGATGGACGACTTCATGCGTGGCAGCCTCGAGTCCGAGCGGCGCGACCTGCGCCAGCTCGTCGCCTCCATGGACCTGGACGCCCTGGCCGACCTCGTCACCTACGCCCGCCTGCCCTCGGCTGTCCCCCCCGCCGACCCGGCGGCCGCCTTCGCGGCGCTGGACGAGTACCTCAGCCGCAACGTGCTCCTCCCGGTCGCCCTGCCCGAACCGGTCATCCCCGCGATCGAGCACCCCGGCGGCGAGCACCCCGAGGCCGAGCATCCCGGCGGCGAACGCCCCGCCACGGCGCCCGACCCGGTCGCGGCAGCCGCGGAGGCACTGACCCTCCTCGCCCAGCAGGAGGGCGCGCGGCTCGCCGACTGGGTGGTCGGCGGGTCGTGGGCCGAGGCCAGCGCCCGCATCGGCGCCGTGGTGGAGGCGTGGACGCGCTTCGGCCCCGCCGGCGACGGCAGCCTGGCCGTCGAGCTCGATCCGCTGCCGGCCCTCGACGTCGTCGGCCAGCACGAGGTGGATGCGATCTCGCGGACCCTCCTGCGCCCGGTCCACCCCGAGGCCGGCCCGTGACCCCGGTCGAGCTCTGCCGCGTCCTGCTCGTCGGCTCGGTGCCCGCAGCCGCAGTGCCCGAGCTGGCCGACGGGGGCGTGCGGGAGGAGGTGCGCCGCCGCCTTGCCGCCGCCGGCTGCGAGCTGACCTACGCGGCCAGGTCGGACCGCTGGGCCGCGCGCCTGGCGGGCTCTCTACCCGAGCTCGACGGGCACGACCCGGTCGTCCGCCTCGGCAAGCCGGAGCTCGCCGTGCTTGCCGCCTGTTGGCTGCACCTGCGCTTCCTGCCCGCCGAGCGGGCCCGGCTCGCCGAGCCGGGTACCGGGCCGGGCGGGCCGGGCGGGCCGGGCGGGCCGCCGGGCGAGCGGCCGACCGGGCGGCCGGGCGGGCAGCCGGCTGAGCAGCCGGGCGGTCCAGGTGGGCAGCCGGCCGGGCTCGTCGAGGAGACCTGGCTCGACCCGGCCGACCTGGCCGAGCAGTTCCGCGGCCGGCTCAAGCTCGACGTCACCCTCGACCGCCTCGCCGCGGCCGGCTTCCTGGTCAGCCGCGAAGGCCAGCTCTACGCCGGCCCCCTGCTCGACACGCTCGACGAGATCGCCGCGGCCGAGCAGGCGCGGGCGCTGCTCACCCGCCACCAGCGCATGGCCTACATCCAGCGGCGGGCCGACGAGATCAGCGCGGACAGGGATGCCGATGCCACGCGTTGAGGAGGTCCAGCTCGTCCACTGGGGCACGCTGCGACCGGATCCGATCCCGCTGCTCGTGGGCGGCGTCAACGTGATCACCGGGCCGAACGGGTCGGGCAAGACCTGCTTCCTCGACGCCATCAAGGTGCTGCTCGGGGTCACCGACCTCGCCGGCGGGCGCAGCCCGGCCGGCTACGTCTTCGACGGGGCCGGCTCGGGCGCCGCGGCCGAGCGGGCGTTCCTGCGGGCCACCTTCGCCCACGGCGGCCATGGCGGCCGGCCCTTCTCGGCCGCCGGCCCGGAGCTTGCCGACGCCGACCGGGTCAGCGTGGTGTGCCTGGTCAGCGTCGAGGGGCGGCGCTACCGGGTCGTGCCCGGCCGGCTGCGGTGGGGCGTGGAACGGCCGATCGAGGTCGACCTGCAGGCGTTCCTGGAGGACAACCCGCCCGACGTCTGGCTCGGCCCGCGCTCCTACGCCGACCTGCTCTGCCAGAGCGGGATGAGCAGGGCCCTGCGTGCCGTGCTCGCCCTGCCGCAGGGGGCGATCGACCGTCTGGTCGACGAGCCGCCGCCTGCCCTGCTGCGCAAGCTGCTGGAGCTGACCGGCCGGCAGGGCCCGCTGGACGCCTTGCGGGCGGCGCGCGAGCGCCTGGACGGCGCCCGGGCGGCCTGCCTTGCCGCCGCCGAGCAGGAGCGGGCCGAGCGCGCCACCCTGGCCCGGCTCGAGCGCCTGGCCGACCGCCACGTGGAGTGGGTGACGGTGTCGGAGCGCCTGCAGCGCCTGGAGCAGGTCCTGCTGCCGGCAGCCGGGCACCGCGACCTGTCCGACGAGCTCGGCTCGGCGCGGGTGCTGCGCGACCGGCTGGCCGCCCGGGCAGGTGCCGACCAGGAGCGGCTCGTGGCCCTGGCCGAGCAGGTCCCCGCGATCGGCCAGGAGGTCCAGGCGCTCGCCGAGCAGGCCGCCGCCCTGGAACAGGAGCTCGACGAGGTCGTCGAGGAGCTCCAGGCGCTGGACGGCCGCGTGGCCGGCCTCGACATGCGCCTGGCCGAGACCGAGGTGGCCGCGGCCCGCGCGGCCAGCCTGGCCGGCCAGCGGACGCCCGAGACGGCCAAGGCCGAGCTGACCACGGCCGAGCGGGCCCTGACCGCCGCGCTGCGGCGCGAGGCCGACCTGCGCGCGGACCTGGACCGGCGACAGGCCGAGGTGGCGGCGCTCCGTACCGGTGCGGCCGTGCCGCCAGCCGAGGTGGGCGCCTTCCGCGAGCGGCTGGCTGCCGCCGGCATCCCGGCGCAGCTCGTCGCCGACCTGGTCGACCTGCCGGAGGACGCCGACGACGCAGCCCGGGTCATGGCCGAGGCGGCCCTCGGGGACGCCCTCTGGGCGCTCGTGGTCGCCTCGGAGCAGTACCGGGACGCGACCGTCCTGGCCGCCGAGACCGGCTATCGCCACGGGATCGTCCGCACCGGCGCCGGCGAGCCGACCGGGGTGCTGGCCAAGCTGGTCGCCCCGGTCGAGCTCGGGCTGCTCCTGGAGCGCACCGACGCCCTGGCCGCCGCGGACGCCCGGCAGGCCCACCAGCTCGCCACGCGGGGACGGACCGCCGTCGACGCGGACGGGATGCGCTACGCGGACGCGGTCTCCCGGCTGCAGGCGCCCCCGTCGCCGGTCCTGGGCCGCGCCGCCCGGGCGGCGCGGCTGGCGGCCGCCGAAGCCGAGCTCGAGCGGCTCCGGGGCGGGCTGGCCGAGGCGGCGGCGACCATCCCCGACCGGCGGGTCGCGTTCAGCCGGGCCGTGCGCGTGCTCGACGCCGCCCGCTCGGTGGCCGACCTGGAGCAGCGCCGGGCGGCGGCCGAGCGTGCGGTGCGCGACCTCCACGCCCGCAGGCCCGAGCTCATCGACCGCCGCCACAAGCTGCGCCGCGAGCTGCGCGCGGTCGACGAGCAGCGCGGCGCCCGGGCGGCCGAGCTGGCGGCGGCGCGGGACCGCCAGGGGCGCCTGGAGGCTCGGCTCGCCTCCACCCTGCCCCGGCTGGCCGAGGCCGAGGGCCGCGCGGCGCAGCTGGAGACCGACCTGGCCGCCCGCGAGCTCACCGAGGAGCAGCAGGCGGTCCTGGCCCGGGGGCACCTGACCGGCACCGAGTCGCTCGTGCACGACCGGGACTGGCTGGCCCGCGAGGTGGCCGACCCGGACCGCTTCGGGCCCGAGGTCCGCGACCCGACCGTGCTCGGCCGGCGCGACGAGCAGGCACGCGCGGTCGAGGCGGCCGAGGCCAACCTGGCCAGGCGCAACCAGGAGGCCGACGGCCTGGCCGGCCGGGTCGAGGACGCCGGGACGCGCTACGACGAGCACGCCCGCAACACGGTGCGCCTGCTGTCGACGCACTTCGCCCATGTCTGCCAGCTCGTCGGGGCAGAGGGCGAGCTGCGGCTGGTGCCCGGCGAGCGGCCCGAGGCCCACGGGGTCGAGGCGCTGCTCGCGCACCGGCCCGGCGAGCCCAGACGTCCGGCCCAGGACACCGCCCACTCGGGCGGCCAGCGGGCCAGGATCGCGCTGCTGCTCCTGCTCGCCACGGCGAGCATCGACGGGGCGGCCGACCTGCTCGTCATGGACGAGCACATCGCCCACCTGGACTCGGTCACCATCGACCAGGTGGCCGAGCTGATGCGCCGGCTGCAGGACCACACCCAGTTCATCCTGGCCATACCCACCAACGCCGAGGCGCTCCGGCTCGCCTGGTGCGACCTGCAGCTGGCGTTCCTGCCCCGCGGACCGGCCGACCCCTACAGCCCCCCGATCCGCCTGCTGTCCCGGCTCGGCACGAGCGCGCTGGCGCGCCAGCCGGGCAGCGCCCCGAGCACCCCGGCCCCGACCTGATCCGCGGAGCCCGACCCGGCTGTTCCCCGGCTGTGTCCTCCCCGCACGCGGGCACGGTAGGCTCGCACGGATGAACCACACCAGGGTGGTCTTCCTCACCCATGCCTTCCCCCGCCATCGGGACGACCTGCCGGGCGGCTTCCTGCTGCGGCTGGCGCGGGCGCTCGCCGCAGACGGCGTCACCGTCGAGGCGCTCGCCCCGTCGGCGCCCGGTCTGGCCGCACGGGAGCGTATCGACGGCATCGAGGTCCGGCGCTACCGCTATGCGCCGGCCCGGGCCGAGACGATCGCCTACACCGGCGGGATGCATCTGCGGGCGGCGAGCCCGCGGGGCGCCGCCGCCCTGGTCGGCCTGCTCGCCGCCGGCACGGTCGCCGCCTGCCGGGCCGTCCCCGGCGCCGACCTCGTCCACGCCCACTGGTGGTTCCCGGGTGGGCTCCAGGCGCTGGCCGCGCGCGCCCGCCCCCTGGTCACCACCCTGCACGGCACCGACGTGCGGCTGGCCGCCGGCCGGGCGGCGGCCCGGGCGGCCTGCGCCCGGGTGCTGTGCGCCTCGGCCGCCGTGACCGTCGTGTCGAGCTGGCTGCGCGACCAGGCGGCCGCCATGGCGCCCGGCTGCGCCGACCGCATCCGGGTCGCGCCCATGCCGGTCGACGAGGCCACCTTCACCCCCGGCGCGGAGCCCCGGACCGAGCTGCTGTTCGTCGGCCGGCTGGACGGCCAGAAGGGCGCCGACGTGGCCCTGCAAGCGGTGGCCGCGCTGACCGGCCCGGCGGCCGCCCTGCCGCTGCGGGTCGTCGGCGACGGTCCGCGCGAGGCGGCGCTGCGCACGCTGGCCGCCGAGCTGGGCATCGCCGGGCGGGTGCGCTGGGAGGCCGGGCTGGCGCAGGTGGAGCTGGCCGAGCGCTACCGCCGGGCGGCCGTCCTGCTCGTCCCCGGCCGCGACGAGGGGCTCGGGCTCGTCGCGGTGGAAGGCCAGCTTGCCGGGGCGCCCGTGGTCGCGGCCGCCTCGGGCGGGCTCGTCGACGTGGTGGCCGACGGCCGGACCGGCCGCACGTTCCCCCCAGGCGAACCGCAGGCCCTCGCCCGGGTCGTGGAGGACGTCGTCGCCCAGCCGGCCGCGGCCGCCGACCTGGCCGGACGGGCACGGGCGGCCGCGCTCGGCCGCTTCGGCGCCCGCGCCGCCGCCCGCGCCTACGCCGAGGTCTACGCCGAGGTGCTGGCCCGCCGGCCAGCGATCTGAACCGGCGCACGCCGGCCGGCTGGTACGCTGCATGCCATGCCGCGACGCCTGCTCGTCCTGCGCGTCTACGTCATCACCTCCTCCGGCCTGGTGCCCGGCCGCGGGCACGCCGAGGTCGCGGCGGCCGCCCTCGCCGGAGGCGCCAACGCGCTCCAGCTCCGGGCGCCCGAGTACCGCGACGACGAGCTCGAGCCGCTGGCCCGCGAGCTGGCCGGCCGTTGCCGCGAGCGCGGCGTGCTGTTCGTCGTCAACAATCGCATCGACCTGGCGGTCCGGGCCGGTGCGATGGGCGTCCACCTCGGCCAGGGCGACGACCTGGCGGGCGCCCGCGAGCGCATCGGCGAACGCATGGTCCTCGGCATCAGCGTCGACGACCCGGAGCAGGCGGCCACGGCCGAGGCGGCCGGCGCCGACTATCTCGGGGTCACCGTGTGGCCGACGGCGACCAAGCCGGAGGCGGCCGCCCGTGGCTTGGACGGCCTGCGCGCCGTCGTCGCCTCGACCGCGCTGCCCGTCGTCGGCGTCGGCGGCATCATCCCCGCCAACGCCGCCGACGTGCTGGCCACCGGCGCTGCCGGCGTAGCCGTCGCCTCGTTCGTCGGCGCCGCGGCCGACCCGGTCGCCGCGACCCGCGAGCTGGTCGCCGCCGTGCGCGGCCAGGCGACGCCACCCCCCGGCCCCGCCGCCGGCGGCTGACCCGTCCCGACGAGGCCCGTCCCCTTCCCGCCAGCCAAG
>JBIOYL010000299.1:0-7526 GCA_044870185.1 Actinomycetes bacterium | reverse complement strand
GGCCCACCCGCACCGGCTCGCCCCGGGTGGGCCATACCCGTGCGATCCGAGGCCGGCCGCCGCTCGACCGCGCCGCGCGGGGCTTCGGCGAGCCGGCTACACGCGGCGCAGGACGCCGGTGACCTTCCCGATGAGGTCGACCGCGTCGGCCTCGATCACCGGATAGGCCGGGTTGGCGGGCAGCAGGCGCACCCGGCCGCCCTGGCGGGACAGGATCTTCACGGTGGCCTCGGGTGTCCAGGTGGCCTGGTCCTCGATGCGCGCGGCGACCAGGTCGCCGTCGTCGGCCGACGCCTGGCGCCTGACCACCACGTGGTCGCCGTCGAAGATGCCTTTCCCGATCATCGAGTCCCCACGCACGCGCAGCAGCAGCTCGCCCTCGCCGACCAGGTCACGGGGCAGGCTGTAGACCTCCTCGGCCTGCTGGTCGACGGTGCGGGGCTTGCCGGCCGGGATGCTGCCGACCAGGGCGACGTCAACATAGGAATGGGCGGGGGCGGGCCGGGTGGCCAAGCGACTCGGCGCGCGGGCGGTGGGCGCCAGCCGGGACGGGGTGCTCGGATCGGGCGGGCGGGACGGGTGCCCGGCCGGCAGCGGCAGGCGCCGGACGGCAACCGGGCGGATGGTGCGCTTCTTGCCCGGCTCGTGCTCGATCAGGCCGGCCCGCTCGATCGAGCGGACATGCCAGGCGACCGTGCTGGTCGACCTCAGGCCGGTGGCCGCGCCGAGCTCCCGGTAGGTGGGCGAGCGGCCCGCCGTCCAGGCGCGCTTGATCGCCTCGAAGACGCGCTGCTGCGTTCCGGTCAGGTGCGTGCGCGTGAGCATCTGGCTTCCCTCACCATGGCGCTCGGCTCGAGGCGGTCGATCCGTCTCCCATGTCATACTCGAACACATGTTCACCGGGAAGTCAAGCCTTGCCGGGCCAGTGGGCCTCGGCTCGGGCGTGGTCCGCCGCGGACGATCGCGCGTTGCCCCCAAGCTGCTGTAGGCGCACTGCGCCCGCGCACGGTAGCCTACCGTGGGCGGTTCGCCGCCTGCGCCCGGGTTGGCCGTACCAGGGAGCCCCCTAGGTCGAGATGAAGAAGCTGCTGCTCGCCGCACCGCTGGCCATCCTCGGCCTGATCGGCCTGCTGCTGCTGGGCCTGATGGTGGGTGTGCTGGGCGGCAGCGCACCGACCGGGACGGCCGTGGCGGACATCCCAGGCAACTACCTCCGGCTGTACCGGGCGGCGGCCGACACCTGCCCAGGGCTGCCTTGGGCGGTTCTGGCCGGGATCGGCAAGGTCGAGAGCGACCACGGCCGTTCTCTGGCGCCTGGCGTCACGTCCGGCGCGAACTTCGCGGGCGCGGCCGGGCCGATGCAGATCGGGATCGGGGGCAAGGCAGGCAACACCTGGGCAGCCTACGCGCTGGACGCCAACGGCGACGGCAGCGCGAGCCCCTACGATCCGGCCGACGCCATCTTCACCGCCGCCAGCTATCTGTGCGCGCACGGCGGCGGCAGCCCGGCCAGCCTCAGCCAGGCCGTCTTCGCCTACAACCATGCCGACTGGTATGTCACCAAGGTCCTGGGCATCGCGTCGTCGTACGCGACCGCGGTGGCCGCCCCGGCGACCGGCGCGGCGGGGGCGGCGGTGCGGTTCGCGACCGGGCAGCTCGGCCTTCCCTACCTGTGGGGCGCCACCGGGGAGGGCGGCTTCTACGACTGCTCGGGGTTGATCCTGCGCGCCTACCAGGCGGCCGGGATTCAGCTTCCCCGCACGGCGGCCGCGCAGTGGTACGCCGGCGCACGCGTCGACAACCCGGCCGACCTGCAGCCGGGCGACCTCGTCTTCTACGCCACCGACCTGGCCGACCCGGCCACGATCCATCACGTCGGCATCTACGTCGGCGGCGGGAACATGATCGACGCACCGCATGCGGGCGCAGTCGTGCGGGTCGAGCCCACGCTGCGAGGAGACTACATCGGAGCGGTGCGCCCGAGCGTGCAGCCAGGACAAACGATCCAGACTACCCAGACCACCCAGACCACGCAATCAGCCAAGCCCGGCCCCACCCGGCGGCAAGGCCAGCCAGCCCAGACCAGACCGCCAGCCCAGACCAGACCGCCAGCCCAGACCAGCCAGCCCAATCCCACCCGACAGCCTGCCAAGGGCAAGCCGTAACCTCAACTTCAGCCTTGGCCGGGCCTCGTCACCTCGCCTTTGCCAGCTCAGGCCCGTCGTGGTTCTTGACCTCAACCTCGACGTCACCTTCCGCCCCTGGTCTGGGGAGTGGCCCAGCACTTGACCCTTATGTACGATCTTCTACGCTGTAGCGATCCAGCCGAAGCCCCCGACCGCGAAGCCCTGGACAGCGCAGGAGCGCTCGCTCTACACTTCGAACATATATTCGATCGAGGCCATACCCACATGCCATCGCACTGGACACCACCGGCGGCCGCTCGTAGGTGCGTGCGCGCCGCGACGCGCGACGCTGCGCACCGCCACCCGGGCGGGCTCCACGAGCCGCACGGCGTCCACGGCCGCGGCAGCTTCGGTCGTGCCGCCGTCCGCGGCGGCGAGCGCCCACGTCGTGGCTGCGGCAGGTACCGTGCCCGCTCGACAGCCGAACGGGCGCCCAGGCCGGGGGCCGCGACGTGACCAGGGTATGCTGGCGCCCGCGCCTGCTCACGCCTGGCTCGGCGCGCGCCGGCATGGCAGCGCCCATGCAGACCGCCGATCGCGGTCGCCGGCGGTGGCCCGGCGGCATTCGCCCCTGTCCGGCCGCGCCCATTCATGCGGTGCTGGCGCGCGGGTTTGCGTGCGATCACGACCGGCAGCTGCCGGCTGATCCGGCCATGCAATTCGAGCGACAAAGGTCCGAGGCGGCTTTCATACCTACCTGTCCGGCAGGAGATGTTCTATACTTCGGCGCGCGCATGGCCGTTTACGCGAGCGGGGGGGCACGACGCGCCACCCCGCCCACCGCAGGAAGGACGCCGCCGTGAGCCAGCAACCCAGGCCCGTCTGGCTTTTCGAAGCCGAACGGCTCGTGCCGCTCGGGTCGTCGGCCGACCGTGCCGGCGACACCCAGCACGCAGCCGCGCCGGCGGCGACACAGCCCGCTCCTGATGGCGGTGACCGACACGATCGACTTGGTGGCGACACTGGCGAGCCATACGATCGACCAACGCCGCCAGCCGCCGCCCCCGATCTTGCGGCAGCGGCCCGCATCGCCCGGGCCGCCCGCCTTGCGCGCACCGCCCGGGCCACCCGGCCGCCCGCCCTGGTCCGGGAGACACCCCCGGGGCGCGAGGCCCGCACCCCGACGCCGGTCGTCGCCGAGCGGGCGCTCACGGGACCCGCGTCCGGCACCCCGACGCCGGCCGAGCGTGCGCCGGCCGAGCGTGCGCCGGCCGAGCGCGAGCCTGAGCGTGCGCCCCGCATCCTGACGCCGGCCGTCGCCGAGCGAGCACCCGCCAGACGCGAGCCCCGCGTCGCCTCGGCTGCCGAGCGCGCGGCCGAGCCCCGCGTCGCCTCGGCTGCCGAGCGGGCGTCGGAGCGCCGAACCCCACCGGCTGCCCGGCCCGCGCCCAGCACCGCGACGCCGGCTGTCGTCGAGGGGGCACCGGCGAGGCCCGTGTCCGGCATCCCGACACCTGCTGTTGGTGCGCGACGTGAGCTGGTACCGGCTCCCGCCGAGCCCGTCCTGCCGGCGCCTGCCGTCCGCGAGCCGGCGGAGGCCGGCGGGCCCGGCACCATGACGTCGGCGGCCCGCCCCGGCCCAGACGCCTCCCACGGCAGCCGTCCCCAGCCGCCGCCTGTCCGCGGCACCCGCCTCCCGACGTCCGCCGAGGCGAGCGCGGCGCCGATCCATCCGAGCACCGCCGGTGACGACTTCGCGTCCGAGCGCTACCTGCGCGGACCCGTGCACGCGCCGAGCCGCGGCTGGCGGCGCGTGCTGTTCTGGCTGTCGGGCGGACGGCTGGACTTCAAGCCGAGCAAGGCGGAATTGCAGGAACGGAGCCTCGTCGCCACGGTCAAGAATCCCGTGGACGGCTGCCGCTGCATCGCCGTGATCAGCCGCAAAGGCGGCGTCGGCAAGACGACCACCACGCTCATGCTCGGCCACACCTACGCCAATTACCGCGGCGACCGGGTGGTCGCCCTGGACGGCAATCCTGACGCCGGCAGCCTGGCCTACCGGGTGCGGCGCCAGACCAGCGCCACCATCACCGATCTGTTGCGTGACGCCGATCAGATCACCAAGTACACCGACGTGCGGGCGTACACCTCGCAGGCACCGACCCGCCTGGAGGTGATCGCCTCCGACAACGACCCGCGCATCACCACCAGGCTCGGCGAGCAGCATTTCCGCAAGGCGATCTCGCTGCTGGAGCACCACTACAACATCGCCGTGCTCGACACGGGCACGGGCGTGCTGGACTCGGCGACCCAGGGGATCCTCCGGCTCGCCGACCAGATCGTCGTCGTCATGGAGCCGAGCCTGGACTCCACCAGGGCGGCCGGCTCCACCCTGGACTGGCTCGAGCGCAACGGGTACGAGGACCTGGTCCGCGGCGCCGTGGCGGTCATCAACGCGGTCCGCCCCCAGGAGCCGGTCCAGCTCGACAAGGTCCGTGCCTACTTCCGCCACCGCTGCCATGCCGTCGTGCAGGTGCCGTGGGATCCACACCTCGGTGCCGGCGCGGAGACGGCCGTCGAACGCCTGCGGCCCGGCACCCGGCGCGCCTACCTCGAGCTGGCGGCCGCCGTCGCCAAGGGCTTCCAGGCGTCGACGACGCCCCCGGCACCGTCGCCGACGGGTTCTGTGTCCCAGTCCCAATCCCCCTTGGGAGGTTCGATTGATACGTAGCTATCTGGCGCAGGTCACCGTGCACATGCGTCCCAGCCTGCGCGGCATCCCGGGCGCCGGCCCGATCCAGCAGCTGATCGACGCGATCGGCGCGTTCGGTCTGTTCCTGTCGCTGGCCGGCATCATCGTCGGTGCAGGGCTGTGGGGTGTCGGCTCCCTCAGCTCGAACTACCACCAGGCGGCGATCGGCAAGCGGGCCACCATCATGTCGATCATCGGCGCGCTCATCCTGGGGGCGGCGGCCGCACTGGTCAACTGGGCGTTCTCGCTCGGGAGCCGCGCCTAGGCCGGCGTGCCCGGGCTGCGCGGGGACGACCGGCCGCCGTGACCGAAGGGCGGCGGCCGGCACCATGCTGCCGGCACCATGCTGCCGACCGTAGGACCACCCTCCGGGCAACGGCGCCCGCCCGACCACCACCGGGCAACGGCGCCCGCCCGACGACCGCATGACAGGAGGCACGGAGATCGTTGGCCCTACGTGAGCAGGCACGCGTGCTCTACCGGCTCCCCGAGCAACGCGCCGGCAGCGGCGGGGTCGGGCTTGCCGCCGTGCTCGCACTGACCGTGCTCGTCTTCGCCGGCGGCCTGGTGCTCGGCCGCCTCACCGCGCCGTCGTCGGGCACGGCCGGCCAGTCCGCGGCGCAACCCGGCCTCGCGAGCCGGCCGGCCACGGCGCCGACCGGCACCGGCGCGGCCGCCCAAGCGGCCGCACCCCAGGCGGCCGCCACCCAGGCCGGCGCGTCGGTCGGCGGCGTGGGGCCCGCCAGGGTGCGCGACGGCGTGGCCACCGGCTGGGCGCACAGCCGCGACGGCGCCGTCGCCGCCGCCACCTCGTACGCCACGCTGCTGTCCGGACCGCTGATCCTCGATGCGCGCCGCCGCCACGCCGCCATCGCCGCGGTCGCCGCACCGGCCGCCGAGGCGGACCTGCAGCGCACCTTCGACCAGCTCGCGCCGCTGCTGGCCAAGGGCCTGCGCGCCGGGCAGCCCGGCAGCGCCGGCGGCGCCGCGCAGCTCGTGCTGCGCGCCATCCCGGTCGGCTGGCGGCTGGACAGCTACGACGGCGCCCGCGCGCAGGTGGCCATCTGGTCGACCGGCATCGGCGGCTCGACCGCCGGGATCCCGGTCCAGGAGGCATGGGGCATCACCACCATCGGCCTGGCCTGGGTGGTCGGCGACTGGCGGGTCACCAGCGCCAAGACCGAAGACGGCCCGGTCCCGGTGGCCGACGACGCCACCCCCGCCGACGCACCGGCACTGGGCCGGCAGGCACAGGACTTCAAGGAGTACCGCTATGCGCCAGGATCACCGTAGGGCCTGGGTGTGGCGGCTCCTTGCCGTCACCGCCGTCGCCGCCGCGCTGCTGTGGAGCGCGCCGGCCGCCCTCGCCCAGACCGCGCCTGCGCCCACCACGCCGGCGCCGACCACGCCGACGACGACCCCGACAGGGTCGACCCCGCCGACCACGACCGCGCCGTCGGGCGCCTGCGACCACCTGCCCACCCAGATCGCCCGCAACCTGTGCCGGACGGCCACCAACCCCGCCGGTGCCGCCCAGAGCGTGGTGCAGGGCGCCGCCAACAACGTCGTGGCGACCGCCGGCGACAGCGCGCTGCGCAGCCTGACCGCGTCGATGGCCAGCGCCGGCAAGTGGTTCCTGCAGCGCATCGGCGGCCTGCTGCACGGCACCACCACCCCCGGCATCACCGCCGGCTGGTTCACCAACCAGTACCGCATGATGCTCGGCCTGGCGATGCTCATCGCCCTGCCGATGCTGGTGATCGCGGTCATGCAGGCGATCGTGCGCTCCGACATCACCCAGGCCGCCCGGTCCGCCTTCATCTACCTGCCGCTGGCCGCCATCTTCTCGGCCATCGGCCCGGCGCTCGCCCAGCTGCTGATCGGCACCAGCGACTGGATGAGCGCGATGCTGGGCGGCAGCGCGAGCCAGAGCGCCGGCCAGTTCATGAACCGGGCCGGCGACGCCCTCGGCATGCTCGGCGTGGGCGGCGCCAACCCGGCCGTGCCCGTGTTCGGCGTCCTGCTCGGGGCCGTGATCGTGATCCTCGGCGCCCTGTCGATCTGGGTCGAGCTGCTGCTGCGCTCGGCCGCCATCTACATCGCCGTGCTGTTCCTGCCGCTGGCGTTCGCGGCCATGGTGTGGCCGTCCGCGTTCCGCTGGACGCGCCGGCTGATCGAGTTCCTGGTCGCCATCATCTTCGCCAAGGTGTTCATCGTCGCGATCATCAACCTGGCCGCCGCGGGCATGGCCTCCAGCAACATGGCCAGCCAGTTCGAGGGCGTGCTGGCCGGCGGCGCCCTGCTGCTGATGGCCGCCTTTACCCCCATGGCCCTGCTCCGGCTCATCCCGCTGGCCGAGGCGGCCGTCGTCGCCGCCAGTACCCAGCGCCTGGCGCTGCGCCAGGCCGCCGCGGCGGCCACCGGCCAGACCGGGTCGCAGGTCGTCTCCCAGATGATCCAGTCCCGCGTCCGGGCCTCGACCGCCTCCGCGAGCACCGCCACGGCCGCCCGCCTTGGCGGCGCCACCGCCGCCGGCGCCGGCCTGGCCGCGGCGGCGGGCACCGCCAGCGTCTTGCACAACCGGGTGGACTCCGCCACCACACTGGCCGGCGGCCAGACGCCGGCGCCCGCCGGGGGGGGGGGGGGGG
>JBIOYL010000298.1:0-12284 GCA_044870185.1 Actinomycetes bacterium | reverse complement strand
GAGCCCGGTGGTCGGCTCGTCCAGGAACAGCACCTGGGGGTCGTGCATGAGCGCACGGGCGATCATGAGCCGCTGGGCCATGCCGCCCGAGTACCAGTCGATCTTGTCGTTGGCCTGCGCGGTCAGGCCGAACTCGCCGAGCAGCACGTCGGCCCGGCGGCCCCGCTCGGCGGGGGGCAGGCCGAAGTAGGCGGCGTGGAAGAGCAGGTTCTGCCTGGCCGTGAGCGAGCGGTCGAGGTTGTTGCGTTGGGGCACCACCGCCAGGGCACGCTTGGCGCCCACCGGGTCGGCCACGACGTCGTGGCCGGCGACCAGCGCCCGGCCCGAGGTCGGCCGCACCCGGGTGGTGAGCACACCCACGGTGGTCGTCTTGCCCGCCCCGTTCGGCCCGAGCAGGCCGAGGATCTCGCCCTGGCGCACGACGAACGAGACGCCGTCGACGGCATTGCGCGGGCTGCGCGGATAGCGCTTGACGAGCCGCTCGACGACCACGAGCGCGTCGCCGCCGGGGCCGGGCCCACCGGCTCCGGCCTGGCTCCGCATCGACGCGCCCGGCACCCCGGTGTCGGTCATGCATGCTGCCTTTCTGTCGGTTGCCTGACCGGGACGGCCCCCGGCTCGGGTGCTGGCATCCACCACCTGGGCCGATAGGCGCCGGCGGCCGCGCGCTGCTGCACGTGCCAGGTCAGTCGCGTTCGGCGGCGGCCAGGCGGCGGCTGTGCTCGAACAGGTCGACCACCGTCGCCGGCAGCTCGCCCACGGCGGCCACGATCCGTGCCTCGTCGGCGGCCAGCTCGGCGACGAGCGCGTCCAGCGCCTCGATCCGCTTGGCGAGCAGCGCCGCCAGCTCGTCGGCGGGCAGCAGCCAGGCGAACCCGAGCGCGGCGTCGACCGGTCGCGAGGGCTTGAACAGGGCCGAGAACGCCCGCCGGAGCAGGCCGTCCAGCTCGCGCCGGCCCGCCTGGGTGATCCGGTAGACGGTGCGCGGCGGCCGGCCGCCCTGCCGGGTCACCCCGGCCTCCTCGACCAGGCCCTCGGCGACGAGCCGCCGCAGGCCGGCATAGATCGAGCCGTAGCGCACGTCACTCCACCGCTCCATGCGGCGGCGCTCGATGACCTGGCGCAGCTCGTAGCCGTGCATCGGCTGCCAGGCCAGCAGGCCGAGCAGCATGATCCGGCTCATCACGCCGGTCGGCGACAGCGCTTCACTCACAGGCGTATATTCTAGCCTGAGTATCTCCCGCACGCCGCTCCGATGCTACGCACCGGATAGCGGTGTGGACAGCCCAACCGTCCCCCGTGTCCTCTGGAAGACTCCGACGATACCGGCTGCTCGGCCTCCACGGTTCTCGGGCGGGTGCTCGGGAAGGCTGCTCCCCGCTGTATGGGTGACGCATGCGCGGCCGATTCTGGTGGCCCATGACGGCAGCGGTCCCACCGGTCAAGGATCTGCGAGGACGGCCTGGGCGGCCGCGCAGGCGCCCGGCCAAGCTGCACCTGGACTCGGCGTCGACGGGTGGCGGTGGTTGACTGGGACCTCGCCAGCTCCCCAGCGCACAGGAGGCAGCATGATCGACGACGTTGTTCGAGGGTGGGCACCGGTGTACCCACACCTTCGCTACGACGAGCCCGGCGAGGCGATCGCGTGGCTGTCGCGTGTGTTCGGCTTCCGCGAGCGGGTGCGCATGGCGCGGCCGGACGGAGGCATCATTGTCGCGAAGCTGGAGAGCCCCGGCGGCGGCCTGGTGATGGTGGCGGGAAGCTCGCCAGACTTCCAACGGTGGATCCGGGAGCGGGTGCCCAACGTTCGCGAGCAGCAGGGGCGGCCATGGCCAAACCTCTCGCATGCCACGACCGTCCTGGTCGGCGACGTGGACGCCCACCACCAGCGGGCAAGCGACCAAGGCGCGACCATCCTGATGGCCCCGACGGATCAGCCCTGGGGCCTGCGCTCGTACGCTGCCATCGACCTCGAAGGCCATCAATGGGAGTTCAGTCAGGCACTGCGCGTCGTCGAGCCGGAGGCGTGGGGCGCGACTCGGATTGAATAGCAGAATCGCCCGAAGGTCGGAGACGCAGACGACGACTGCCCGACAACCCTCGGATGGCACTTGGCTACGCGGGCGAAGGCCGCCCGACCGCTCAGCCATCCAGGATGTGGTCGGCGACCGCCTCCAGGCTCGGCAGGACGGCGTCGGCGCCGGCCAGGTTCCCCGACAGCAGGTGCGGGACGGCGATGGTGTATATGCCTGCCGCCCTGGCCGCGGCGAGGCCGTTGGGCGCATCCTCGACAGCCGCGCAGGCGGCCGGGTCGGCCTCCAGGCGCTTGGCCGCCAGCAGGTAGCTCTCCGGGTCCGGCTTGGAGTGGACCACGTCCTCGCCGGAGACGACGGCGGCGAAGCTGTCCCGGATGCCGAGCCGCCCGAGGACGTGGTCGACGTAGGCGCGCGTTCCCGAGCTGGCCACGGCCAGCCGCAGCCCGGCGGCGGCCAGCCGCTCGACGGCCAGGTGCAGCCCGGGCATGGCCGGCAGGCCGCGCCGGACGGCCGCCCAGAAGAGCGCCTCGCGGCCGGCGAAGACCTCGTCGGGCTCCAGGCCGAGCCGAGCGGCCAGCGCGTCGGTGTAGTCGCGCACCCGCCGGCCCATCATGCGCTCGGCCAGGACCGGGTCGACGGTCACCCCGAGCCCGGCCAGGTAGTCCGCGGTCGCCTGCTCGTGAGCCGGCTCGGAGTCGACGAGCACGCCGTCCAGGTCGAAGACGACGTGCCCGACGAGCACGATCAGGCGGGCGGCGCGGCGGTCGGTTCTGGCCCGTTGCTGCTCGGCCGGGAGACGCCCACCGGCGCGCTGGTCGACGCGATCACCGGCACGAGCTGGCGGGCGGTGATGATCTCGTCGACCATCCCGTACTCGAGCGCCTGCTCGGCGCTCATGATGAAGTCACGGTCGGTGTCGTGCGCGATCTTCTCGACCGGCTGGCCGGTGTGCTTGGCCATGATCTCATCGAGGAGCCGGCGCAGGCGCAGGATCTCGCGGGCCTGGATCTCGATGTCGGCCGACTGGCCGCGGGCGCCGCCGGACGGCTGGTGGATCAGGATGGTCGAATGCGGCAGCGCGAAGCGCTTGCCCTTGGTCCCGGCGGCCAGGATCACGGCCGCGGCCGAGGCGGCCATGCCCATGCAGATGGTCGACACGTCGGGCTTGACGTACTGCATGGTGTCGTAGATCGCGAGCAGGTCGGTGAGCGACCCGCCCGGCGAGTTGATGTAGATGGAGATGTCCTTGTCCGGGTCCTCGCTCTCCAGGTGGAGGAGCTGGGCCATGACCAGGTTCGCGATCGTGTCGTCGATCGGCGTGCCGAGGAAGATGATCCGGTCCTTGAGCAGACGCGAGAAGATGTCGAACGAGCGCTCGCCCCGGCTCGTCTGCTCGATGACGATGGGCACGAGGTTCGCTTGGATCATGGGGTTCCTCCGGGGTCGGGGCGCCGGGGCGGCCCGGGCAGAGCGAGAACGCTGCACCGAGCGTAGCGCGGCCAGGCCCACTTCCGCACCGAGCCGACCACTCAGCCGGCCAGGAAGGCGCGCAGCCGTTCCTCGGTCGCATGCCCGTGGCGGGCGCTGGTCGCCCGGGCCCGCTCCGGGTCGCGGGCCTGCAGGGCGGCCATGATCGCCTCGTGCTCCTCGGCCGCCGCCGCGCTGCCCAGCGCCGCGTCGATGAGCGCGTCCAGGGCCGTGGCGAGGCGCGCCCGCACGACCCGGACCGCCTCCAGCATGTGGGGGTTGCCGGAGGCCTTGGCGATGGCGATGTGGAAGCGGGTGTCGGCCGCACGCCACCGTTCGCGGCCCTGCACCGAGCGCCCGCCCGACTGGACCATCCGGGCGCGCAGCGAGCGCAGCTCGTCGTCGGTCACCCTGACCGCGGCCAGCGCGGCCGCCTCGGCCTCGATCACCCGGCGCCATTCGAGCAGGGCGAGCAGCTCGCGCAGCCGGGCCCGGAGCGCCTCCCGCACCCGCTCGGCCTCACCCACCTGGGGCCGCTCGACCACGAAGGCGCCGCCGGCCGCACCCCGGCGGATGCAGACGTAGCCGGACCCGGCGAGCACCCGCAGCGCCTCGCGCACGGTCGGCCGGCTCACGTCGAGCAGGCTCGCCAGCTCCCGCTCGGGCGGCAGGCGGTCGCCGGGCACGAGCAGGGCAAGGTCGATCGCCGCGGCCACCTGCTCGACCACGGCCTCGAAGGCGTTCTGCGTGCTGACCGGCCGGAACAGCTCGGCCGGGCCGGCCATCTGCCTGGCCACCTGGCTGGCCACGCTCCCTTCGGCGATCCACCGACCCGCTCACGGTACCTATTGTGCGCTACCACCTGTGCGCCACCACTATCGACCGGCGGAGAGCTGGCGCCCCAGGCTCCAAGCTCGGCCAACCGGTCAAGGAGCCGGACGCTCGGAGGGCAGGCGGACCGAACACCTCGGTCCGTGCGCGCGCGCGATGCGACGGTCCAGGGTGACGAGCGGGACATCCAAGGACTCCGCCAAGGCGACGTACCAAGCGTCATAGGCGGTCAAGTTCTCGCGCAGCTGCCAGACGCGCCCGGCGTGGGGCTCGTAGGGGAACATATCGACGCGGAGCCGGACGAGGTCGTCATGGGCCAGCGCCGCCGTGTCGGCGGACAGGTCACCGCCGAGCACGGCTCGGCGTAGGATGTTGGCCGCCTCGACAGGCATGAGGTGTGGGGCGGCGAGCGCGTCGCGCGCAAGGACGGACGCTGCCCATCGTCCATCAGGACCGTCATCGACGAGCGCGGCCACAACGGCGCTCGCGTCGACGACCAGGGTCATGTCCGGTCGGCGTCGCGGTGGTCGAGGATCTGCTGCGCGTTCAGGCGTGTGCCGGTGGCGTTCTTGCGGGCACGGGCGCGGGCGAGCAGGTCGTCGACCGAGGGTTTGCGGGCGAGCTCGATCAACTCGGCGCGCAGGTGCTCCTGCAGCGAGCGGCCAGCCCGGGCGGCGCGGGCCGCGAGCTCGTCGTGGACGTCGTCGGGCACGTTGCGGATCGTGATCGACACCATGTCAGCATGATGCTGCTCCTGCAGCCACAATGCAAGCGGGCGGCATCGCTTGCGGCCGGCTCAGTCCAGCGCCACCAGGTCCAGGTAGCCGTCGCTCCACACGTCGAGCGCGCCGTCGGGCATGAGCAGCACCCGGTCCGGCTCGAAGCGCTCGACGAACGGGGTGTCGTGGCTGACCAGGATCACCGCGCCCTTGAAGCTGGCCAGCGCGCTGCGCACCGCCTCGACGGCCTGTGCGTCGAGGTTGTTGGTCGGCTCGTCCAGCAGCAGGACGTTGTGGCGGCCGACGACCAGGCGGGCAAGCGCCAGCTTGGTCTTCTCGCCGCCCGACAGCGTGCGCGTCGGCTGCCCGGCCTGGTCGCCGCCGAGCAGGAAGTGCCCGAGCACGCCCCGCAGCACGTCGTCGGGCGCCTTGGCCGCGGCCCGCATGACCTCCATGGGCGTGGCGGCCGGGTCCAGCCCCTCGTGCTCCTGGGCGTAGTAGCCGACGTCGGCGCCGAGGTTCCAGCGCACCTCGCCGGCGTCGGGCTGGTCGACGCCGGCCAGGATGCGCAGCAGCGAGGTCTTGCCCGCCCCGTTCAGGCCGATCACCAGCAGCCGCTCGCCACGCTCGAGGTCGAACGACAGGTCGGCGAACACCGGCGGGCCCCCGTAGGCGCGGGACAGCCCGGCCACCTCGAGCGGGAAGCGGGCACAAGGCCGCGGGTCGGGGAAGCGCACCGCCACCTTCCGGCCCGACCGCACCACCGGCGGGAGCGCGGAGCGCATGCGCTCGACCCGGCGCTCGGTGACGATCGCCCGGCGGGCCATGACCTCGCCCGAGTGGCGGTACTTCTCCACGAACGCCGACAGCCGCCTGATGTCGCGTTCTGCCACCTTGCGGTGCCGTGCCTCGGACGCGGCCCGGACCGCACGCTGCTCCAGGTACTGGGTGTAGGTCCCGGTGTAGGCGGCGAGCGAGGCGGTCGCCGGGTCGACGGCCAGCACCCCGGTCACGGCCCGGTCCAGCAACGGCAGGTCGTGCGAGACGACCAGGATCCCGCCCGGGAAGCCGGCCAGGAATTCGGCCAGCCACCCCTTGGCGTCGGCGTCCAGATGGTTGGTCGGCTCGTCGAGCAGCAGCGTGCCCGCCTCGGCGGCCAGCACCCGGGCCAGCTCGACCCGGCGCCGCTCGCCACCCGACAGCGCGCCGAGCGGGCGGTCCAGGCCGCCTTGGGGCACGCCGACGCCGGCCGCGATGCGCCGCACCTCGGCTTCGGCCCGGTAGCCGCCCGCGGCCTCGAAGCGCTCCTGCAGGTGCGAGAAGCGCCTGATGGCCCGGTCGCGGGCGCGGGCGTCGGCGCTGTGGTCGATGCGCCTGCGGGCGGCCTCCAGGTCGTGCTTGGAGCGGTCCAGGCCGCGGGCGGACAGCAGGCGGGCCAGCCCGGTCTGCTGCGTGGTCGGCGGCGACTCCTGAGGCAGCCAGCCGAGCGTGCCGACGAGCCCGACCGAGCGGTCACGCGGGTCGGCGGCGCCCTCGGCGATGCGCCGCAGCAGGGTCGTCTTGCCGGCCCCGTTCGGGCCGACCAGGCCGACCACGTCGCCGGGGGCGACGACGAAGCTCACGTCGGCGAGCAGCAGCCGGTGGCCCACCTCGACGGTCAGATCGGTGACGGACAGCATGGTGGTGGTCTCCAGTCGGGCCAATGGCCGCCCGGCCGGCCCAGGACCGGCCGGCCGAGGACCGTCCGGCCGAGGGCCGGCCGGCCCGAACGGTCTTCCGGGATGGCGGCGATTGGACTGTGCCCAGGATGCCGGTGATCCGGCTGCCGGTCGAGCCAATTGCCGCCCTTGCCGCCCGGCCGCTGCAAGCCGGCCCAGGCCGGCTGCCGGTCGAGCCAATCGCCGCCCGGCCGGTGCGGGCCAGCCGCGGGCGGGCTCGGGTCGATCGCCGCCGCCGGCACGCAGGGGCTGCCGGCGGCGGCCTTGACGGGCCGTGCCGCGGGAGCTACGGTTCACGGCCCGCCCGACTCCCCGGGAAGGAGCGCCGGTGTTCGCCACCAGGCCCGAGCTGCTCGGCACGGTCGGCATGGTGTCGTCGACCCACTGGCTCGCCTCGGCGGCCGGGATGGCCGTGCTCGAACGGGGCGGCAACGCCTTCGACGCGGCCGTCGCGGCCGGGTTCGTGCTGCAGGTCGTCGAGCCGCACCTGAACGGCCCGGGCGGCGAGGCACCGATCCTGTACTGGAGCGCCGACCAGCAGCGCGTCGGCGTGGTCGACGGGCAGGGGCCGGCGCCGGCCGCCGCCTCGATCGAGGTCTTCGAGCGCCTCGGCCTCGACCTGGTGCCCGGCACCGGCCTGCTGCCGGCCTGCGTGCCGGGCGCGTTCGGCGCCTGGATGCTGCTGCTCGGCGAGCTCGGCACCATGCGGCCGGCCGACGTGCTCGCGGACGCGATCGGCTACGCCGAGCACGGCTACCCGGTCGTCCCCCAGCTCAGCTCCACCGTCGCCACGGTCGAGCGGCTGTTCGGCGAGGAGTGGACGTCCTCGGCCGCCGTCTGGCTGGCCGACGGCGTGCCGCAACCCGGAAGCCGCTTCCGCAACCCGGCGCTGGCCGCCACCTACCGTCGCATCCTCGCCGAGGCCGCCTCGGCCGGCCCCGGCCGGGACGCGCAGGTCGAGGCGGCCCGGGCCGCGTTCTACACCGGGTTCGTGGCCGAGGCGATCGACCGGTACCTGGCCTCGGCCGAGGTGCTGGACGTGACCGGGCAACGCCATCGCGGCCTGCTCACCGGCGCCGACCTGGCCGCCTGGTGGGCGACGGTCGAGCCGCCGGTCAGCTTCGACCACGGCGGCCTGACGGTGTGCAAGACCGGCCCGTGGGGCCAGGGGCCGGTCTTCCTCCAGCAGCTCGCCCTGCTGGAGGGCTTCGACCTGGCCGGCATGGGGCTCGGCAGCGTCGAGTTCGTGCACACGGTGGTCGAGTGCGCCAAGCTCGCCTTCGCCGACCGCGAGGCCTGGTACGGCGACCCGGCCTTCGCCGAGGTCCCCCTGGACCGGCTGCTCGACCGCGGCTATGCGGCCACGCGGCGGGCGCTGGTCGGCGAGTCGGCCTCGCTGGAGCTGCGGCCCGGCACGGTCGACGGGCAGGCGCCCAGGCTGCCCGACGCGCTCCGGATCGCCGGGCTGGGCGAGGCCGCGCTGACCGCCGCCACGGGGGTCGGCGAGCCGACCGTGCTGCCCACCGGGGAGACACGCGGCGACACCTGCCACGTCGACGTGGTCGACCGCCACGGCAGCATGGTGGCCGCCACCCCGAGCGGCGGCTGGCTGCAGAGCTCGCCGGTCATCCCCGGCTTGGGCTTTGGCCTGGGCACCCGTGCCCAGATGTTCTGGCTGACCCCCGGGCTGCCCAACTCCCTGGCCGGCGGCAAGCGGCCCCGCACCACCCTGTCGCCCTCGCTGGCGCTGCGTGACGGCCGGGCGGTGCTGGCCTTCGGCACCCCAGGCGGCGACACCCAGGACCAGTGGTCGCTCGTGTTCTTCCTGCACCACCTGCACTTCGGGCTCG
Source organism: Actinomycetes bacterium (assembly GCA_044870185.1). Lineage (GTDB taxonomy): Bacteria > Actinomycetota > CALGFH01 > CALGFH01 > CALGFH01 > JBIOYL01. Next base: position 3,663 of record JBIOYL010000298.1, on the reverse strand, counting down.
ACCTGCAGCAGGCGATCGACGCGCCCACCTTCCACACCACCCACTTCCCGTCGAGCTTCTACCCGCGCCAGGCCGTGCCAGGCCAGGTCGTCGTGGAGGCACGCGTCGACGCCGACGTGATCGCGGGCCTGCGCGCCCGCGGCCACCGGGTCGAGGTCGCCGGCCCCTGGTCGCTCGGCCGCCTGTCGGCGGTTGGCCGCGACCCGGCCACCGGCCTGCTCAAGGCGGCCGCCAACCCGCGGGGCCGTCAGGGCTACGCGGTCGGCCGCTGACGGCCTGCTCAAGCACGTCCACATCCTCGAGCAGGCCCGGCTGGTGCTCACCGAGAAGCAGGGCCGGACCCGCCGGTGCCGGCTCGGGCCCGAGCATCTGGACGACGCGGCGCGGTGGATCGAGTGGTACTGGCGCCGCTGGGAGGGCCGGCTCGACCGGCTCGGCGGCTACCTCGACAAGACCAAAGGAGCACGGACGTGAACGCCCGATAGGATCGGTGACCGCCGGCAAAGGAGGAGACGATGGCATTGCCGCAGGGTGACCTCAGGCTGCTGGAAAGCGAGGCCGCGAAGCGCCTGCTCAGCTCGACCGTGCCGGCCCGCCTCGCGTACACCGCCATGGACGGCACACCACGCATCGTGCCAACCTGGTTCCATTGGACGGGCGACGAGCTCGTCATGCCGACCTTCCTGTCGGCGCCGCACGTGCGGCGCGCCGCCGCCCGACTGGGTGCGCTGCGTGCGAACCCGGACGTGGCTGTCAGCATCGACACCGAGGGCTTCCCGCCCACTGTGCTCAGCGTCCGCGGTCGGGTATCGGTCACCGAGGTGGACGGGGTGGTGCCGGAGTACGCGCTGGCAGCGCGTCGCTACATGGGGCAGGACGCCGCCGCTTCGTACCTCGCCCAGATCGATCAGCCGGGCACGAGGATGGCACGCATCGCGGTGCGACCGACCTGGGTCGGGGTCCTCGACTTCCAGACTCGGCTCCCCAGTGGCATGGGCGGCGTGACGGGCTGAGGCCGGCCGCCACCGCGCCGCTCACCTCAGCCTGCCTCGGACAGGCTGGCGAGCCAGCTGGCGTGCAGCCGGGCGTAGACGCCGCCGGCCCGCAGCAGGTCGGCGTGGCGGCCCCGCTCGACCAGCCGGCCGCCTTCCATGACCAGCACCAGGTCGGCGTGCTCGGCGGTGGCCAGGCGATGGGCGATGGTGATGGCCGTCCGGCCGGCGGTCAGGCGCCCCAGCGCATGCTTGAGGCGCACCTCGGTGGCCGGGTCGACGGCCGAGGTCGCCTCGTCCAGAATCAGGCAGCCCGGGTCGGCCAGGTAGCCGCGGGCGAGCGCCACGAGCTGGCGCTCGCCGACCGACAGCGACTCGCCACGCTCGCCGACGTGGGTGTCCAGGCCGTCGGCGAGGCCGTCCAGCCAGCTCGCCAGGCCCAGCGCGGCGAACGCGGCCCGGATCTCGTCGTCGTCGGCGTCCGGTTTGGCCAGGCGCACGTTGTCGGCCACGGTGGTGTCGAACAGGAAGCCGTCCTGGGGCACCATCACCAGCGAGGAGCGCAGCGAGCGCAGCTGCACCTCGCGCAGGTCGACGCCGGCCACCCGGATCGACCCGGCGGTCGGGTCGGCCACGCGGATGAGCAGCTTGGCCAGCGTGGTCTTGCCCGAGCCGGTCGCGCCGACCAGGGCGGCGTGGGTGCCGGCCGGGATGGTCACGCTGACCGCACGCAGGACCGGCCCGCCGCCGCGGTAGGCGAACGACACCGCGTCCAGCTCGATGTCGAGCGCGCGGGCGGGCAGCCGTTTGCCGGGCACCGGCTCGACCACCTCGATCGGCGTGTCGAGCACGTCGAGGACCTTGCGCCAGCCGGCCATGGCGGTCTGGGTGTGGTCGAGGATCTCGGTGAACTCGGCGATCGGCTCCAGGAACAGCGACACCAGGAACATGAAGGCGACCAGCGTGCCGGCCGACATGCCGTGGGCCGGGCCGAGCGCCATGCCTGCGACCAGCACGGCCGCGATGGTGAGGGCGGCGAACAGCTCGTTGGTGGGGAAGAAGAAGGCGCCGATCGCGCCCGCCCGCACCTCGGCCTGCCGGCGGCGGGTGATCGACTGGACGATCTGGCGCTGCATGCGGGCCTGGGCGCCGTAGGCGCGCACGACCGCGGCGCCCTGGATCGACTCGGACACGACGGCCAGGACGTCGCCCACGCGGGAGCGGACGGCGTCCCAGGCGTGGATGACCATCCGCTGCATCTGGCGCAGCACCAGGACCAGGGGCAGCCCGGCGGCCAGCGCGACCAGCGCCAGCCGCCAGTCGTAGACGGCCATGGCGGCCAAGGCGGCGACCATCAGGGCGCCGTTCACGATCCAGGCCAGGCCGCCCCAGCGGAAGAACTCGCCCAGGGTCTCGACGTCGGAGGTGACCCGGCTGACCAGGGTGCCGCGGTGCTGCTCGGTGTGGTGGGCCATGCTCAGGGCGTGGATGTGCCGGAAGGCGCGGACCCGCAGGTTGGCCAGCGCCCGCTCGCTGGAGCGGGCAAGCCGCCGCAGGGTGGCCCGGGCCGCCCAGGCGGTGAGCAGGATGGCGGCCACGCCGGCCCCCGCCAGCGGCAGCATGCCGGCCACGTGTGCCTGGCCGCCGACGAGGTGGCGGTCGATGACCTGCTGGACCAGGACCGGGGTCACGACCCGGCCGCCGCCAGCGACCAGCGCCAGCGCCAGGGTGAGCCAGATGCCCTCGCGCAGCTCGGGACTGGCCGCCAGCCCCCGCCGGAACACCCGCCTGGCCTGGATCCGCCCGGTCTCCGCCTGATCGACCGGAGTGTCCCTGCGAGTGTCACCTGCCCCCGCCGGCGCGCTCACGACGCCTCCCCGGTGCGCCCGCCGGCCCGCCTGCCCCGCACCTGGTCCTTCTCGTAGGCCCGGGCGAGCTTGGCGTAGCCGGGCACGGTGGCCAGCAGCTCGTCATGGCTGCCCTCGGCGACCAGCCGCCCGCCCTCCAGGTACAGCACCCGGTCGGCCAGCGCGATCGTGGCCAGGCGCGAGGCGACCACGACCGTCGTGGTGGTGGGCAGGCGCCGGCCGAGCCCGGCGAGGATGCGGCCCTCGGTAACCGGGTCGACGCTCGCGGTCGCGTCGTCGAGCACGAGCAGCCGCGGCTCGCGCACCAGGGCCCGGGCCAGGGCGACACGCTGGCGCTGGCCGCCCGACAGCGTGGCGCCGCGCTCGCCGACGATGGTGTCGTAGCCGTCCGGGAGCCGGCGCACGAACTCCTCGACCTGGGCGAGCCGGACGGCGTCGACGACGCCGTCGCAGCGGCCGTCGCGGTCGGCCAGGCAGATGTTGTCGGCCACCGAGGCCGAGAACAGGAACGCCTCCTGCAAGGCGAGGCCGGTCGCGCCGGCCAGCTCACCGGGGTCGACGCCGGCCAGGTCCCGGCCGCCCAGCCGGATCGCGCCCCGGTCGGGGACGAGCAGGCGGGCCAGCAGCAGGGCGAGGGTCGACTTGCCGGCGCCGGTCGGGCCGACGAGCGCGACCGTGCTGCCGGCGGGCACCCGGAACCAGACGTCGCGCAGCACCTCGACGCCGGGCTGGTAGGCGAAGGTGAGCCCCTCGACCTCCAGGTCGAGCGGGCCGGGGGGCAGCGGGACCGGCCGGGCCGGCCC
>JBIOYL010000297.1:0-10574 GCA_044870185.1 Actinomycetes bacterium | reverse complement strand
GCCTGGCCACCTGCCGCCGCTGCGGCGGCAAGGGCACGCGCAGCTCGCGCACACGTCCGTGCTGCGCACGGCCCCGGACGTCTCGTGGCCGCTGCCGGCGCAGGCCGGGCAGGCCTGGCGGGGCGGGCAGGGCCGGGCGCCCGCGCCGGCGCAGCCACCGCAGGGCACCACGCCCCGGCCGGTGCAGGCAGGGCAGCCGACCGGCCGCACCGACCCCTCCTTGATGCCTGCCCAGCGGTGATCCACCCAGCCCCGGTAGGGCACCTGCACCGTGTCGATGCGCCCGTAGGACGGCAGCGGTGGGGGCGGGCCGGCCCCGGCCACCTTCGCCTCGTCGCGGCGCTCGGCGACCCGGGTGACGAGCAGCCGCGCCTGGCTCGCGTCGGCCACCGACAGCTCGCCGTAGAAGAGGCGGTCCGGGACCAGCCAGTGCCGGCGCGCCCAGGCGGACAGGGCCGAGCGGGCGCCGCCGACCGTCGGCGGCTGCGGCCAGCGGCCGGCGCCGGCCTCGCGCTCGGCATCATGCATGGTCATCGCTGCGTCCTCGTGGTCCCTCTGGGGGCATATTGTGGCGCATCGCGCCCGCGCATCACGCCCGCGCATCGCGCCGTGGCGGCATGCGGCCGCCCGTCGAGGCGGCAAGGACCCCGGGTCAGGCGGCGCCAGGACGATTGGCGCCGGCCATGCCCGGGCAGGCGTGGCCGGGACGTGCAAGCTCGGGCGGGCCGTGCAGGACGGCTGCCGCTCGGGCACGATCCCGGGAACGCCAAGCGCACGCAGCACACGGAATGGGGCGCACGTTGGCCGAGGACCAGACGGTTCCACCAGAAGGACAAGCCGCACATGGTGCGCCTGGCCAACAGCCTGGCCATCACCGGCATGGCGTTCCCGCTGGCGGCCATCACCGGCTCGGTCCTGCTCGTCAGCTGGTTCCTGTTCGGCCTTGCCCCGGCATGGTGGTCAGCGCGCTGGTCGCGCTGGTGTTCGCCTGGTACTGGTTCGGGCATCCGCTCTGGCGGCGCACCCGCACGTCCGGATGACCGGGCTTTGCCGGCGCCACCACCGCCCCGACGCTTGACATGAGCGAACGCTCACTCATACTGCCAGGAATGCAGATGCGCTCCTCGATCCTCGACGCGGCCGAGCGGGTCATCCGGGCCCGCGGGCTGGCCAAGGCGACCACCAGGGAGATCTCGCAGGCTGCCGGCTGCGCCGAGGGGACCATCTACGTCCACTTCGCCGACAAGCTCGACCTGTTCTGTGCCGTGCTGGGCGAGCGGCTACCCGACTTCGCCGCCTACCTCGACGGCCTCCCGCGGCTGGCCGGCCAGGGCACGGTGGCCGGCAACCTGACCGAGGTCGCCCAGGCGGTCCTGGCCTTCTACCGGGACCTCATCCCGGTAGGTGCCTCGATCTTCGCCGACCCGGCGCTGCTCGCCCGCCACCGGACGCGCCTGCGGCGCCTCGGCACGGGTCCGCAGCGCGCGTTCGCGCCCATCACGGACTACCTGGCCGCCGAGCAGGGTCTTGGTCGAGTGGCGGCCGGGGCCGACCCGCTGGCCGCCACGGCGCTGCTGCTCGGCGCCTGCCACCACGCCGCCTTCCTGGAACAGCTCATCGGACCCGACGCGCTGCCGATCCCGCCCGACCGGCTTGCCGGCGCCGTGGTCCGGGCGCTGCTGGCCGGTCTGGCACCGCCGGCCCCATAGACCCCGTCCCCTCCACCTCATCCCCGGAGCCCCGCCCATGTCCCAAGCACGAACCGACGTCGCCGGCCGGACCGGCAGCGCCGCCGCCGCGCCCGGCCCGCGCCGCTGGATCGCGCTGCTGGTGGTCCTGACCGCGGCGTTCATGCAGCTCGTCGACATCAGCATCGTCAACGTGGCGATCCCGTCCATCCAGCGCGACCTCAACGCGACCTACGCCCAGATCCAGTGGGTGCTCGCCGGCTACCAGCTCGCCTTCGCGGTGGTCCTCATCACCGGCGGGCGCCTCGGCGACATCTACGGGCGCAAGCGGCTGTTCATGATCGGCATGGCCGGCTTCACCACCGCCTCGGCGCTGTGCGGCCTGGCCCAGACCCCCGGCATGCTGGTCGGCGCGCGGGTGCTCCAGGGCGCCTTCGGCGCGATCATGTTCCCGCAGGTCCTCTCGGTCATCCAGGTGAGCTTCCCGCCGGCCGAGCGGGGCAAGGCGCTCGGCGTGTTCGGCGCCGTGCTGGGGCTGGCCACCATCGCGGGGCCGCTGGTCGGCGGCCTGCTCATCCAGGGGAACCTGCTCGGCCTCGACTGGCGGCCGATCTTCCTGGTCAACGTGCCCATCGGCGTCGTCGCGCTGATCGCGGCCGGCTTCCTGCTCGGGGAGTCCAAGGCGCCCCGGGCCATCCGGCTCGACCCGGTCGGCGTGGTCATCGTCTCGGCCGGCCTGCTGCTGCTCATCTACCCGCTGGTCGAGGGCCGCGACCTGGACTGGCCGACCTGGTCGTTTGCGATGATGGCCGCCTCGGTGCCGCTGTTCGTGCTGTTCGGCTTCTACGAGCGCTGGAAGAAGGCACGCGACGGCTCGCCGCTGGTCGAGCCGCACCTGTTCACCCAGCGTGCCTTCGTCGCGGGCCTGGCCGTGAGCCTGGTGTTCTTCTCCGGCATCGCCGCCTTCTTCCTGCCCTTCACGATCTTCCTGCAGATCGGCCTCGGGTTCAGCGCGCTCCACGCCGGGCTCACCACGCTGCCGTTCGCGGTCGGCTCGGCGCTCGCCTCGGGCGCCTCCATCCGGCTCGCGCCCCGCCTCGGCCGGCGGGTGCTGAGCCTGGGCGCGCTGCTGCTCGTCGTCGGCATGGTCGCCGTCATCGTGACCATCCACCGCTACAGCGTCGGGCTGCACTCCTGGCAGCTCCTGCCGGCACTGCTGCTGGCCGGGATGGGGCTCGGCTGCACCGTGGCCCCGCTCGTCAACGTGATCCTGGCCGGCATCCACGGACAGGACGCCGGCTCGGCCTCAGGCGTGCTGACCACCACGCAGCAGGTCGGCGGCGCGCTGGGTGTCGCCATCATCGGGGTGATCTTCTTCGGACAGCTCGCCACCCACGCGGCCGTCGTGGCCCAGCACACCGGCAGCCGGCTCCGCACCGAGCTCGGCGCCGCCGGCGTGCCGGCGCCCGTCGCCAACCAGGTGGTGGCCGGGTTCCAGACCTGCTTCCAGGATCGCTCCAGGGAGAAGGACCCGTCGGCCGAGCCGCCGAGCTGCACCCGCGCCCGCCAGGCGGCCGCAGCCCAGGCGGCGGGTGCGGGCCGGACGGCGGGAGCGGACCAGGCGGCGGGTGCGGGCCAGACGGCGGCCAGAGGTCAGTCACAGGCCCTGGCCAGGATCGGCCCGAGCGTGGCGGCAGCGGCCGACGCCGCCCGCAAGCAGGACTTCGCCGACTCGATCCAGCGTGCGCTGCTGTACGAGGTGCTCGTGTTCTCCGGCGCGTTCCTGCTCATCTTCCTGCTGCCCGATGTGCCCGGGCGCAAGCTCGCCGACCGGGGGCCGGCCGCGGCGGCCTGACCGCCGGGGGCGGTGCCGCCAGTTGGTCCACAGGATCGGTGCCGCCGGGGCGGTGCCGCCGGGGCGGTGCCGCCGTCAGCGGCGCGTCGGCACCGACGAAGCAGCGACCGGCTCCACCGACCCGTCGGCGGCCGCCCGGTCGGCGGCCGCCTGGGCGGCGCCCGCCGGAGCCGACGCCCGCCGGTCGTCCGCCTGGGCGCCATCTGTGCGCCGGTGGCTGGGCTGGTCGCCCGTCCGCTCCAGCGTCACCAGGGTGATGTCGTCCTCCTGCTCCCAGCCGGCTCCGGTGAACCGGCACAGCTCCGCCAGCAGCACCTCGATCAGCCCGCGCTGCGGAGGGCACTCGCCGACCAGGTGCGCGAGCCGGGGGAACTCGAACATGCGGCGCTCGGGGTCGTGTGCCTCGACCAGCCCGTCGCTGTGCAGCAGGAGCCGGTCGCCGGGAGCCAGCACCGCCTGCTTGTCCTCGTAGGCCATGTGCGGCAGCAGCCCGAGCGGCATGCCGGTCGCGCGCAGCTCGGTCACGCCCTCCGCGGTGCGCACGTAGGGCACGTCGTGGCCGGCGTTGGCGTAGCGCAGGACGCCGGAGGCCGGGTCGAGCACGGCGTACAGGCAGGTGACGAACATGTGCTCGGGCATCTCGTCCAGCAGCAGGTCGTTGGCCCGCTCCAGCACCTTGCCGGGCGAGTCGAGCCGCGGCGCCTCCCCCCGGAGGATGCTGTGCGTGGTCGCCATGATCAGCGCGGCCGGCACCCCCTTGTCCGAGACATCACCGACCACCACGCCGACCTGGCCGTCGGCGAGCTGGATGAAGTCGTAGAAGTCGCCGCCGACCGCCCGGGCCGGCTGGTAGTGGGCGCTGACCTGCCAGCCGGGCAGGCTGGGCAGCGCCCGGGGCAGGAACTGCTGCTGGATGAGCCGCGCCAGGCGCAGCTCCTGGTCGATGCGCTCGCGGTCGCGCACCTCCGCCTCCTGCCGGCGCACCAGCGCCTCCTGGCGGCGCACGAGCTGGGCCAGGCGGAGGGCGGGGGCGGCCTGGCCGGCGAGCCGATCCAGCAGGTCGCGGTCGTCGGCCGAGTACTCGCGCCCGCTGCGCCGCGGTCCCAGGTTGAGCAGCCCTACCAGCCGGCCCTGGCCGATCAGCGGCACCAGCAGGTGCACGCCGGCTGTGCGCAGCGCCTGCGCGCCCGGTGAGGCGAGCGGCAGCTCGTCGAGCGTGACCGCGGGCCTCGGACGCTCGAACCAGGCGACGACCGGGTCGCCGGGCGGAAGCTCGACCGAGGGCGGGGCCCCATCCCGTGACGGCGGAGCCCCATCCCGTGACGGCGGGGCCGCGGGCGCCTCGCCGTCGTCCATGTCGCGCAGCCACAGCCAGGCGCATGCCGGCTGCATGGTCTCCCGCACCACGGCCAGCAGCTCCCTGCTCATGTGGTCCAGGTCGATCTGCTCCCGCAAGCGGGCGCTGAAGGCGTCCAGCGCCCTGGCGGCGTCGTACTTGCGGCGGTAGAAGCGGCGGTCGATGAAGGTCTGGACCCGGTCGCGGGCGGGCTGGAACAGCGCCGCGGCGGCCAGGGTGGACAGGGCCACGGCGAGGCTGGAGCCGCCGGTCAGCCGGTGGAACAACTGCTGCAGGAGCACCACGGCGCCGACGTAGGCGGCGCCCAGGGTGACCGTGAGCACGCCGTAGACCAGCGTGCGGTTGATCAGCCGGTCGACGTCCCACAGGCGGTAGCGGACCAGGACCACGAACAGCGTCAGCGGGATGAGCGCGAACAGCAATGGGAAGACCAGGAACGCGACGCCCTGCAGCCGCACGATCGTCTGGCCGGACAGGCCCACGTGCAGGCCATTGATCACCACGCCCGTCGCTCCCAGGACCAGGCCCACGGCGAGCGCGAGCCCGAGCGCCCACAGCAGCAGGCGCGACTGCTCGCGCTGGGAGGGAGTGGCCGCCTGGCGGTAGCGGAACGCCTGCGAGGTGATCCCGGCGGCCGGGATCAGCAGCCCGAAGAACACGACAAAGCCGGTCGGGCTGCCGTGCAGCTTGCTGCGGTAGACGATCAGGCCGACGAGCGTGAACGCGGCCACGTACAGCGCCTGCAGCGCCCACCGGGACCGGCGCCGGCCCGGCCAGCTCGGCACGAGCCGGCCGTCCGGGAACACCAGCAGCGCGTACATGTAGGCCAGGCCGGCGGCCAGGTGCAGCTTGTCGTGCAGCCAGATGGCCGGACCGGGGACCTCCTCGAGCAGGCTGTGGGCCGGGAGGTTGAACACGGCCGCCGAGCCGACCATGCCGAGCGCCAGCAGTCTCGCCGCCCGGTCGTGCGGCCGCAGCACCATGAGCAGCACGCCGAGCACGAGGTTGAGCGCGCTGAACAGGTACAGCAGGGCGGTGCGGGCGACCGGCCAGCCGACGTGCGAGTCGATGGCGGCGCCCCGGGCCAGCTGGGCCAGGAACGGGTAGCGGCGCACCAGGGACGGGACGGCGTGCGGATCGGCCGCGACGACCGTGATGCGGTGGCCCGTCCGTGCCAGGTTGTCCCGGAAGGCGTACCTGCCCGGTGCGGGTGCGGTGAAGCGGTACACGAAGGCCCCTGACTCGGGCACCGGCGGGGCTGCGACCACGACCGGTGGTGCCGTCGCGTCCCTGGAGACGGCCAGGCTGGGCGGGACCTTGCCGTTCAGGTTGTAGACGTGCACGGCGGCCGGCTCGCCGGCCCAGAAGGCGACCTCGCGGGCGGGCAAGCGGCGGGAGCCGGGCGTGGCCTGCTGCTCGAGGCCGTCCCGGGCCACGACCAGGTAGGCGTCGTGGCTTGCGCCCCACGCGTGCAGGGTGTGGTGGACGGACGGGACCTGGGCGCGACCACGGGCAGCAGGCCGAGCAGGAGCCATGCAACCGACACCGCCAGGTACACGGCGAAGAAGACGAGGAAGCCGGCGTGGGCGGCCCGCACGTAGCCGGGTCGGGACCGCAAGGGCCTGCCACTGCCCTTGCGCAGCCCTGGCGCGAACACGAGCTGCCTGCTCATCGGGCCCCCCGGGTCGGCTCGCCGGACCGGCCGAATGCCGGCATGCCTGCGAGCAATCGCTGCGGATCCTCGTGACGACGGGCGATCGTCGGTTCGTGCCGACGGGCGATCGTCGCCGGCGCCGGTCGCGAAACCGCTACGGCCCATGTTACGGAGTGATCACGGGCGGGTCTGATACAAGGTCGCAACTGGCGGCGGCCTGGCCGACGGCGCGGGCGGCTCGAACCGTCGCCGGCGGAGGCCGTGGTCGCCGGGCGGGTCAGCTCGGGCGTGCCTGTGGTTCCTCGCGCACCGGGCCATCCCGGTCGGCGTCCGGCCGCCGCACGGCGGCCTGCTGCACGGCGGCGAGCAGCGCCGTCTTGCGCCCGTCCTCGGCGCGCAGCCCGCGGCGGACGGCGCGCGGCAGGTCGCCGCCGTCGATGCCGGCCGCGGCCGCCTCGACGGCATCGCGGCCGAGGGCCTCGACCGCCGCCTGGGCGGCCCTGGCCGGGCCGGCGACCCCGGCCAGGGTGACCAGCAGCTCGGCCGCGTCGCGGGTCAGCAGGTCCTCCTCGACGCCAGCCTGCGACCGGTCGAAGTCGACCAGCCAGGGGTCACCGCGCTCGTCGACGACGATGCTGGCCGGCTCGAGGTCGCCGTGGGCGATGCGGGCGGCCCGCAGCGTGGCGGTCTGCTGCCAGATCCCGGCCAGCGTCGCGTCGTCCAGCCGCGCGTCGCCGCGCTCGGTCAGGCTCTGGCCACCGACCCACTCGTGCACCAGGCAGCCGGAGCCGGTACCGAACGCCCTGGCCAGCAGCACGCGCGGCGTGCGCACGCCGGTCTCGGCGGCCAGCAGCGACATGTAGGCCTCGTGCTCCACCTGCTGGTGGGGCGAGCCGTAGCGGGCCGGGCGCTTCAGGCTCCGCCGGGCGAGCACCTGCCAGCCCCGGTAGAGCAGGTCGGCGTCGCGGCGCTCCTGGGGGATCACCTTGACGAACAGCTCGGCGCCCCCGGCGGTGCGCACCTTGAAGCAGGCCGAGCGGCGCGCGTCGACGCTGAGCGGCACCACCTCGGCCGGGCCGAGTCCGAAGGAGACGAGCGCCCGGCGCACCCGGCTAACCGACGGCCGGCCGCTGGGCGCCCCGAGCAGCAGGTGGACGACCGCCGCGATGCCCCAGCCGATGGCGGCGCCGGCGACGACGTCCCAGGGCAGGTGGGCGCCGACGTACACGCGCGACAGGCACACCAGCACGACGACGGTCCAGGTGACGCGCCGCCCCCAGCGCGGCAGGTACGGGATGGCGACCGCGGCCAGGGCGGCCGCCACCGCGGCATGCCCGGAGACGAAGCCGAGCCCGTGGGCCGCCGGCCCGTGCCCGCGGACGCCGGGCAGCAGGTCCGCCGGCCGGCCCCGGTGGACGTTCTGCTTGACCAGCAGGGCGGCCAGGTAGGCGAGCCCGCCGGCCAGCGCGAGGCTCACGGCGAGCCGGTAGCGCCGGCCCGAGGCGGCCAGGCCGGCCAGCACGGCGACGGCGAGCACGTTGCCGGCCTGCATGACCACCCAAAGCGGCGGGTAGAAGAAGCCGGGCAGGTCGTTGACCAGGCGGAACACGTCGGTCTCGAACAGGCCCACCCGGTCCCGGCGCACCGACAGGTAGGCCAGCACGACGACCAGGACGGCGACCGCCACCCGGACCAGGTCGCCGGGGTGCCGGGGGTAGCGGCGCAGGTCGATCCAGGCGGGCCGTGGCGCCGCGACCTGGGTTTCCGCTTCCGGCGTGGCCACGCCTGCCTCCATTCGTTGGTCGAAGCCCGGTCGTCGCATGCTCACGCGGGTCAGTGCGTCGTCGCGGCGGGCTCAGGTGGTCGTGGGCGGGTTCAGGTGGAGGTGGCCCCTGCTCTGCTTGCGCAGGTCGGCGTCGATGGTGGCGCGGGACACGAAGCTCACGGCGCGTGTCGCCTGGGTCACCGGCTCGGCGAAGGTCGTGCCCTGCAGGTCGAAGCGGTAGGTGACGCAACCGCCGTCGAACAGGTAGTAGCGCGTGCCCACGTATCCGGAGGCCACGCTGCGCACCCGCTCGAACCGGTGCGTGCCGGGCTCGTCGGACGACACCCGCGAGGCGCCCGAGACGTCGCAGGCGGGGGTCAGGTCGACCTCGACCGCCCGCGCGCCGGTCCGGTCGGAGGTGAGCCAGAACTGCGCCCGCCCGTCCGCGATCTGCAGGTTCGTCCAGCCCCAGCCGGCCGGCAGCAGCTCGATGCAGGGCAGCAGCGTGGCGGTGGGCACCGCCTGGGCCATGAGCAGCACCGCGCTGCTGCCCGGCCGGCCCTGGTCCTCGCAGTTCGGGGCGCGCGCCTGCTGGAAGCGTGCTGGCGAGCAGCCTGCCAGGACGGCGGCCACGGCCAGGGCGAGCGCGACCCGCCGCATCAGCGCAGGCCCGCCTGCGGCAGGATGTTGAACAGCAGCAGCGCGGTGATCAGGCCGCCGACCAGCATCGCGACCCACAGCCCGACGCGGCGCACGGTCCAGCGCTGGATGGAGATCGGTGGGGGCCGCTCGGGCAGCAGCCGCAGGAACTCGGCGTGCAGGTCCCGCCCCTGCGCCCGCATCAGCCGGCGCAGCTGCGACGGCATCGCCAGCCCGCGCGTGGCCGCGAACGCCTCCGCGATCTCGCTCACCGAGAACTCCCGCAGCGCCCGCTCGTACACCAGCTTGGGATCGCAGCGCAGGGCCAGGCACAGCAGCATGTTGGCCAGGTCCACGGCCTGCCGCCACGGCGTCGGCCGCACCTCGGCGAAGAACACGTCGATCAGCTTGAGCCGCCCGTCGTGCACCAGCAGGTTGGCCGGCTTGATGTCGCGGTGGGCCAGCCCCGCGTCCCACAGCCGCCGGATGATGCCCAGCCCGTCGTCGATCACCTCCTGGTCGATGTCGACCTCGCCGATCTCGACCGCATCGTCGTAGAACTCGCTGACCAGCAGGTACTCGCGTTCGGGGGTGAGCTCGACGATGCCGTAGGGGGTGGGGGTGGGCAGCCCGTGGTCACGCATCAGGCGAAGCGCGTAGTCCTCCTGCTGGACCAGCCGGCGCACCGTGTTGAACGGCTTTTCGTCCTCCAGGCGGCCGTAGAACAGCGTCCGGCCGAGCTTGTACCAGCGGTCCGAGCGCAGGTGCGTGGCCGCGTACAGCTTGCCGAACAGGAAGGTGTTGGGGTCGCCCTTGACGCAGATGCGCAGCGGCGTGGAGCCGGCCGAGCCCGACAGGCCGAACGGCTTGACGTCCAGCACGATCAGGCCGAGCTGGTCCTCCAGCGCGTGGCGGATGGCGACGCCGCGGGCGCCGCCGACGTCGAGGTGGGCGCCCCGCCCGCGCCGGTAGGTGACCGGGAAGATGTCGTTGGGCGCGAACAGCCGGAAGGCGACGAGCGGCACGGCCACGCCGATGATCACGCCGAGCAGCACGTCGGTCAGGTGGTCGACGCCCAGGTAGATGCGCGCGACCGAGACCGCGACCAGCACGACGGTGGCCAGCCACTTGCCGAGCTGCCGCCAGCGCCCGTGCGGCACGAGCGTGTACAGGGCGCCGATCAGCGTGGCGGCCAGGGCGGCGACCTGCCGGGACGGCGCCGCGTAGCCCTCCCATGGGCCGAGGATCTCGACGTTGAGCGGCCGGGGACGCATGAACACGGCGCTTGTCGCGGCCACCATGGCGCTGACCACGAGCTGGGCGCCCAGGAACACGAGCAGGTGGCGGAAGCGCCGGAACACGAGCAGGACGACGACGATGGCCCAGTTCAGCGACAGCCACGCCCAGCGCGAGCAGAGGTAGGCCAGCCACAGCATGACGCTGGTCAGCCCGCCGGTGCGCAGGTTGGCCACCCAGCGGGTGACCGCGGTGTCGCCGATCTCGATGTTCAGGCGCAGGTCGGGGACGTTGGCGGCGACGATCACGATGGCGAAGGCCGCCAGCCAGGCGGCCAGCCAGTACCTGCCGGTGGTGCTCAGCGCGCGCGGCAGCGGCGG
>JBIOYL010000296.1:0-4132 GCA_044870185.1 Actinomycetes bacterium | reverse complement strand
CCCGTCCCGTCGTTGTCAGGGCTGCTCCCACCCTGCCTGGCGCCTCCCAGGTCAGGCTGCCCTCAGCTTCACCGGACTGCTGCGACAGCCCGGCGACGGGCTCCTTCCTCCCGCCCGGTCACACAGCGCCTCGTGGCGCACGGGGAAGTAGCTGCAGAGCTTGATGAAGCCCGGACCGAAGTCGACGTCCCACAGGTAGAAGTAGTAGCAGCTCACCCGCCGGTCGGCCTTGGTGAAAGAGAACTGGCGCGCCCCGGTGCGGGTGCGGCGCTCGTAGGCGGTCCAGACCCGCTGGAACTCCTGCGCCACCCCGATCGCCGCCACCCCCGAACGACCGGTGGCGGCCTGCCGCTCCAGGTGGGGGCGCATCACCTCGATCTTGCGGTCGTCTTTGCCGAACTTCACCCACGGGATGTCGCCTGCCTTGGCATACGAGGCCACCGCCGCACGGAACCGCTGCCCGATCTTGTCGAACAACGCCGGGGAGGGGAACGGGTAGCCCAGGTGCTGGCACAAGAACGCCACCACCTGGCCGCTGGACTGCAGGATCGGCACGTAGCCGTTGAGGTAGATCCGGTCCAAGCACTCGATATCCAGCGCGACGTGCCCGTCGAGCACGTCGTTGACGGTCACGACCCGCGTCCCCATCTCCACCCTCCGCACCCAGGTCCAAGGGCGCGAGGATGAACCAACCCGCAGGGAACCGCCAGCTGGAACCCACTCACCTCGGCGGTCCGAGGCGAAGCCTCACTGGATCTTCATGGGCGTCATGCCCCAGCCGAAGTGCTCGGTGAGCGCTACGACGACCACGAGCACGATGCTCATGCCGATCGTCCACAGGATCGCTGCCCGCCACGGGCGTTGCTCCCACTTGTCCATGAACCAGTCGACCAGGACGAGCATCATGAGCCCCGAGAGCATCAGCCACCACCACGGCCGTTGCTCCAGCTCGTTCCGAACCCAGTCGCGGCGGCGCTGCCGTTCGACCCTGTCCAAGTTGCGGCGCTCAGGCTGGTCGCCCAGGGCGATGACGACCCCCCTCCACCAAATGAAGAAGCAGACCAGGCACTCGAAGAGGATGAGCAGCAACAACGGACCTTCGCCTCGCTTTCCCCGTACCGTCGCCATGGTGACCAGCAGCTTGCGCTTGCGGTGCACGCCATGCCCTGCTGCCTCGGCTGGCGCCAGGCCCCGCGCAGGTCAGGCGTCTCGGCGCTGGAGGAGGTACGCCGCCGCGCCGAGCAGCACCGTGGTCCACAGGCAGAAGACGCCGAACCCCTGCCAGGGCGTGAGCAGGTCGTGGGGGCCCTGGTGGGCCTGGGCGATCAGACGGCCGGCCTCGGACGGCAGCCAGGCGTGCACGTGCTTGCCGACGCTGCCGGGCAGCAGCTGGGCCAGCGGCGCCAGGACAAGGACCAAGCCGATCACGCCCGTGACCGCGGCGGCGGTATGCCGGACCAGGCCGCCGACGGCCAGGGCGAACAGGCCGAGCACGGCCAGGTACAGCCCGCTGCCCGCCACCGCGCGCAGCACGCCCGCCTCGCCGAGGGAGACCGGCGCCTTGGCGTGCAGGATGGCCGCGCCAACAAAGAACGACGGGAACGCGACCAGCTCGCCGACGACGAACACCAGCACGGCGAACACGACCGACTTGGCGGCCAGCATCGGAACGCGGCGTGGCACGGCGAGCAGGCTGGCGCGGATCATGCCGGTGGCGTACTCGCCGGTGATCACCAGCACGCCGAGGACGCAGATCGTGAGCTGGCTGAGCTGAAAGCCCAAACCCAGGATCGTGCTGACCGGGTCGGCCATGATCTGGCGCTGCTGGCTCGGGTCGGCCTTGGGCCACTGCGACACCGTCAGCCAGGTCAGCAGCACGGTGAAGCCGAGGGTCAGCACGACCAGCAGCCCCAGCGAGGCGACGGTCGAACGAACCGAGCGGAGCTTGGTCCACTCCGACACCAGCAGCCGGCCGAAACGGACCGGTGCGGTCGGGGCGGGCGCCACGGCGGTCATCGGGTGCCCCCCGCGGGCGGTGCCTGGATCCCGGTTGCGGCCGGCTGGCCGGTCCGGGTGTCATACTCCACGCTGTCGCGGGTCAGTTCCATGAACGCCTCCTCCAGCGAGGCAAGCTGCGGGGTCAGTTCGTGCAGGACCAGGCCCGCACGCGCCGCCAACTCGCCGATCCGCGGTGCCGGCAGCCCGGCGACGGTCAGCGCCTGGCCGTTGTCGGCGGTGACCAGGGCGCCCTCGGCGGTGATCAGCGCGGTGAGCCGGGCCGGGTCCGGAGACTTCACCAGCACCGACCGCTGGGAGCTGCGGGCGAGGAACTCGCCGGTGGCGCAGTCGGCGATCAGCCGGCCGCGGCCGATCACGATCAGATGCTCGGCGGTGACCGCGATCTCGCTCAGCAGGTGGCTGGAGACGAACACGGTCCGGCCCTGCCCGGCCAGGTACTTCAGCAGGTTGCGGACCCAGACGATCCCCTCCGGGTCCAGCCGTTGACCGGCTCGTCCAGCACCAGCACCCGGGGATCACCGAGCAGCGCGGCGGCCAGCCCCAGACGCTGGCCCATGCCAAGAGAGAAGCCACCGACCCGCTTGTCGGCCACCTCGCGCAGCCCGACCAGCTCGAGCACCTCGTCGACCCGCTTGCGCGGCAGGCCCTGGGTCTGCGCCAGCACCAGCAGGTGGTTGTAGGCGCTGCGGCCGGGGTGGACGGTCTTGGCCTCCAGCAGCGCCCCGACCACGCGCAGTGGCTCGACCAGGTCGCGGTAGCGCTTGCCGTCGATCGTCGCGGTCCCGGTGTTCGGGTGGTCCAGGCCGAGGATCAACCGCATCGTGGTCGACTTGCCGGCGCCGTTCGGCCCGAGAAACCCGGTCACCTGCCCGGGTCGGACCGCAAAGCTGAGCCCGTCGACCGCGGTCACCGGGCCGAAGCGCTTGCTGAGCTGGTCCACCTCGATCATGACCGTGTTCCCGTGATGAAGGCGCTCGAGCTGCCCTGCCACAGGAACACGACCGCAGCCAGCCCGATCAGCCAGATGACCAACCAGAAGGTCTTCACCAGAGCGGCCTCGGGGACGACGAGGTTGCTCAGACCCTCCACGGTGGCGATGCCGAACAACACCGTTCCGGTGATTCGTGCCCAGCGCTTGCCGCTGTTGCACGCCCGGGCGATGAAGATCCACAGGCCGGCGCCGATCAGGCCACCGGCAACCCAGCCGGCCACGAACGTGGTCGCTTGCCCGTTGACCTGGCTCGCCGTCAGCTGCGGGAAACGCTGCTCGATGGCGCTCTTCGTGGCGCTCAACGTCGTGAGGGCGATGATGATGCCGATCAGGCTCGCGACCGCGCCCGCGTACATGAACTTGACGGCGTTGCGCACCGAAGCCGGCGCGGGCGGCCGCTGGACCTCGGGCATCTGGGCGCCACCTGGGTAAGGCTGGTACATGCACTTCCCTCCTGTTTAGTGCGTCGGGTTCGTCCACGAACGCAGCACCCGATCGTGGATGGGGTCGAGCGGTATCAGCCTGTTCGTCATGGTCACGTGAACCCGGTGGTAGTGGATGCGGACGAGCAAGGACGCGGTGGCCCCAGGTCCAAAGCCGGCGTGCACGGCGACGTCGCCGCGGGGGCTGATGAGCCAGCCAAGGCCCACCCGACGTCCGCCGGGCCCCGGTGCGGTCTGCGGCGTGAGCGCCTCACGCGCGAGCCTCTCGGGCAGCAGCGACGACCACCCCGCCCCCAGGCGCACAAGGTCGGCCGCCGTCGCCCACAGCCCGCCGACGGCGGGAATGGTGCAGACCCTGGCCGCAACCGGCACGAAGGTGCCCTCCGGTGTCAGGTCGTAGCCGGTGACTGCATCGGGGCCGAGGTCAGCCGAGCGGGCGGGGAACGACGAGCCGCTCATCCCAAGGGGCTCCAGCTCCAGGCGGGTGACCGCGTCGGGGTAGGGCGCTCCGGTGACATCGGCGAGCAGCTGCCCGAGTACGGCGTAGCCGCCGTTGCTGGGCCGGACGACCCCGCGCGGGCCGCCCCAGCTGACCACCGGGCCGGTCAGCGTCACCAGGTCGGGGACGGCGTCGGCGAACAGCTCGGCGGGATTGCCGACAACCCCGGCGGTATGGCTG
>JBIOYL010000295.1:0-14672 GCA_044870185.1 Actinomycetes bacterium | reverse complement strand
CTGGGGCCACGCCCCGACGGATCCGCGTGGCCCCGTCGGCGCCGACCACGGTGTCCTGGTCACGGACCTGGCGGGCCGCGCCAGGCCCTCGACCACCGCCGGCTCGGTGGGGCCGGCCGGCTCGCCGACCAGCGCCTCTACCCGGCCGACCGCGCCAAGCACCACCCCGAGCGCGTGCTCGAGCGCAGCCGGATCGTCCCAGTCCAGATCTACCCTGCCTGCCCCCACAAGGGACTGGAGTCAAGCGCCGCCCGTAGCCGCCCTGCCGCCACCCGACCGGTCAGCTGCTCATACAAGGCCACCGTGCGCTCCACCAGGCGCCGGTCCAGCTCGCAGCCGATCAGCCCGGTGTGGAGACCGACGGTGCCGCCCGGGCCGCCAGCCTCATCGCCGACTCGTGTGAGGGTCCGCCTCGGAGCTCGGCGCCCACCTCTCATCCTTGCAGAAGGGAGATTCTTCGCCCATGTACGGATGTGATGCCAGGTCGGAGCGCGGTGCGAGGGCGTGCCACACCGCCTCCGCCGACGGCATCCGCTGGCCTGCGAACCACGCCCGCTCGAGCCGGTCGCGGTCGAGCGCATCGGCGACGGCCGCGCGGCTTCGTTCGAAGTGCGGCGCTTCGTCGGGCGGCCACGCGTTGCCCTGCTGCTTCTGCAGCGCGGCGGCTGCACCCAGCAGCGTGGCCGCTCGCTCGAACTCGCCGGTCTCCACGGCGATCGCCGCAAGTCCGTCCAACACGTAGGGGATCAGCCACTCGTCACCCCGTCGCTCCGCGATCTGCAGCGCCTCCCTCGCCAGTTGCTCGGCACGGGCAAGGTTGCCGAGCTGCTGCTCGACCATGCTCAGGTTCGAGGACTCTGCGCCAACCGCCGCGAAGTCGCCAAGCCCCCGGGCGGTCTCGATCCGCCGGGTCATCAGGTCGCGTGCCTGCCGCAGGTCGCCTCGCATCTGCGCGGCGACCCCGAGGATGTGCAGCGCATTGGCGTGTCCGGTCTGGTCATCGGTGTCTTGGACCGTCTGGAGCGCCTCCTCGCACAGCGTCCGCGCCCAGTCCAGGTCTTCGCGCAGGGCCACCCTGGCCAACCCGCACAGGGCCAGGGCGACCGTGGTTGGGTCGCCCAGCCGGCGCGCGAGGTGCAGGCTGCGCCGATGCAGCGAGCACGCTTCCTCGTCGGCGCCCTGCCAGAAGGCCAGCAGCCCGTTCTCGTACGGTGCGACGGCCCGCAGGCGGTCGTCGACCGTGGCGGCCTCCAGGGCGTGATCCAACCAGCTGCGTCCGGTGGCGACGCGGCCGGTGAGCCTCAGGAACTCGGCGAGCGTGCTGGCCATCGCCAGTGCGTCACCGGTGTGGCCGTGGTCGAGGAACCAGTCGAACGCCGCTTCGAGCTCCTGGTAGCGGCGCTGGAGCCGGTCCCGCCACAACAGGTTGGCGTCCAGTCCTTTGAGCCCGCGGCCTGCCTCCTCGGCGAAGGTAAGGAGTGTCCGCGTCGCTTGTTCATCCATGACTCAGCTCCCTGCAGGCTACGGCTTGGCCTCGTAGACGAGGTTGAACGGCGTCTCGGCGACCCGGCGGAAGGGGCCGAAGCCGGCGGCCTCGGCGACCTCGCGGATGCGGGCTTCGCCGGCTTGAGCGCCAAGCACGAGACCGACCTGCTGGTCGAGGGTGGGTTGTGCGGTCGTTGCCATGTGCGCCTCCGTGGTCGCGGTCGGCTCGGTCGGGATGATGGTGGCGGCGCGTCGGGCGTCTCCGCGAGCTCGAGCGTCTCGAGGAGGGGATGCGGCAGGCGGCGGCGGGACGGGGCGGGACGGTCCTGCTGGCCGGCGACGCGGGGATCGGCAAGACGCGGCTGGTGGCGGAGCTCGGCGCCCGGGCACGAGCCGCGGGAGCGCGGACGCTGGTGGGGCGATGTATCGACCTGATCGGCACCGAGGTGCCATACCTGCCGGTCGCCGAGGCATTTCGCCCGCTGATGGCCCGCGAGGGCGTCCGCGAGCTGCTGCGGTCGTCCCGTGAGCTGCAGTGGCTCCTGCCCGAGATGGTCCTGGGTGAGGAGCACACACGGCGGCGCGGCGGTTCGCCGCCGTCGCAGCTCGGGCTCCTCGAGGAGCTGCTGGCCGCCGCCGGCAAGGGTGGCATGGACCTGCCGCACGTCCTGCGGGATCTGCTGCTCCAGCGGGTCGCGCAGCTGGACCGCAAGACCCAGAGCGTGCTGCGCGTCGCCGCCGCCGGCCGGGGACGTGCCCTATCCCCTGCTGCGGTCTGTGATCGATGCGCCCGAGGGCGAGTTGCGCCAGGCGTTACGCTGTGCTGTCGATCATGGCGTGCTCGTCGGGGATCAGGCGGCCGGCACGTTCAGGTTCCGGCACGCGCTGCTGGCGGAGGCGATCTACGCGACGCTGCTGCCAGGCGAACGCGAGGAGCTCCCCGCGCGGCTGGCCGCGGAACTCGCACGCTCGCCGCAGCGGGTGGCGGCGGAACTCGCCCAGCACTGGGCCGCGGCGGGACGCGTGCCGGAGGCGCTGATCGCCTCGGTCGCGGCGGGACGCGAGGCGGAAGCCGTCTTCGGGCTGGCCGAGGCGCTCAAGCATCTGGAGCGGGCGCTCGAGCTCTGGGACCTCGTTCCCGGGGCTGCCGGGCTCGTCGGGCTCGACCTGGCGGCCCTGCTGGTGTGGACGGCGGAGGTGGCCGATCAGACGGGCGCGGGACCGCGAGCCGTCGAGTTGCTAGGACGCGCCATCGACCTGGGCGTCGACGACCCGGTGCGGGCCGCGCTGCTCCACGAGAGCCTCGGCCGCTTCCTGGTCGCATCCGGAAGCTACGAGGCCGCGCTCGCAGCGTTCCGGACAGCGGTCGACCTGGTCCCTGCCGAGCCGATCACCTCCGAGCGCGTGCACGTGCTTGCCGCGTTCGGCAATGCGTTGATGCTCGGCTGGCG
The DNA here is from genome assembly GCA_044870185.1 of Actinomycetes bacterium. GTDB lineage: Bacteria > Actinomycetota > CALGFH01 > CALGFH01 > CALGFH01 > JBIOYL01. Next base: position 11,736 of record JBIOYL010000295.1, on the reverse strand, counting down.
CCACGACGAGTCACGCGAGGTCTGCGAGCAGGCGCTCGAGCTGGCCCGGCAGGTCGGCGCACGACGGTCGGAGTTCAGGGCGTTGGCTGTCCTCGGGGTCGACCTTGCCTACCTCGGCCGCACCGAGGAAGGGCTCGGCTGCCTGTGGGCGGCTGGGCGCGCGGCCGCTCCGGGATGAGATCCGGCGGCTCGCGCAGCGCGCACGGCTGGATCTCGTACCGCCAAGCCACCCGACCGACCAGCGTTCCGGGCTCGAGGAGCTGCTGGGGCTGACGCCGCGCGAAGCCGAGGTCCTCGGCCTCGTCGCCCGCGGCGACACCAACCACCAGATCGCCGCCACGCTGGTGATCAGCGTCAAGACCGCCAGCGTCCACGTCTTCCACATCCTGGGAAGCTCGACGCCCAGAACCGGGTCGAAGCCGCCGCGATCGCTCACCGTCTCGCCCCGGCGACCCCCGCCACCTCTGAGGCCCCGCTCGACGGTTGCAGCGCCCTCGGCTTCAGTCGAGTGCCAGGGCATAGCGCAGCGCCTCGTCGAGCGCGGTGAGCTGGTCGCGGTCGAGCCCGCCGAGGTGGCGGTCCAGCCTGGCGAGCGGCATGAGCTGGATGGTGTCGCAGTTGGCGATGCTGGCATGCCGCAGGCCGTTGTGCGCACCGAGTGCGACCTCGGTTGGCAGGTCGCGGCGCCGAGTGGTGACGGGCACGACCAGCACGTGTGTGCGGACCTGATAGCTCTCGTCGCGCCCGACGAGCACGACAGGCCGCGGCTTGTACGGCTCGGGCAGGTCGGCGTACCAGACCTCGCCGCGCTTCATGCGCCGCCCGTGTCGTCAGCCGGCTCGTACGGGTCGAGGTTCAGCGCCTCCAGCGCCAGCGGCTCGACGTACTCCTCGCCGGCGTCCGGTTGCTCGCGATAGCCGCGGCGATACTGCTCAGCCTGCGCTGCGCGGACAAGTTCGGCGAAGAACGCGCTCCGGCTGGTCGTCCCGCGCGCTTCCTCCACCCAGGCGAGCAGGTGCTCGGGCAGGCTGATCGCCACCTTGCTGTTCATACCGCTTACCTCCACCAGAAGGATACCCAATGAGTATGACCGATCCAACGCCTTCCGGCCCGGCTGTGCGTCCCTGTTCCAGGCGGTCGAGGAAGGATCGCTGAGGACCGTGACCCGCGGTCCTCGTCTCTCGTCTTGTGGCCGATCAGACGGGCCCGTCGGGCACGGAGCGGATCCGTTCGCGTCGGCCAGGGATGCCGCGCTCGACCCGCTCCCACCCTCTGCCGCGCTGCACGAGGTAGGCCTGGAAGGCGCAGGGGATGCCCTTGGCCCGCAGTGGGTCGGTCGAATCCATGAGCTGGAAGTGCAGGTGGGGGCTGTCGAGTTGCCGGTGTGCCCAACCCGCCGATGACCTCGCCGGCCCGAACCTCCTGTCCTCTGGTGACCGACACGGTGCCCGGAGCAAGGTGCACGAACAGCGCAACGGCGTCGGCTCCCTGCACGATCACGCGGTTCCCGGCGACCGGGTCCAGGCCGCGCCGGGCCGGATCGAACCTGACCGTGGTCTTCAGGGCGAGGGCGAGCTCGCGGACCACGTGGACCCGCGCACGCTCGGGCACCCCGTCCACGGCCTCCACGACCTCGCCGTCGAAGGCCGCGTGGACGGGCTGGCCCCACCCGTAGTAGTCGCGCGTACGACCGCCGAGCAGGAAGGAGCGAAGGGCGCCGGCCGGGTGGAGGTGGAGCCCGGCGCGATGGTCGGGCCGGACGAAGTCGAAGGCGTAGCGCTGTCCGAACATGTCGGTGCCGTGGCTCGGGACCTTGTGCGCCGGCGTGCGCACCGCGACCCACTCGCCTCGAAGCGGGAACCCGACGACCACGGGGCTGGATGGCCCTTGCATCGCCACCTCCTGGGAAGCGTCCGCGACCAGGATGCCGGAAGGAGCTGCCTCAGCGGTCGGGCGGGCGCTCACGGCCGAAGCGCCGCAGCGGCCCTGGAAATGAGCGTGCCACTTGGCGGATCTACGGCAGTAGCCCAAGGTGGGCTGCCCGCCTTAGACCTACCGTGGTGTCGGTGAAGACAGCAAAGGAGGACACCATGGCAGCGCTGCTGGTCCTGGCCGCCGTTGTGCTTCTCGCCGTCGTCGCTGCGGTTTTTGGCGTCGACTCCCGCGACGGGACCAACTGGTCACCGCCCCGCGACGGGACCAACTGGGCACCGCCCCACCCGCACAACCGGTGAGCGCGGCCGAGCCCAGCTCCTCGGGCTTGCGCCCTGGAGGCGTCGCGCTCACTCCGACCGGCAGGCCTGCTTCACCTGGTCGTAGGCCGTCCTCGTCTCGGCAAAGATGCGCCGGTCGGCGCGGCCGTTGTTGATCGACGTCATGCCCTGGGTGAGCGCTTTGTGGGCGGTCATGCCGTTGTTCACACCGGCCAGGGCGGCGATCAGGTCGTCCATGATCCTGGTGTGCTCGGCCAGCTCTCCCGCTACGCGCGTGGCCGCCGCCAGCGACGTGTCGGCGCGGGCGATGGCCTGGGTGCACCCTGACGGCACCTTGGTCACCGTGACGGTCGTGGCCCGGGCAGGTTGCCTGGCCGAGCCGAGCGCCAAGCCGGCGGCCAGACCGATCGCGAGCACGATGATGCCGCCAAGGACGCCAACAACCGCAGGACGGAGCGTGCGCATCTTCACCTCCGAGGTCGGGATTGGCGAGAAGGGTCCCACCCGGTGGTCGCAGGCGCATAACCGGCCGGCATGGGTTCGGCCACCGGGTCGGCTCGTTCCTGCAGCAGCCCGGCCGGCGGGAGGGAGCGGGCCCGGTCGGGCCGGCGCGCGGGCGCGGAGCAGCGCGCACCGGACAGAGCGGCTCTCGCTTGGTTTGCCGCCGTCGGCGTGATCGCCGGGTGTCCCACCCGGATGGCACACTGCTCGAGGGGCCGATCGGGGGGACCGACATCAGCGACCGACCGGGGCGGGAGGGGAGCCATGGCCGGTGACCTTGCGAGGACCGCGGCGGCGCTCCGCGAGTTCGCGCTCGGGCTGCCCGGGGCGTGGGAGGACTTCCCCTGGGAGGACGACCGCACCGCCAAGGTGGGCAAGAAGGTGTTCGCCTTCCTGGGGCCTGAAGGCGAACCAGGCGACGACTACCGAATCGCGCTCAAGCTGCCGGAGTCCGCCGAGCAGGCGCTGGCGCTTCCCTGCTGTGAGCCGACCGGCTACGGGCTCGGCCGGGGCAACTGGGTGACCATCCGGGTGGCGGCCACGGACTGCCCCCCGGTCGAGGTCCTGCTCGACTGGGTCGAGGAGAGCTACCGGACGATCGCCCCCAAGACCCTGGTCCGCGAGCTGGATGCCCGCGCCGGCCGGTAGGCGACGCTACTGTACGGGCGACAGCCGAAAGGAGTGCCCCGATGAAGATCGTCCGCTTCTCCACGCCGGCGGGCGCCCAGGTGGGCTACGTCGACCGGGAGATGATCGTGCCGGTGGCCTCCGGCGAGGGCCCGGCCGGGCTGGCCGCCGTGCTCGACCTGGCCCTGGCCGTGCACGACTCGCCCGGCCTGCGGCCGCGGCCGGCCGCCGCTCCGCTACCGCTGGCCGGCGCGCGGCTGCTCGCGCCGGTCGAGCACCCGCCCTCGGTGCGCGACTTCTACGCCTTCGAGCAGCACGTGCGCACCGCCCGGGCCCGGCGCGGGCTGGAGATGCACCCGGACTGGTACGAGCTGCCGGTGTTCTACTTCTCCAACCCGGGCGCGATCGTGGGCCCCGGTGACCCGGTGGCCGCGCCGCCGCGGTCGGCCGAGCTCGACTACGAGCTGGAGGTCGCCTGCGTGGTCGGGCGTGCGGTCCGCGACGTCGGCTACGACCAGGTCGACGGGCTCGTGGCCGGGTTCACGATCATGAACGACTGGTCGGCCCGGGACGTGCAGCGCCGGGAGATGCAGCTGTCCATGGGGCCGGTCAAGGGCAAGGACTTCGCCACCTCGCTCGGGCCGTGGCTGGTCACCGCCGACGAGTTCGCCCCGGCCGGCCTGCGCCGGGTGCCGGCCGCGACCATGACGGCCACGGTCAACGGGGTCGAGTACTCGCGGGCCAACCTCGACGGCATGTGGTGGAGCTTCGCCGAGCTGCTCGCCTACGCGGCCGAGGCGGCCACCGTGCGGCCGGGCGACGTGCTCGGCTCGGGGACCTGTGGTACCGGCTGCATCATGGAGCTGGCGCTCGTCCACGGCGCCGAGCAGTACCCCTATCTCGAGCCGGCCGACGAGGTCACCCTGGCCGTGGAGGGCCTCGGCGAGCTGACCAACACGGTGGCCGAGCCGCGCTCGCCCGCGTTCTCGCCCGACTTCCAGCGGATGCGTCCGCTGCTTGGCGCATGAGCGGGACCCCGGCAGCGTCCGCGTCGTTGGCGGGTCCCGCGTCGTGGCGGGCGCGGCTGCTGGCCGCGGCCGGGCGCATCCGCGCCGCGGCGGCGACGACGCCGGCCGGCCGCCTGACCGACCCGGACCCGGCCACCGGGGAGCGCTGGGACCGCGGGCAGGTGCTCGCCCACGTTGCCGAGCTGCTGCCGTACTGGACCCGCGAGGCCGAGCTCGTGGCCGAGCAGGGCGGTGGCGTGCCGTTCGGCCGGGTCAAGTCCGACCCGGAGCGGATTGCCGCCATCGAGCGCGACCGGCACGAGGACCCCGAGCGGCTGCTCGTACGCATGGACGAGGGCGTGGCCGGGGTGCTGGCGCTGCTGGACCGGCTGGACGAGGCCGCGCTGGCCCGCACCGGCACCCATCAGACACGCGGCGAGCTGCCGGCCGCCCGGATCGTCGACGAGTTCCTCGTCGCCCATCTCGAGGAGCACGCCGACCAGCTCGAGGCCTGAGCCGGCCGGGCTCGGCGCTGCCGCCCCGGTGCGGGCGGGCCGGCGCCCCGCGTGTCGGGCGCCGGCGTAGCCGATACCATCCATCGTGCCACGTGCTACGTTCATGTATATGAGCACCACGATCGGCGTCGCCGAGCTGCGGCGCAACCTCAGCCACTATCTGCGCCGCGTCGAGCGCGGCGAGCGGCTGCTCGTCACCGACCGCAGGCGGCCAGTCGCGGAACTCGGTCCACCACCGACCACCGGCACCGCCCTCGACCGGCTGATTGCGGAAGGGCGCCTGCCGCGCCCGACCCGCCGTGGACTGCCCGAGCCCCTCCGGCTGGAAGGCGACCCGTATGCGCTCAGCCGGACGCTCGACGCGATCCGCGGCGAGCGCTGAGTGCCGCTCTACTACGAGGACCTTCCGGCAGGCGACCGTCGCAGCCGTACTGGTTGCGAACTTGCGGCCAGGAGGCGTACCAAGCGGATATGAGCTCTTACGTGCTGGATGTCACCGAGGACGACTTCGAGGCCGAGGTCCTGCGCCGCTCCCTGCAGGTGCCGGTCGTGGTCGACTTCTGGGCCGCCTGGTGCGCGCCCTGCCACATGCTCGAGCCGGTGCTCGAGCGGGCCGTCGGCAGCCGGGGTGGCCGGGTCGTGCTCGCCCGCGTGGACGTGGACGCCAACCCCCGGCTGGCCGCGCTGTTCCAGGTGCAGGGCATCCCGGCCGTCAAGGCGTTCGCCGGCGGCCGGCTCGTCGACGAGTTCGTCGGCGCCCAGCCGGCCACGGTGGTCGAGCGCTTCCTGGACGACCTGGCCGGCCCGGCCACGGCACCGGCGGCCGAGGCGGCCGGCCTGGACCCGGCCGAGGCCGCCGCGCGCTGGCGGGCCGCGCTCGAGGCCGACCCGGGCGACGTCGCCGCCCGCAGCGGCCTGGCCCGTCTGGCGCTGGACGCCGGCCAGCCGGCGGAGGCGCTGGAATGGCTGCGCCCGGTCCAGCACGACCCCGAGGTCGCCACCGTCCTGGCCCAGGCCCGCCTGGCCGCCGAGGCGGCCGATCCGTCCTCGCCGCTGGCGGCCGCGGCCGCCCGGGCGACCGACGGGCAGTCCGAGGCGGCCCTGGCCGAGCTGCTGGCCGCGGTCCGTGCCGGCTCCGGCGAGCCACGCGACCGGGCCCGCGGGCTGATGCTGGACGTGTTCCGGCTGCTCGGCGACACCCATCCGCTCACCCTGCGCTACCGGCGGGACCTGACCGCCGCGCTGTTCTGAGCCCGCGGTCGTCCACAGGCCCGCGGCCGGCCTTTGCCCGGCCGCGGGGCCGCCGGTAGGCTGCCAGCACGTTCCGTCCGACGAGGAGGCGTGATCGCCCGTGGCCACGCAGGCCGTGCTCACCCCCCAGGGGGAGGATTTCCCCCAGTGGTACCAGGACGTCGTCGCTCGGGCCGAGCTGGCCGAGAACGGCCCGGCCCGGGGGAGCATGGTCATCCGACCGTGGGGCTACGGCATCTGGGAGCTGATGCAGGCCGACATGGACCGGCGCATCAAGGCCACCGGCGTCCAGAACGCCTACTTCCCCCTGTTCATCCCGATGAGCTTCCTCGAGAAGGAGCGGGAGCATGTCGAGGGCTTCTCGCCCGAGCTGGCCGTCGTCACCCACGGCGGCGGCGAGGAGCTGGCCGAGCCGCTGGTCGTGCGGCCGACCTCGGAGACGGTCATCAACCACCTGTTCGCCAAGTGGATCCAGTCGCACCGCGACCTGCCCCTGTGCATCAACCAGTGGGCCAACGTGGTGCGCTGGGAGCTGCGCCCGCGCCTGTTCCTGCGCACGGCCGAGTTCCTGTGGCAGGAGGGCCACACCGCCCACGCCACCTACGAGGACGCGCAGGCCGAGACCATGCTCATGCTCGAGGTGTACCGCTCGTTCATGGAGGACACGCTGGCCGTCGCCGTCGTGGTGGGGGAGAAGTCGCGCCGTGAGCGGTTCGCCGGCGCCGACCGCACCTATACCTGCGAGGGCCTGATGCGCGACGGCAAGGCGCTGCAGATGGGCACGAGCCACAACCTCGGCCACAACTTCGCCCGCCCGTTCGACATCACCTACCTGGACGCCGACGGGCAGCGCAAGCACGTGGCGACCACGTCGTGGGGCACGTCGACCCGCAACGTCGGGGCGGTGATCATGGCCCACGGCGACGACTGGGGGCTTCGGCTCCCCCCCGCCATCGCCCCGCACCAGGTCGTGCTGGTGCCGCTGGCCGAGGGGGAGGTCGCCCGGGCGGCGGAGAAGCTCGCCGCCGAGCTGCGCGCCGACGGGGTGCGTGCACACGTCGACGGGCGCTTCCACCTGTCGTTCGGGCGCCGCTCGGTGGACTGGGAGCTCAAGGGTGTGCCGGTACGCGTCGAGCTGGGCGCCCGCGAGCTGGATGCCGGCCAGGCGACGCTGGTGCGCCGCGACACCCGGTCGAAGTCTGCCGTGCCGCTGGACGGCGCCGCCAGGGCCGCCCGCGACCTGCTCGGCGAGCTGCAGCGGAGCCTGCATGCCGACTCGCGCGCCTTCCTGGACGAGCACACCCATACGGTCACCAGCGTGGAGGCGTTCCGGGCGCGGGCCGCCGGCGGCGGGTTCTTCCGCATGGCCTGGTGTGGCTCGGACGCCTGCGAGGAGGCCCTGGGCGAGGGCACGGGCGCCTCGATCCGTGCGATCGTGGCCGAGGAACCACCGTCGGAGCGGTGCGTCGTCGACGGGGCGCCGGCCCGGCACGCGGTGCTGGTGGCCAAGGCGTACTGACCCGGCGAGCAGCTAGGCTGGCTTCCTGCCGCCCCGATCGTGGAAGTAGAGGTAGCTTGGACGCTCCGCTCGCCGAGCAGCGCACCCTGCTCGAGCTCCAGAAGGTCGACACCACGATCGACCGGCTCAACCATCGCCGCGCCAACCTGGCGGAGGACGCGAAGCTCACCGAGCTCGGCACCGCGCTGGCCGCGATCGACCAGCTCACCGCCGAGCGGCAGGGGACGCTGGCGACCGTCCGGCGGGAGCAGCAGCGGCTCGAGACCGAGACCGACATGCTGACCGGCAAGGCTGCCAGCGAGGAGGCACGGGCCATCTCGGGCAGGGTGACCAGCCCGAAGGAGCTCACGGCCATCCAGCAGGAGGTGGCCGCCCTCAAGCGCCGCCGGACCGACCTGGAAGACGAGCTGCTCGAACGCATGGAGATGCGCGAGACGCTCGAGGCCGAGCTGGCCGAGCTGGCCGGCCGCCGGGCGGCGGTGGCCGACGAGCAGGCCAAGGTGACCGTGGCGAGAGACGCCGCCGTGGCCGACATCGACCGGGAGCTCCAGGTGGAGCAGGCCGCCCGGGCCGAGCTGGCCCGCAGGATCGGTGATGGGCTCCTCGCCCTCTACGACCAGGTCCGGTCCCGCCAGGGCGGGGTGGGTGCCGCCGCGCTGGTCGGCGCCACCTGCCAGGGCTGCCGGGTGGCGATGTCGCCGGTCGAGCTGGCCGCCTTGCGCAAGCTGCCCGCCGAGCGGATCAAGCGGTGCGAGAACTGCCGCCGGATCCTGGTCGTCGAATGAGCGCCATCAGCGTCTGGGCCGACCTCGACCGGCGGGCGGCCCCGGCGTCCACCACGGGGCAGGGGCGGGCGTCCGCCGACCGGCCAGGCAGGACGCCCGCCGGGCGGCCCGGCAGGACGCTCGCCGGGCAGGCAGGAGGGGCGCCTGTCAACGTCGTGGTGTCGACCGACGGCGGGTCACGAGGCAACCCGGGGCCTGCCGGTATCGGCGCGGTCGTGGCCACCCCCGGCGGGAAGGTGCTTGCCGAGGTGGCCGAGGGGATCGGCTGGGCGACCAACAACGTCGCCGAGTACCGGGCGGTCATCGCCGGGCTGGAGCGGGCACGGTCGCTCGGAGCCCGGCGGGTCCGCGTACGGGCCGACTCCCAGCTGCTGGTGCAGCAGCTGAATGGGGTCTACCGCGTGCGCAATCCGGGCCTGGCGCCGCTGTGGGCCGAGGTCAAGCGCCTGGCACGCTCATTCGAGCAGGTGACCTTCGAGCATGTCCCCCGCGGGCGCAACCGGGCCGCCGACGCCCTGGCCAACAGGGCGATGGATGCGCAGGGGGCGGTCGGCAGCCCGGCCCAGGGCACGCGCACCTCGCCCGCGGGCTAGTCAATCTGGCCAGGGTCGTATCCCTGACGGGCGCGGGCAGGTAAGATGCCCTGCGCGGCGGGCCGGTCTGCTGGGCCGGCCGGCGTGAACGGCCTGAGCGTCCCGGGCGGTCGGCGTCCCGGGCGGTCAGCGTCCCAGGCAGGCCAGACAGGATCGCGATCGTAACCGGTCACGGTCACCCCGAGGTCGTCGGGGTGCCGAGAAACGAGGCGATGCGTTGGCTCGAACGGTGCTCCTCCTCGGTCACAACGCGAGCTTGGCCGCCATGGTGGCGGGCCTGCTCGACGACGGCGATCGCCTGGTCGACGTGCCTTCGACGGCCGAGCTCGGCGACCGCGACCTCGAGCCCGATGCCGTCATCGTGGACGTCCCCCCGGCGATCCAGCGACCGGTCCTGGACCGGGTACGCCGCCGCTTCGCCGGCCGTCTCATCGTGCTCGTCGACCGGGACGAGCACACCGGGTTCCTGCCGCCCGACCCGGCCCGCGTGCTCGTCCGGCGCCCGTTCAGGGTCGACAAGCTGCAGCTCGCGCTCACGGCGCCGCTGCCGATGGCAGCCGACGAGCAGGACGAGCCGCCACGCAAGCAGGAGGCGCCCGTCCCCAGGACGCCCACGAAGGGCGGCAACTTCGTCTACCGTCCGGCCTACGGCTGGGCCCGCCGGCTGAGCGTGCTCGGCTGGGCTGGCCTCGGCGTTGCCGCCGCGATGGTCCTCCTGGTGTTGTTCTCCCCGGCCGACCGGCACGGCTGCGGCCCTGGATGCAACGTCGTCGGGGCGAGCGAGACGACCCGGACCACGGTCGTCGGCGTGCGTCCACCCGACGTCGGGTCACCTTCGGATGGCCCCACCGCCGCCAAGGGGGCACCGACGCCGGGCGCCACGCCTTCCGGCTTCCTCGCCGCCGCGTCGGCCTATGGCGGCGCGGCCGGCGGCGGAAGCGGCCTGTTCACGTCGTCCACGTTCGGTGTCGGCGCGGGCGCGTCGCGCCGGTCGTCCGGCACCGCCCCGCTGGGGAGCTTCCCGCCGGGCTCCGACTCACCCGGCACCACCTCACCGGACACGAGCCTGACGGGCACCGCCCCGCCGACCACGGCCCCGGCGACCACCGCCCCGCCGACGACCGCGCCGTCGACCACGGCCCCGCCGACGACGGCGCCGCCGACCACCGCCCCGCCGACGACCGCCCCTCCGACCACGGCGCCGCCGCCCACGGACCCGCCGACCACCGCGCCGACCACCACACCGACCACGGCGCAGGAGCCGACCACGCAGGCCCCGACGACGGCGCCGACCACCACCACTTGAGCGGGCCGAGGCAGACCCCGGGGCTTTGGGGCGCTCGTCGAGCAGGCGCGCCCACGACGGCGACCGTGATGGCGTCGGCGACGGTGATGGGCCGAAGGCCTCAGGGGCGGCTCAGCGACGGGGGAGCGACTGCGGGTCGTCGACCTCCGGTTTGCCCCAGGTGACGCTGGTCTCGTGCGCGGGGCCGTCGACGACCACGCGGCCCCGGACCCGCCCTCCACGTCTTGCCTGCAGTGCCCGGCGCAGAGTAACCCTCGCCCCCCATCGGCGCACGAGCCGACGCACCACCGGGACGAGCAGGAGCAGGCCGACCAGGTCGGTGAGGAAGCCCGGGGTGAGCAGCAAGGCGGCGGCCAGCAGGATCATCGCTCCGTCGCCGACCTCCGCCGCCGGCACGCGCCCCTCCGCCAGCGCGAGCTGGAAGCGGCGCCAGGCCGCCCAGCCCTGGCGCCTGGCCAGCCACGCGCCGAGCAGGCTGAAGGCGAGCAGCAGGCCGATGGTCGGCAGCACGCCGATGTGCTCGCCGACCGTGATGATCGCGGCGAGCTCGGCGACGGGGATGAGGACGAAGGCGAGGGCGAGCGCTGGGAACATGGCGACCTCGAGACGTGAGCCAGGGCCGGTGGGCCGGTCCAGGGCCGGTGGGCCGGTGCCCGCCTTCCAGTATGCCGAACCGGCGCGGCAAGGCGGGGCCGGCGCAGGCAAGGCACGGGCAAGCACGGGCAAGGCGCAGGCAAGGCGCAGGCATGGGCAAGGCGCAGGCATGGGCAAGGGCCCATCGAGAGCCATCTCATCGGAAACAGGACGGGCAACCGGCCGGTTTGGCATACTGGAACAGCAGAAGGGAGCCGGCCGGGCGGTCGCGGCCCTGGGAGACCAGGGTCGAGGAAAGTCCGGCCTCCACAGGGCAGGGTGCTGGCTAACGGCCAGTCGGGGCGACCCGCAGGAAAGTGCCACAGAGAACAGACCGCCACCGGTCGGCGTCGGGGCTCACGCGGCCCGACGGCGCCGGCGGCAAGGGTGAAACGGTGCGGTAAGAGCGCACCAGCGGCCGGGTGACCGGTCGGCTCGGCAAACCCCACCCGGAGCAAGGTCAAGTAGGGAACGCAGCGGCCGCGTCCGGCGGCCGTGGAGGCTGGCCCGGTCGAGTTCCCTGGTGGACCGCTCGAGGCCGGCGGCAACGCCGGTCCCAGATGGATGGCCGCCTCCTCGGTGAGGGGAACAGAAGCCGGCTTACAGGCCGGCTCCCTCTGCCGTCACGTGCGCCACCGCGGACGACGGACGATCGTCGTCGGCTGGGCGCGAGCGCCAGCATCGAGCCGGAGGTCCGTGCGCTGCTGGCGGCTCTGGGGAAAGGACAGACGCAACCGTGAACGCTGACGTGTGTGAGGTGATCATCACGGCTGACAGCGCCGCCTG